>NZ_JARFVR010000001.1:0-368166 GCF_055818025.1 Gardnerella sp. c11Ua_71 | reverse complement strand
TGTGTTTAAGGGCTTATTGTGTTGTTTTGTGGATATTGTGTTTGGTGTAGAGTGCGCTCACGTTTTTGCCCGTGTTTGTTTCCAAAATCTCCAAATACGTAAACAATCTCGGGAAAATCGCTCGCGCGTTACAGCGCGCTCACGTCTTCGCCGCGCGTAAAGTCCACTGGACTTTACGTTTGAGCGGCTCAGCGCTCCGAATTGCCTTCGCGCGCTACGCTTTGAGCGCGAAGGCAGGTCTCGCGCTCATGTTTGTAGTCAGATTTGCTTAAATAGGGAACAAATGCGGGAGGATTAGTCACCCTAAAACTGCTGCGATTAACGCAATACAAATCGGACTCGTAACCGTAGAAAACAGGATTCCATCGCGCGCAAAACTCAAGCCAACATTGTATCTAGCAGCGTAATTGTACACGTTTTGACCAGTCGGAAGCGCCGCAAGCACAACACACGCGTAAAGAGTGGCACCTCGGAAACCCATAACAAAATAAGCCAATAAAAACGCAACAATTGGCATAATCAAGTTTTTTAAAATCGCAACTGTAGCAATCGCAGCGCGATTAGAATCCTTTTGTAGCGGCTTGCTGCCGTAAAGTGACATTCCAAAAGCCATCAAAATCATAGGAACCGCGGAATCGCCAATCATCTTAATCGGGTCATAAAGAAAATTCGGAACAGGGAAATATCCAACTTTTGCGGAAATTGCCGAAATAATAATTCCTCCAAGCGATCCGATTAAAAGTGGTTGCTTAAGCGGCTGTTGAGCAATGCGTTTAAGCGAGCACTTTCCAGTAGTTGTAACGTCTAAAACCGTTAGTCCAACAGGCGTAAAAACAGCTTGCTGCATAACTAAAATTGGGGCAACAAGCGCGGGATTTCCAAGAATATAAGTTGCAACAGGCAAGCCAATGTTGTTTGAGTTTAAGTAAAGCGAGTTAAGCGCGCCAATTGTGCAATCCGCAGCAGGAAGGTGGAAAAACAGGCGATTAAGCAGAATAAATGCAACGCCAACAATCATTGCGGAGAAAAACGCAACAAAAATTGACGAGTGAAAAATCTCAAAAATTGGCTCTTTTGCAAGGATTGCAAACATTAAACAAGGACTAGATACGAAGAAACTCACGCGATTAAGCACCATTTGTGCTTGCGATCCGCCGATGCGAAGACGCGCGGTTACGTATCCAGCGGCAATGACGATGCCAATTACGCAAAAGCCTTGCATAGCACTGATCAAACCCATGAAAACGATTTTAGCGCTGATTTTTGGATTGTGGGTAATGCGCAATCGACTTTTATTGGCGTATGTTACTTTTATTGGCGCATGTTATTTGACGTTGCAATATGGCATACTAGAAAACGGTGGCGCTGCAAGCCGCCAGAGCATTCGACGGCGTCGATCCCCTCACGTGATTTTCACGCATGATTTTGGGCGAGGCTGGTGTCCGCTGTCGTGCAGCTAGACTTTATTGATAGCCTTAGGGGTGGCTCGCATAAGCGTGTGCATTCTTCAGGCTAAGAGCGCGAAACTATTGCAGAGTTTCGCTAGGAGCATAGTGCCCAGAGTAACACGAGAAGGCTTCACCGTGCCCGAAGCCAATAATGATAAAAATGAAGATAAAAATCTTTCATTCGTAGCAGCAAATTCAAGCGCGAACGAATCTACTAACGCAGCTGACGAGCAAAGATCAGCAGCTGCATCAACTATTACATCACCCGTTACAGCAGGTGTTGTCAATGTGGTTTCAGGTTCGCAAGACGCATCGTCAAGCACAAGACGCAGAAGAGCTGGAAGACGCGTTGTAAGAGTTGCAGGAGCAGCTGGCGAATCGATGAAACTACACGTACAAGGCGGAAACGATTACAATACACGCTCTGAGGAAACTGAATCTGAAAGTGTTATTGAGCACCAAACTCCTGTAAGACCGATAACATCGCTACTTTTTCAGGAGCCTGTTTTACCTCATCGTTTGCCTGAAAACAATAGTCGTATGCGCGATTTAGATTACGACGATGATGCAAATGAAAGCGATAGAGAAAACAGTCGAGATGATTTAGACAAAGACAATAGTCGCAGTTCACGAAAGTTGCGTAAAACGCGTTCTGGTAGGAATGACAGGAAGAATCGTAATGAAGACGAGGATTTAAGTAGAGTACGTAGTCGCAAAAATCGCAATAATCGTGACAATTTTGACGATAACTATGATTCTGAATCTGAAGATGATACGCGTGTTATTCGTGTGCGTTCCAGAGTAAATCGCACAGATCGATCTAATCGTGCAAATCCTGAAGATTTAAACGAAATCGATAATAGGAGCGATAGCAGAATAAGTAGAAATAATCGAGATTATCTGGATAAGGATAGCTTGGATAAGTCTAACCTTGATAAAGATAATTTTGATAAGCCTAATCTTGACAAAGATAATGGTGACAAATATAGCGAGAATAACAATAATGGTCGTAAGAATCGTGACAATCAGGATAATTACGATGATCAAAATCATAGGAAGTCACGCAAGAATCGCCGACTAAACGCTGCCGAAAGACGCGCAGCTGCAGAAGTCGAGCAAATAGAAGAAGACCTTGAATACGACGACATAGTTTATTCTCCAATCGATGATGTAATCGACGAAAGAATTGAAAATAGTGTTGAGTCAGATAATGATATAGATTCTGAATCAACCCGCAAGTATGCAAAAACTTCTGATTTAGAAAATAATGATGATGAAGACGGAGAAATGATAACCCGTCGCCGTCGTCGTCGCAGACCGTCTCGCGCAGATAAGGAAGATAGGGCAGACAGGTCAGATAAGTCTGATAGATCAAGCCGTAGAACAACATCCGACCTATCTTCGGATGATTCTTCATACGCTGACGATTATGGCATAAACGAAATAGAAGTTTCTCAAGAAGACCGTGATTTAATTCCAGATCCAGACGAGTTGCGATCTCAAGATGACGAGGAAGTGTACACTCGTCGCCGTCGTCGTCGCAGGTCGAAATCTTCTGACGATTCATCTCAAGGTTCCTCAAGCTCACAAAGTTCGCAAAATTCACAAAGCACACAATCGCGTTTTGCGTCAATAGACTCCGATTCATCTAGTCGAAGATCTAGAAAACAGCAGTATATTGACGAGATTACGGATATTGAAGGTTCTACGCGACTTGAAGCCAAAAAACAGCGTCGTCGTGACAATCGCAGAGAGCGTAATCGTCAAAACTTGCTTATGGAGCAAGACTTTTTGGCAAGGCGTGAAAACGTTGACCGACTTATGGTTGTGCGTGAACGCGATCGTCACACGCAAATTTCTGTAATCGAAGACAATATTCTTGTAGAACACTATGTTTCTGATATTCAAGAAGTTGCAACCGTTGGGAATATTTACCTTGGTCGTGTACAAAATGTGCTGCCAAGCATGGAAGCAGCGTTCGTAGACATTGGTCAAGCCCGAAACGGCGTGCTTTACGCTGGCGAAGTCAACTGGGATACAACCCGATTAGAAGGACAGCCGCGAAGAATGGAGCTTGCGTTTAAGGCAGGAGACCCTGTTTTAGTGCAAGTTACTAAAGACCCTATAGGCCATAAGGGTGCGCGACTAACATCTCAAGTAACGCTTGCTGGTAGGTTCCTTGTGCTTGTTCCGTCTGGAGCTATGACGGGCGTAAGTCGCAAGCTATCCGACCGTGAACGCAGCCGACTTCGCGCAATCGTAAGCAAAATCGCGCCTAAAGACATGGGCATAATCATTAGAACCGCCGCAGATGGTGCTAGTGAAGATGCGATTGAAAAAGACCTTGAATCGCTTGTAAAACAGTGGGAACGAATCGAAGCGAAGCGAGAAGAGTTCTTGCACGGAAAGCGTCCAAAGCTTTTGCAAGGCGAGCCAGATGTGGCTATTCGCGTTGTTCGAGACATATTTAACGACGACTTCCAAAAGATGATTGTGGAAGGCAAGGGCGCGTATGACCGCATTTGTGAATACTTGGAGATGATGGCTCCTGATTTGCGCAGCAAGATTGAGTATTGGGATCCTGCTGAGCATGAAGGTAAAGACGTGTTCGACAAGTGGCAAATCGACAGCCAGCTTAGAAAGGGCATGGAGCGCCAGGTTTATCTTCCTGCAGGCGGTTCGATTGTTATTGACCGAACGGAGGCAATGACAACGATTGACGTAAATACGGGTCGTTTTATTGGTCGCGGAAAGTCGCTGGAAGAGACTGTGACTCGCTGCAATTTGGAAGCTTCCGAGGAGATTGCGCGACAGCTGCGACTTCGCGATATAGGCGGCATGGTTATGATTGATTACGTTGACATGGTTATGCCAGCGAACCGCGATCTTGTTTTGCGCCGTCTTGTTGAGTGTCTTGCGCGCGACCGCACAAAGCATCAGGTTGCGGAGGTTACATCTCTTGGTCTTGTCCAAATGACTCGTAAGCGTGTTGGACAGGGTTTGGTCGAGGCGTTTTCGGAGGAGTGCCCGACTTGCAAGGGTCGTGGGTTTATTCTTCACGACGAGCCGACTGTGTCTTCGGAGTATGCGGATCCTTACGCGCTTAAGGGCGGTGATCCGTTTATTAAAACCAATAAGCATGGTCATGGAAGTATTGCGGACCCTATGCCTGTGGTTAAACAGGAGTCCAGTGCGGATGTTCGCGCCAAATTAGCGCGTATTGCGGCTGCTGCAGCGTCGTCGGCTTTCTTGGAGGAGTCTTTGCGTAAAAGTGACGAAAAAGACGGTAACGATAATAAAGACGATAACGATAATGATGTGAATGCTGTAGTTGCAGATGACGTTGCTAATAATGGCGATGCAGGTGATAGTGTTGTTGACAGTGTTGACAGTGTTGACAGTGTTGACAGTGTTGACAGTGTTGACAGTGTTGACAGTGTTGACAGTGTTGATGAATCTTCGGTTGCTGGCGACTTTTCTGCAGCAGATGCGAGTAATGAATCTGCAGAAAGCAGTGAAGAATCGCAGGTAGTCGGGAAAATTGAGGAATCTGATGATTCGCAAGAATCTCAAGAATCCACAGAAAGCTCTCAAGAATCTAGTGAAAACTAAAAAATAAACGTAAAGTATACGGCTCGAGTACAATAATGTCTATTGCTTATTTCGACTTTATGAATTAAGACTTGACGTTAGTACAGGGGTCGGTGTAATTTTGATAGTCGGTGTCTTGCCGCAGGTTCAACGCTGCGCGTGAGGCAATAGTAAAGCTTTCAATTTAGCTAAGGAACGAATTATGTACGCGATTGTGAAGGCCGGTGGCCATCAAGAGAAGGTTGAGGTTGGAGACGCCATCCTCGTAAACCGTCTCGATGCAAAGAAGGGCGATACCGTGGAATTCCCGGTCGCGCTCGTTGTTGACGGTGCTAAGGTGACCTTAAGCGCTAAGGATCTTGCAAAGATCACAGTTAAGGCAGAAGTTCTTAACGACGAAGCTAAGGGTCCAAAGATTAGCATTATGAAGTATAAGAACAAGACTGGCGTGGCTCGCCGCAAGGGTCATCGTCAGAAGTTGACTCTCGTCAAGATCACGGCCATCGCCTGATTGACGGTGTTATAAACCTGAAAGGACAGCAAGATGGCACATAAGAAGGGTGCGTCTAGCTCGCGCAACGGTCGCGACTCACAGGCGCAATATCTTGGCGTTAAGAAGTTCGGTGGAGAAGCTGTTGTGGCTGGAAACATTATTGTTCGCCAGCGCGGCACCAAGTTCCATGCAGGACAGAACGTTGCTTTGGGTAAGGATCACACGCTGTACGCTTTGGTGGACGGCAATGTGAAGTTCGGCATTCGTCGCGATCGCAAGGTTGTAGACGTAGTTACCGTCTGAGTAACCCATTAATCTTCTAGCCGCACCCCGTTCGGTGCGGCTTTTTTGTTTTTGCAAATCTGGCGAGTATTGACGTTTTTTGTTGTTGATTTTGGCGTTTTGAGCTACAAAATCGGGAAATGATCTTGTGTTTGTTTCCAAGATCGACCAAAACGTAAACAAACGCAGTCAAATCTGGCGAGTATTGAGCATCAAGTAAGGTAAAAGTTATGAGCGATTTTGTAGATCGAGTAACGGTACACGTTAAAGGCGGCGACGGCGGCAACGGATCCGCAGGCGTGCGCAGAGAAAAATACAAGCCACTTGCAGGTCCAAATGGCGGAAATGGCGGAAATGGCGGAAGCGTTATATTCGTAGCCGATCGCAACGCTAACAGCCTACTCGACTACCGATTCATGCCACATCGCGTAGCGCAGAGTGGCACAATGGGTTTAGGTGATACAAAGGACGGCTCCAAAGGAGAAGACCTTATGTTGCCAGTGCCAGTCGGAACCGTAATTTTTGAGGCGAAGGGTGCATCGGGCGCGCAAAAAAAGCCAGGCAACGTTTTGGCTGATTTGCAACATGTAGGCGACACATTCGTAGTCGCAGCAGGAGGTGCTGGAGGCCTTGGAAACGCCGCTCTTGCCAATAAAACTCGCCGCGCTCCAGGTTTTGCACTACTAGGTGAACCTGGCGAAGAACGAGACGTAATCCTAGAACTAAAGTCGATAGCAGACGTCGCGCTAGTGGGCTTCCCGTCTGCAGGAAAGTCAAGTCTTGTAGCTTCAATCAGCGCTGCAAAACCAAAAATCGCAGATTATCCGTTTACAACGCTTGTTCCAAACCTTGGTGTGGTCAGCTTTGGTGAATACCGCTACACAATCGCAGACGTGCCAGGATTGATCCCAGGAGCTTCCGAAGGAAAAGGGCTTGGGCTAGAATTTTTGCGCCACATTGAGCGCACGGAAATAATCGCCCACGTAATCGACTGCGCAACGCTTGAACCCAATCGCGATCCAATCAGCGATTATAAGGCTTTGGAACACGAGCTTTCGCAATACGCAAACAAGTTGGATTTGCCGCTTGGAGCGATTCCGATTCCAGAGCGTCCGCGAATTATTGTGCTAAACAAGATTGATGTGCCAGAGGCAAAAGAGTTGGCAGAATTTGTGCGAAGCGACTTTGAAAAAATGGGCTTTCCAGTTTTTGAGATTTCTACTGCGTCTCACGAAGGCTTGAAAGAGCTTGGTTTTGCGCTTGGAAAGATGGTGGCTAGTATGCGCGAAAAGCTTGCTGAGCAAGAGGCAGCGCGAGAAGAAGAGCGAGTTGTTATTCAGCCGCTTGAACAGCCAGCATTGAGACGACGCAGAGATGATGGCCGCGGAAGTGCTAGCGACTTTACAATCGAGCGCGAAGAAGACAAAAATGGCGACTTTTGGTTTACTGTTACGGGCGCTAAGCCAGAGCGTTGGGTTGTGCAAACAAACTTCGACAACGATGAGGCAGTTGGCTATTTGGCGGATCGCTTAGCAAAACTTGGTGTAGAAGACGAGTTGCGCAAGAAGGGTGCACGTCCAGGAGACGAGATTAGGATTGGTCGCGGAAACCGCATGGTTTGCTTCGACTGGGATCCAAGCATTGCAGCAGGTGCGGAAGGTTTGGACGGCGCTAGCTTGGGTGCGCGTGGAAAAGACTTGCGACTTGAAGCAAATGACCCTAGAGGTGCAAGGCGCACGAATGCGGAGCGCAGACGCGATTATCACATGATGATGGATGCAAAGAGCGCTGTGAGAGATGCGATGATGGCGGAGCGAAAGCAAGGTCATTGGGCAGATCCATCGGTAGATGACGACAAACACGATGAGCAGAGTTTATTTGGACGTGGTGAGTAAATGATTAATAAGGCAGTTGAGCCTACCGAAGATGAGATTCGGCGTTCAATTAGCAATGCGAACACAATAGTCGTAAAAGTTGGCTCTAGCTCGCTTACAGACTTATCTGGTCATTTAGACGTGCAAAAATTACGTGCTCTTGTTACGGCTATTAGCCGTGCTCAAATGTCTGGAGCTAATGTAGTTTTAGTATCTTCTGGTGCTATCGCAGCGGGATTTGGACTACTTGGTTTTAATGAACGTCCTAAAGATGTGCCTACTCAGCAAGCAACAGCATCAGTTGGACAAGGCTTGCTCATGTACCAATATGAGTCAGCATTTGCGGAATTCGGCATAAGAGTAGGGCAAATGCTACTAACGGCAGACGTTACTATAAGTCCTTCGCGTTACCGTAATGCCCAACGCACAATGCTTAGGCTGCTGGAATTAGGCGTTGTGCCAATCGTAAACGAAAACGACGCTCTGTCTAGCAACGAAATACGTTTTGGTGATAACGATAGGCTTGCGGCGCTTGTGGCGAACATTGTGCGAGCAGATGCGCTGGTTCTTTTAACAGATGTTGACGCGCTTTACACGGCTCCGCCTAGCGAACCAGATGCTAAGCGGATTAGTTTTGTTCCCGATGTTACGCGCGCGCTAGACGATGTTAAAGTTGGCTCCAGCATTTCGGGTGTAGGCACAGGCGGAATGATAACCAAAATGGATGCGGCGCACGTTGCTGCTGTTTCTGGAATCCCAACGCTTTTGACATGTGCTAGTAACGCGGAGGGCGCACTATCGGGGAAAGCAGTTGGAACCGTGTTCGCGCCACTAAATTCGCGCGCGTCTTCCAGAAGACTTTGGATTGGTTTTGCGTCTAATCCACATGGCTCGATTATTGTAGATTCTGGTGCAGCTGCAGCCGTTCGAGGAGGGAAAGCAAGCCTGCTGGCTGCTGGAATCGTAGGGGTTGCTGGTGACTTTTCTGCAAGTGATCCAGTGTGGATTGATGATGAGCATGGTAATCATTTAGCCAAAGGGCTAGTTGCATTTGATTCAGATGAGATACCGCAGGTAATGGGTCTTACAACAGATGATTTAGAGGCGACTTTGGGGCGGCAATACGCGCATCCTGTGGTGCATCGCGACAATCTTGTGCTTTTATAATCTTCTACTTGCTAATCGATTTGCATGTGCGCTTAAAATTACGCCAAGCAAGGTAGAGATTCGAGATTTTTCGCAGCGAGCGAGGTGAGCCTCAGCGCCGAAGGTGGTGACTCGCCGAGAGAGCAAGAAAAATCGAGAATCTCGGTGATTAAGTGGTACGCAATTGTTAAGACTCGTAAGAGGGCTGGGTGATTCTTGGTCGAACAGTATAAGAGCGGCAGCCGATACCAAATAATCCAATGAGTCACCACTACAAACGAACTTCAACCCAAAAACAAAATTAAAGACAAAACGGAACAACCGCAACAACAGACTACACGTAATAGGCGGAGCGTTGTGAGACAAGAAACACCCAGCCCTCCCACAACGCTAAATAGGAAGCAGCTCTGGTCGAAAAAGAAACAAAATCGGGAAATAACGTGTAATGGTTAAACTGTAAGTATGGCAGAAAATATCGCAGCAAATATGGCAGAAAACGAGTTGCAAATCGCAGCAAACGTATCAAACTCTCAATGGCGCTCTATGAGCAATCGCATTAACAAAGTGGCACCGAGTGCAACGCTTGCTGTAGATGGCAAAGCAAAAGCAATGAAAGCCGCAGGAATCGACGTTATTAGCTTCGGCGCAGGCGAACCTGATTTTCCAACGCCGCTCTACATTGTTGAAGCCGCAGCCGCCGCATGCAAAGACCCAAAAAACTACAAGTACACGGCTACAGCTGGTCTTCCAGAGCTTCGCGAGGCGATTGCGCGCAAAGTCAAGCGCGATTCTGGCTACGATGTTTCCCCAAATCAAGTTGTTGTAACGAATGGCGGCAAACAAGCTGTTTACGAAGCATGCCAGATTTTGTTAAACGATGGCGATGAAGTTATAATCCCAGCGCCATATTGGACAAGCTACCCAGAGGCAGTAAAACTTGCAGGTGGCGTGCCTGTGCCTGTTATGTCTGGCGCGGATCGCGGTTTTGAGCCAGATATTGAGGCGATTGAGGCGGCTCGTACCCCACGCACGCGTGCGATTATTGTAACTTCGCCTTCTAATCCAACAGGCGCTATTTGGAGCGCACAAACGATTCGCGCGATTGGCGAATGGGCTATAAAACACCATATTTGGGTGCTTTCCGACGAGATTTACGAGCACTTGCATTACGACGGCGTAAAAACGTCGTATATTGGCGTAGAAGTGCCAGAAGTGCGCGACCAGCTGCTTGTTTTGAACGGTGTTGCTAAAACGTACGCAATGCCAGGTTGGCGTGTTGGCTGGATGGTTGCGCCGCTTGATGTCGCAAAAGCTGCGATTAAGCTTCAAAGCCACATGACGTCTAACGTTTCCAATATTTCACAGCGAGCAGCTCTTGCAGCGGTTGGTGGGACCTTAGATGAAGTTGCAAAAATGCGTGATTCCTTCGATGCTCGTCGCAAGGCTATTGTGCAGGCGTTAAACGATATTGATGGCGTGACTTGCCCTCTTTCGCACGGCGCTTTCTACGCGTTTGCAAACGTTGAGGCACTGCTTGAGTGCCCGATGGGCAAGGATTCTAAGATTCCAGGCACGTCGTCTGTGCTTGCGCAAATGCTACTTGATGAAGCGCATGTTGCCGCTGTTCCTGGAGAGGCTTTTGGTGCGCCTGGTTACTTGCGATTCTCGTGTGCTTTAGCAGATAGTCAGCTTGCCGAGGGCATGAGGCGTATGAAGCAGTGGATTGAAGGCGGCAGCGCGTTTTAAAGGCGCCAGCGCGTTGTTTACGCGCGCAAAAGTCGCCAGCAACCGCGCGTTTAGCGACACTCGCTAATCATAATAAAACCCTTAAATCTTGCCCTTCCGCTAACATATCTATTTGGCGGTTTTGCCAAGTCAATCTTTTTAAGGTATGATTAGCAAGTTCACCTAGGGATGTGGCGCAATTGGTAGCGCAACGGTCTCCAAAACCGTAGGTTGTGGGTTCGAGTCCCGCCGTCCCTGCCAGTTTTATTGTTAACAATTTTCAAACGAAGGATTCAAGCATGGCCAAGGCAAAAGAGAAGAAGCCGAATTTGTTCATGCGTATTGGCATGTTCATTAAGCAAACTATTGATGAGACTCGCAAAGTCGTTGCTCCTCACGGCAAGGAATTGTTTGCTTGGTCAGCTTCCGTGTTTATTTTTGTTATTTTCTTGATGGTTTTCGTCACTGTTATGGACTTCGGTTTGGGTAAGTCTGTTATGTGGCTGTTTGGCTGATTTCAACGAATTTTGAGGGTGTGCGAATATGACTGACGAGTTGAATCTCGAAAATGTTGATTCTGTGAATGATTTTGCGGATTTTGACGCAGCTGATATTTCGGTTGATGCTGCAAATGTTGAGAACGCAGATGCTGCAGATACTGTTGTCGTAGAAGATGCTTCTGAAAATAGTGAAAACGTAGCTGGTGAGACCGAGTCTCCTGCTGAGCCTGCTGAAACGGTTGCTGGCGATTCTTCCGCTGCGCAAGAAGTTGATCCTACAGATGCTGGTGCTGCCGCTGTTGCGGAATTCTCTAAGACTTTGCGCACTCTTGAAGGCAAGTGGTACGTTCTCCACACCTATTCTGGCTACGAGAAGCGCGTTAAAACTAACGTTGAATCTCGTGTACAAAGCTTTGGTTTGGAAGATAAGATTTTCCAGATTGAAGTGCCAATGGAAGAGGTTGAAAAGCACACCGACAAGGGTAAGAAGGTTATTACCCGCGTTCGCGTCCCGGGATATGTGCTTATTCGTATGTGGCCAGATGAGAATGCTCGTCGTATTGTGCGCGAAACTGAAGGCGTTACTGGTTTTGTTGGCCCATCTAAGGAGCCTGCTCCTCTTAGCCGTAAGGAAGTTATCGATATGATGGCTCCTATGATTGCGTCTGAGGCTTTGAAGAAGGCTGGAGATAAGCCTGCTGCGGCTCGTAAGCGTACCGTTGAGGTGGCTTACAAGGTTGGCGATCAGGTTACAGTTACCGATGGTCCATTTGCGACTATGGCTGCCGTGGTATCGGATGTGGATCCTACAACGCAGAAGCTTACGGTTCTTGTTTCTATCTTTGGTCGCGAAACTCCTGTGGAGCTTGGATTTAACCAGGTAGAGCCTATTGTTTGATTTTTAATGCGCGTTTTGTGATTGTTGCGCGTATCTGATTTTATCAGTGCATAAGTCGGGGTGTGGTGTTTGCTGCATCCCGACTTTTGTTTTGTTTTTTTTTGGGGGGGGGGGGGGAGAATAATCCGTAATTTTGTAATGTAATTTTTTATAATGTAATCAAAAACCCCGAGCTATTAACCCGGGGTTATGAAAGAGAAGAGAAGAAGAGAGGTTCAGTTATTAGTTCTTGCAAATCATTCGTTATGTTGATTTGCTTTTTCCTTGATGTCTCTATAATAGGCATCCTTTACTTAAGACAAAGATGTTATTGCCTGTGAATTACCTGAAAATCTTGTAAAAAATCTCTACGTTTCGCCATTTTTGTGTATATTTCTTTATTTTTCTGTAGTTCGAGTGCAGTCTTAATAATTTAGCGTTAAATTCTTTGAATTTTGTTAAATCTTTTGTTGATACTGTTCTCTGATGTGCCGTATGCTTGAATCATGTCAGAAATTGCAGAATCTACGAATAGCGATGAGTCTAAAGTTTTACCCACTTCTGAATCGGCTAATTCTTCTGAATCGGCTAATTTGCCGATGTCTATTTCTGCACGATTAGGTAAATTGCAATTCCATCTTTCTGGCAAATTTCGTGTTTTGCAGTTTGCAGATGTTCAGGATGCTCCAAAAATTAGCAAAGATACAATTAGGCTTATAGAGTCCGCTTGTGATGCTGTTAAGCCAGATATTGTGATTTTTACGGGTAATCAAATTGCTGGATATGTTAAAGATTTTGCGGATACATTTGTACGCAGACGCTGGTCTTCGGAGGCTTTCGACTCTTCCTCAGGACGATTTTCTGATAATTACTCGCCTAAGGATGAGTCGTATGCAGAAAAACTAGATGCAACGCGAAAAAAAGTTATTGAGCACATTAAGCGTATGGTGCAGCCTTTGGAAGATCGTTCAATTCCATGGGCGCTGACTTACGGAAACCATGATTTTCAATGTGGGTTAAGCAATGAAGAATTGGATTCTTTGTATCAAGAGTTTAAGGGTTGCATGAACCGTTCTTCGCAAAACAAGTCGAATAATTATGATTCTTCTAGTTGCAATGTTGCAGCTTTGCAATCCACTAAATGCATATTGCCAAATCAAATTATTTTTCCTTGTGAAGCTGGTACGTTTGCGCTTCCAGTTATGGATGTGAATCAGGAAAATGTTGTATTTTCATTAGTTTTGGTTAATTCTGGAGACTATGAGAAGAGTGGAGGTTATGGGAAACCTTCGGATAAGGCACTTGATTTTTTGAGAAATTTGCCAAAGTTATCGCCTCCAAAATTCTGTGTTTTCCAGCATTTTCCTCTTCCTCAATACTATGGTTTAATGCGTGAAGTTTCTAAAGATTATGCGTCTCAGGAACATGCAATCGAGGGGTACAGGCGTTTTGCTGGAAAATATTACGCGTTAGACGATAATCGCGTTTTGCCAGATGGTTATCTTGGAGAAGGTGTGAGTTGCCCAGATAAAGACAGTGGGGAATATGATATTTTGCAAAAGATTGGCACTTTCGCTTTCTGCGCAGGGCATGATCACAGAAACGCGTTTGCTGGACGTTGTAAAGATTCGGATATGCTACTTATGTCTACTGCAACGTGTGGTTTTGGATCTTATGGGCCAGCTGCATCTAAATGTGGTGCAAGACTTATCGAATTTGACATACGTCACCCATACGAGCCTAGAACGCAAATGCTTGAATTTGGTGATTTAGTTGGAAAACCTTCGTCTAAAAAGGCGTATACTTATGGTCTAAACGCGGATTGCGATCACGATTTGCCAGAAGTAGATTTATTGCAAAAACCTTCGCTTTTTGCAAGGCTATTGAGAAGATGGCGGTCTCGCGCAGCAAAGTAGCTTGGTTAATGCTCGAATTGGTATGTGTTATTGGCACGCATGTCGGTATTATAGTGATTAGTTTTAGTTGCAAACGAAAGAGGTAAATGTGTCTGCGCATAATACGGCTGAACAGAACGAAAGTGGCATTGACGCTGCAGACGTTTTGCATGTAGAAGGTGGCAAGCCGCTTAACGGAGCTATTAAAGTTCGTGGTGCAAAAAACTTTGTTAGTAAAGCAATGGTTGCAGCTTTGCTTGCTCCTGGGAAATCCGTGTTAAAGAATGTTCCAGAAATCAGAGATGTTCACGTTGTTTCTGATTTGCTGCGTTTGCATGGAGTAAACGTAGATGTTGATGGCGCTGCAGGCGTTGTTAGTATTGACGCAAGCAACGTTCAGCTTGCTGATGTTGCAGACGTAGATACATTATCAGGATCTTCGAGAATACCTATTCTCTTCTCTGGTCCGCTTCTTCACAGACTTGGTGAGGCTTTTATCCCAGCTTTAGGTGGGTGCAATATTGGAGGGCGTCCAATAGATTTCCATCTTGAAACTTTGCGTAAACTTGGTGCGAATGTAGATAAAGATCATGAGGATGGTATTCATATTACTGCTCCTAACGGCTTGCATGGCACTAAAATTCATCTACCTTATCCATCGGTTGGTGCCACTGAGCAAACTCTTCTTGCAGCCGTGCTTGCAGAAGGTAAAACAGAGCTTTCGGGTGCTGCAATTGAGCCAGAAATTATGGATTTGGTGGCTGTTTTGCAGAAAATGGGCGCTATTATTTCTGTAGACGTTGATCGCACATTTAGGATTGAGGGCGTTGATAAGCTTCAAGGCTACAATCATACGGCTTTAACAGATAGGATTGAGGCAGCATCTTGGGCTTCTGCTGCGCTCGCAACTCATGGTGACGTGTTTATTAAAGGGGCTACTCAGCCAGAGATGATGACCTTCTTAAACGTGTTCCGTAAAGTTGGTGGTCAGTTTGACGTTACGGATAACGGTATTCGCTTCTGGCATCCGGGTGGTGATTTGCATCCTGTTGCTATTGAAACCGATGTTCATCCTGGTTTTATGACTGATTGGCAGCAGCCTCTTGTTGTTGCTTTAACGCAGGCTAAAGGTTTGAGTATTGTTCACGAAACTGTTTATGAAAATCGTTTTGGCTTTACAAAACCGCTTGTTCAAATGGGCGCTATGATTCAGTTGTATCGCGAGTGCTTAGGTTCTCTTCCTTGCCGATTCCAGCAGCGAAATTACAAGCATTCTGCTGTGATTTTTGGTCCGACGCCTCTTACTGGTCAAGATATTGATGTTCCTGATTTGCGAGGCGGTTTTAGTCATCTTATTGCGGCTCTTGCAGCTAAGGGTCCATCTAACGTTAAGGGTATTTCGCTTATTGACCGTGGTTATGCAGATTTCCGCGGTAAGTTGACTGCTCTTGGCGCGGATATTGATTGAGCAATTTGAGTAATTTGGGCGATTTGAGCAATGTGGATAACTTTTCCCTTATTTTTCTAGGGTTTTGATGGCTTTGGTACACATTGTTCTATAAGTATTTTCAATACGCAAATTAGTCTATAAAGTTTGCAGCACAGGATTATTGTCATTTTGATTTTATGAAAGTGCGGCAAATATGGTTTGTGTGGGCGGAAGATATCAGATTCTCGGAAAACTTGGAGCTGGAGGAACATCTACTGTTTATCTTGCGGTAGATAATGTTCTTCATAAGCAGTGGGCTATAAAAGAAACTGCTACTGATTTTGATGACGATAAAAAAGCCTTGATTTTGCAGTCTTTGCGCGCAGAAGTTGAGGTTTTAAATCATTGCAATCATCCTTCTATACCTAGAATTGTTGATTTTTTTGAGGAGAATGGCAGAGCATACGCTGTTCGCGACTATGTTGACGGATTTTCTTTAAAATCAATGATTTTACAAGAAGGTGTTATGAGTCCTGCCGAAGTGTGTAATTTAGGTATACGATTGTGTGGCTTATTGCAATATCTTCATTCACTTAATCCTTCTATTGTTTATTGTGATTTAAAACCATCTAACATTATGCTTGGTGCGGATTCAAAAGTTTATTTAATTGACTTTGGATCTGCATTAGAAATTAAAAATAAAGATGGTGTGTTGGTGCAACCAAGCAGATTTAAACAAGATGCGCGTTTTGCTACTCGTGGATTTGCTGCTCCAGAACTTTTTAAGCCTGAATCCAAAATAGGCGTTTTTACTGATGTGTATTCTCTTGGTGCTACATTGTGGTTTGCTCTTACGGGTAAATGTTTTTCTGATAATAAGACTATAGACTCAGAAAACTCAGAGCATTATGATGCTACAAAGCACTTTACTAATTTCGACTTAGCTGATGGTGGTTTTGCTAACGATCTTCAAGCTGTTTTAATGCGCGCCATGTTAGAAAATCCTTTGGAGCGTTATGCGGATTGTAAAGAATTTGCTCAGTCGTTAGAGGATTGCTTAGAAAATTATTTAGGAGACAATTTAGATTCTGGCGTAGAGGGTATAGAAAATATCAGGTCGCGTGTAAATCATTATAAGAATAATCGTCGTGATAAACGTAAGAGTAGTCGTAGGAGTATGCGTAAAAATACTCATAAAAAGAGTGGTAGGAATAGTTATCGAAATATTGTAATCAAAATTATTTGCTGCATACTGATGGTTGTTGTTGGCTGCTTTTTGATAGGAACATCATTGCATTCTTTAACATCAAATAGTCAAATAAGTAGTCGAAAAAATGATTATGTGCAACTGACTCGTAACAATGATGAAAAAAGAAACAAGAATGCTATAGAGAAAATAAGTGATGTTGAAAAATATAAAAACTACATGAGAACAGCGGCAAAATCAGTGGATTCTAAGCAGGTGATTCAAAATGTTAATCAAGCCATGCGATTGCAAATAAAACTTTTTAATGCAAATATTCAGCCGCTTTCCATTCAACCAATACTCAGACTTTTAGTGCATCAAATTGAAGATTTTCGGTGGACTCTTGATGAAAGAGAAGATTTTACAGCGTTGATTAATGAGTATAAAAACACGCTTAAAAAATCTGAAGATTGGTATGAACTGTGCTTATCTGTGGGTAAAGCATATTGGTATTATAGCGTTGAAAATGGGGAAGAAGTTAGTGATTCAAATAGAAAAACTCGCATAACAGCAGCATCTGAATGGTTTAAAGAAGCGTTAAAAGGTGTTAAATCAAGAGACTATGAGTTGGCATCAATGTATTATTCGATTGGAAGTGAGTATTTAGGCTTTGCATCTTATGCGGAAGGAAAATACAAGCCGCAAAATGTTGATTATATTACGAAATTGCATAATTTTATTGAAAATGCTAAGAAAAATCAGAACGAGATTGTAAAAATAGATGCGTGTGAACTTGTTTTTAATTCGCTAAAATCGTGGATTAGTTTATTTAAGTCTTATGCTGTTAGTCAAGATAGTATTGAAAATATTTTTGACGACGCGTTAGATTTAGCGCGATCTATAAAGTCGCAAAATAAAAACGTTGACAATAGAGTTAAGCAAATAATGAGCCAAGCAGATCCGTTAATTGATTCAATTGAAAATATATTTGACAATGGCGGCGCTTAGGATTTGCAAAGAAAAAGCCCACTGCGGTGGAATGAATGCAGTGGGCTTAGTGGAGCTAATGGTAATCGAAACCACGACCTCTTCGATGCGAACGAAGCGCTCTACCAACTGAGCTATAGCCCCATTGTTCTACAACAACTCTGCACACTGTACTACAAGGTGCGTAAAAGTACAATGCTAAACCGGTATGGAGTGTTGCAAAAAACGTTTAAATGTCAATAATAATGCGCCTAATGCTTATTTGTATTTTCATATAGTGCACACATTTAGTATGCATATGTGGAAGCTACATTGCTGTCATAAATCCGCCAAAAATCACCACAAGAATCGCTAAGACTTCAATAGTATAGAACATTATAAATGATGCCCAGCTGCAAGTCAGCACATTTAAGCGTGATGTTTTAGGCACTATTACAAGTAGTCCTACGAATAAAACAGCGTATACAGCAACGCCAAATCCTGCAGATATTATTCCAAGGTTTGCTGCATTAGCTAGTCCAGCTGCAGACCCATAAACGACGTATGTTGAGTACCAAAAGCTTAGTCTTAGCAAGCATAAGCCGCTTATAAATTGTTCAATCGTTAGAAAAATAACGAATAAAAATCTCCACAGCCATTTTTTAGACTCTATTAATGCCATTGCTAGTGTTGTAGCTGTTGCAACGGTTGTAACCCATGCTATAAACACAACGCCTTGTGGTGTTAAACCAGAATAATGTTGAACAACCCATGAAGTGTGTTGTACTGCTAATGTTCTACCTATCCAATATGGAATGACTATTGCTGCTAGAAGCACTGCAAAGTAGAGTATCCAGCGTTTAGGATTAGAGTGACGTTTGGAAATATCTGCTATCGATAGCTCAGATTCCAATTCGTTAGGTGATCCAAGTGTTTTATCTGCGTTAGCATCAGTGTTTGCTTTACGCTGATCCATCTTTTGCCACTCTCCTTTAAACGCGTTAAACACTTTAAAGCTAGATCAAATTTGTAATATCAAATTCTCAATGACTACATTACCAGCAAAATAAAATATACGCGAAAAACGCCTGATTGTTTGTAAAAAATCTCGAATCGTTAGCTTGTTAATCAGCTTGTTAATCATGTTTAATCGTTAGTCTGTGTTGCGTGTGCACGGTAAGTGCGCTAACGTTCTTGGTTTTGTAGTCAAATATCGGTTTTAAGGAAACAAATTCAGGATTCAAATCATAATCTCATAATCTAAAGCGTGCAATATAATTGTTAATCCGCGCAAAATGCGTGCATAAAAAGTGCAACACGGCACTACAAAACAGGATTTTAGGTATTCTTATGGGATTTATTCATTTTATTCTTAATCTTCTTAAAGACCCGCGTTCAGCTATAGCTGGTTGGATTGCTATGGGTACAGCTCCTGCTTTGGGATTGATATTCTTAATCATTTTTATTGAAACAGGCGTTGTGTTTTTCCCATTTTTGCCTGGAGATTCTTTGCTTTTTGCAGCAGGATTCTTTGCTGCTCCAGATTCGCAAACTGGTAAAAGTTCTCTTCCGCTTATGCTTTTGCTCGCGGTTGTGTGGATAGCACCTATTGTTGGCGACCAGTGCAATTATTTCATCGGACACTTTTTCGGCAGAAGAATTGTTGAATCTGGTAAAGTTAAGGCATTGACTCCAGAACGCGTTGCTAAAACAGAGAAGATGATTGATAAATGGGGTCCTCTTGCTGTGTTTTTAGGTAGGTTTTTCCCGTTTATACGAACTTTTATGCCTTTTATTTCGGGTATTTCTGGAATGCGTTGGACTCGTTTTACTCCTTTCTCGATTCTTGGTGGAGTGGTATGGTCGTCGCTTTTTACAATGCTCGGATATTTCTTCGGCAATATTCCTTTTGTTCAGAAGAATTTTGAGCTTGTTATAGTGGCGATTCTGCTGATTTCTCTTGTACCAACGTTTATTGGACTTTATAAAGCTCATGCTGCTAACAAAGCTAAGAAATGTTTGGAGAAGTAGGGTATTAGTAGAATTACGAGTATTCAATCGAATTAATCTTGTTAACACGTTGTTGTAGAATTAACACTTGGCGTGTAACGCCCGCGGATTGAGAGCGCTGCATCATAAGGTTGCAGCACCGCGCAGTGATATTAAGGAGGACGCCGTGGCATTGACGGCTGAAGATAAGAAGAGCATCATCAACGAATACGCGACACATGAGGGTGACACGGGTTCCCCAGAGGTCCAGGTTGCTTTGTTGAGCAAGCGTATTGCTGACCTTACTGATCACTTGAAGGAGCATAAGCATGATCACCACTCTCGTCGTGGTATGATGCTCATGATTGGTGATCGTCGTCGTCTTCTTGATTATTTGAAGCGTGTAGACATCAACCGTTATCGTTCTTTGATCGATCGACTCGGATTGCGTCGATAAGTCTTTTTTGCCCGGGCATAAGCTCGGGCTTTTATATTTTCATGATGAATATTTTCATTATGTATTTATCGGGTTTATCGGTTTTAGTGGGTTTGAAGTAGAATAGAAAAGCTTGAATTAAATCTATTAGTTTTAAACAGACTTATAGTGTCTAATTTGTAGAGTTATAGAAAAACTATAGAAAATATTGTAGAGACTTATATTTTTGGATTTTAGAATTTAGGATTCATAAGATTTATAACTGAAGATTTAGAAGCATAATTGAATATGGATGATTGAAGTAGCCGAAACAAAAAACACTACGAAAAGAAACATTGGCATATGCGAATTTGCAAATTCGCGTGGATGTTAGAGGTAAACAAATAACAAAAGCGAAGTTGTCAATGTTATTACGCATGTTGGTTGATTAGGTAAGTTAAGAAAAGGAGGAACCCGTGGAGGGTCCCGAAATTAAGGCTGTAGAAGCCGTTATTGATAATGGTTCATTTGGAAAGCGTACGCTACGCTTTGAAACTGGTCGCCTTGCTCAGCAAGCAGACGGTGCTGTTGCCGCATATTTGGATGATGATTCCATGATTTTGTCTACGACGACTGCAGGATCTAGTCCAAAGGAAAATTACGACTTCTTCCCATTGACTGTTGATGTGGAAGAAAAAATGTATGCTGCTGGAAAGATTCCAGGATCTTTCTTCCGTCGTGAAGGCCGTCCTTCTAACGAAGCAACATTAGCGTGCCGTATTATTGACCGCCCATTACGCCCATTGTTCCCACACACTTTGCGTAACGAAGTGCAAGTTGTTGAAACAATTTTGGCAATTAATCCAGATGATGCATACGATGTTATTGCTTTGAATGCTGCATCTGCATCTACTATGATTTCTGGATTGCCATTTGAAGGCCCAGTTTCTGGTGTGCGTTTGGCTTTGATTGATGGTCAGTGGGTTGCTTTCCCACGTTGGAGTGAGCGCGAGCGTGCAGTATTTGAGATTGTTGTTGCTGGTCGTGTTATTGAAAATGGCGATGTTGCTATTGCAATGATCGAAGCTGGCGCTGGCAAGAACGCTTGGAATTTGATCTATAACGAGGGTCAAATCAAGCCAGATGAGGAAGTTGTAGCTGGTGGTTTGGAAGCTGCAAAGCCTTTTATTAAGGTTATTTGCGACGCTCAGAATGAGTTGAAGCGTATTGCAGCTAAAGAAACCAAGGAATTCCAGCTGTTCCCAGAATACACTGACGAACTTTATGCAAGAATCGATGAGATTGCTCATGCTGATTTGAACGAGGCTCTTTCTATTGCTGAAAAGCTCCCACGCCAAGATCGCATTGCTGAAATTAAGGAAGGCGTGCGTGCTGCAATCGCAGAAGAGTTTACTGATATGGACGATGAGGAGAAGGAAAAGGAACTTGGTAACGCCTTCAAGGAGTTGCAGCGCCAGATTGTTCGTCGTCGTATTTTAACGGAAGATTATCGTATTGATGGCCGCGGTTTGCGCGATATTCGTACTCTTAGTGCCGAAGTAGATATTGTTCCTCGCGTTCATGGTTCTGCGCTATTCCAGCGTGGTGAAACCCAGATTTTGGGCGTAACTACTTTGAACATGCTTAAGATGGAGCAGCAAGTGGATGCGCTTTCTGGTCCGCAGACTAAGCGCTATATGCACAATTACGAAATGCCTCCATATTCCACTGGTGAAACTGGTCGCGTTGGATCTCCAAAGCGTCGCGAGATTGGTCATGGTGCTTTGGCTGAGAAGGCTTTGGTGCCAGTTTTGCCAAGTCGTGAAGAGTTCCCATACGCTATTCGTCAGGTGTCTGAAGCTATTGGTTCTAACGGTTCCACTTCTATGGGATCTGTTTGCGCGTCTACGCTTTCTTTGCTTGCAGCTGGTGTGCCTTTGAAGGCTCCAGTTGCTGGTATTGCTATGGGCTTGGTTTCGGGAGACGTGGATGGAAAGCATATCTTCAAGACTTTGACCGATATTCTCGGCGCAGAAGACGCCTTTGGAGATATGGACTTCAAGGTTGCTGGTACTTCCGAGTTCATCACTGCTTTGCAGCTTGACACTAAGCTTGATGGCATTCCAGCCGATATTTTGGCTGCCGCTTTGCAGCAGGCTCACGAAGCTCGTGCAACGATTCTTGAAGTTATCAACGAGTGCATTGATTGCCCAGCTGAGATGAGCCCATTTGCTCCACGCATTATCACAACTACGATTCCTGTAGATAAGATTGGTGAAGTAATCGGACCTAAGGGCAAGATGATTAACCAGATTCAAGAAGAAACTGGTGCCGAGATTGCCATTGAAGATGATGGTACTGTTTATATTTCTTCTGAAGGCGGCGAAGCTGCTCAGAAGGCGAAGGAAATCATCGACTCTATTGCAAATCCTCGTATTCCAAAAGCTGGTGAAACTTTTACTGGCAAGGTTGTTAAGACAACGAGCTTTGGTGCTTTCGTAAACTTGACTCCTGGAAGTGACGGATTGCTGCATATTTCTCAGATTCGTAACCTTGCTAATGGCGAGCGCATTGATACTGTTGAAGATGTGCTTAAGGAAGGCGATAACGTAGAAGTAATCGTACAAAGCGTGGATGAGCGCGGTAAGATTTCTTTGGCTATTCCAGGTTTTGAGAATCAGGAATCTTCTGCTCCAGCGCCTCGCGAAAACCGTGGTCGCGCTCCTCGCGAAGATCGTGATGATAGGGATGATCGCAGAAGCGATCGCCGACGCGCTCCACGTGACGATAGGGATGATAGGGGCGATAGGGATGAGCGCCCTCGCCGCCGTAATGTTCGTGATGATCGTGATTCGCGTTATGACGATAGGAATGATCGAAACGATAGAAGCGATCGTTCTGACCGTTATGAGGATCGTTCTTCCAGAAGGGATGATCGCAGGGATAATCGTTACGATAACAACGATTTTGAAGATCGTCCTCGTCGACGCGCTCCACGTGAAGATCGTTATGATGATAGGGATGATCGCAGGGATAATCGCGATGATCGCCATGAAGATAGGTCTGCTCATCGCAATGCCGATCGTCGTGGAAACGACCGTAATCCACGTTACGCAGCTGATGACGATCACTATGATGAGTATCGCGCGTCTCGCGAAGAGCGTTCTGAGCGCCCTCGTCGTAGGATCCGTCGCGATTTTGACCCGTTTGACGAGGATTAATCTTAAGTCAAATAGATGAACGCACAAAAGCGTAGTCGCATAAAATAAAAATAATTCTAAATGCCTTCAAGTAGCTTTTGCACTTGGGGGCATTTTAAAACGGCTTAAAATAAGGGAAATATTAATATTATGGATCGCACTTTAGGGTCATTTAAAACCACTTCTATTGGTTTTGGTGAAATGCCATTGACGATTGAAAACAATCTTGGACACGATATGGGTATCGAAACTATTCATGCAGCTCTTGATGCAGGCTGCACTCATATCGATACAGCATGGGCATACTATTGTTCTGGCGGCGAGGAACAAACTGGAGAAAAGCTTGTTCGCGAAGCTTTAGAAAGTTGGAATGGAGACAAGTCCTCTATTTTAGTTGCAACAAAAGTCGGACACTTCCGCAACTTTACTGACGGACGACCAACATGGGGTAAAGATGGTAAGCCAGAGCATTTGATTGCGCACGCTAAAGAGTCAGCAATGGCTCTTGGCGTAGATACGATTGATTTGCTTTACTTCCACAGGCCAGATCCAGAAGTTCCATACAATGAGTCGATTGAAGCAATGCAACAGCTGCTCGATGAAGGAGTTGCGCGCGAAATTGGCATTTCTAACGCATCTGTTGAGCAGATTGACATTGCGCGCGGAATTCTTGGAGAAAAGCTTGTGGCTGTGCAAAACCAGTATTCTCCAGTGCATTTAGAGAATGAAGACACGTTGCAATATTGCAAGCAGCTTGGAATTGCGTTTGTTTGCTGGAGTCCTCTTGGAGGGTTCCGTCACCCATATGACGAGCATCTTTTTGACCCATTCCGCAAAGTGGCAGATGCTCATAAAGTTAGCTATCAGCAGGTTGTTTTGGCTTGGGAGCTTGCTAAGGGAAATAACGTTTTTGTTATTCCAGGCGCTCATAGACCAGCTACAATATTGGATAGTCTAAAAGCTGCGGATTTGCAGTTAAGCGATGAAGAATTAGCTTATTTGGGCTAACTTTTACGGCAAATAACTTGTTACAGCAAATAAAACAAAACGAAAGCGAATAATATGCAGGAAACTAGCGTAGCAGGAATGCCACTTGCTCATGAAGACGAGCATGGGTTGCCAATTCCAGTGACAATTCCAGTGCCATTGGGATCGCACGCTCACGCCGTTTTTACAACACGATTAGGTGGCATTTCCGAAGGTGATTTTGCGTCGCTTAACCTAGGTGGCAAAGCTGGCGACGATGCTAAAGCTGTGTTTAGCAACCGTTGTGCTTTGCAAAATACTCTTAAAGCCGACTTGTGTCTTGTTAGCCAAGTGCATGGAAATAGCGTATTTGATGCAGATTCAATAGTTGATTCGTGGAACACTCAGTACGGTTTCGATGCAACAGGTTTTGCAGATTCAAAAGTGCGAATTGAGGCTGATGCGCAAGTTTCAACAGCATGCTCACTCGCTTTAGGAATGTTTGCTGCAGATTGCCTACCAGTTTTACTTGCCGATAGTGAATCTGGAGTAATAGCTGCAGCGCATTGCGGACGAAAAGGCTTAATGGCTGGAGTACTTGATTCTACCATTGAAGCAATGTGTGAAAAAGGAGCCGAACGCTCGAATATAACAGCTGTTCTTGGACCATGTATTTGTGGCGATTGCTATGAAGTTGGCGAAGAAATAGCTAGCGACTTTGAACGCAGATATCCACAGACTGCAACGCAAACGCGTTTTGGTGGAGTGGGAATTGATATTGCTGAAGCTGCCCGCATTGATTTAGCGCTGGCAGGAGTTGCAAACGTTGTTGACGCTTTGCCGCGAGTTACAGCTGCAACTCAATATTTGGCAGAAGACGAAGAATTGAGTACAGTTTGCGATGTTGATTGCGAAGGTGGAACGCTGAAAAGTCGCCTTCAGGCGTTGCAAAACCCAATGTGCACGTTGGAAAATCCACTCTGGTATTCTCATAGACGCGCAGGTCTTGCTGGAAAATCACATGAAGGACGATTGCTTGCACTTATAGTCAAAGATAAGTAAAAAGCAAAGCTATTCGTAGAAAGCTATTGTTATGAAGCAAATTAACGTAGTTATTTCAGGATTTGGACCATATGCTGATCTTAGCGTAAACCCGTCTTACGAAGTGCCATTGGCTTTAGAACAATATTCAAGTCAGGAGCTTGATCTTCCAGAAGATGTTAGAGTAAATATCAAGTCTGTAATGCTGCCGATTAGCTTTGCAAACGCATGGCCTCAGCTTTTAGAAATGATTAATGCGCAAGATGCGGATATTGTAATAGCAACAGGGGTAAAACATACTGCTCGCGGAGTGCAATTAGAACGGTGCGCCACAAATATTATGGACGCAACTAAACCAGACGTAGATAACCACACTCCACAAAGTGTACAAATTGTTGAAAATGGACCATCTGCATATTGGACTAGGTTGCCATTGCGAATGATTCTGAACGATTTTGCTCACGATGCAATAGCGTCAACACTAAGTTCGGATGCAGGAACATACGTTTGCAACTCACTGTTTTATAGGCTATTAAATTGGGCGTCCAATAATTCTAAAAAGCAGATAATCGCAGGATTTGTAAGTTTTCCTCCAGTTGTTGCAACTCATGACGCTAGGCATGGGCTGCCGTTAGATTCGCAAATAAAAGCTGGTCAAAACATAATTCGTGAAGCCGTAAAATACTATATGAAACCTTCATCTTTAAGCATATTGCTCGAGTAGTTCGCTCGACACGCCCGAGTGTTTTTGCGTCTAAAGTGATAGCGTTATTGCTGATGGAGTGTGCACGATAAGTTAGTGAATCGTGCGGGGGTTTGTGAAAGGAAAAACTATGGTGCCAGATCGTTTCCCAACTGCTTTGCGCGGATACGACAAAGATAAAGTCAACGAAGCCTTTTCTAACTACGAGCGCACAATATCGCGTCTGCGTGAACAAGTGCGATCTAGTGACGAATCTATTCTTCAATTGCAAGCACAATTGCAAGAAGAAAAAAATAATGTTAAACGTGCAAAAAGCGGGAATACTTTTGCATCTTTGGGCGCAAATGCGCAACAATTACTTGCGTCGGCAGAACAGACGAGTTCGCAGCTAATTGAACGCGCAAAGCAAGACGCTGCGTCGATTAAAAAAACTGCTCAGGCGCAGGCGGGAACCTTGCTAAACAATGCAAAATTAGACGCAGAGCAT
Organism: Gardnerella sp. c11Ua_71; assembly: GCF_055818025.1. Lineage (NCBI taxonomy): Bacteria > Bacillati > Actinomycetota > Actinomycetes > Bifidobacteriales > Bifidobacteriaceae > Gardnerella > Gardnerella sp. c11Ua_71. The sequence continues at coordinate 341,953 of NZ_JARFVR010000001.1, read as the reverse complement.
TTGCTGCAAGAGGCTCAAACAAAAGCGGATACGCTGCTTTCTACAGCAAGCAACAAGGCAAGCCAGATGACGAGTGCGGCAAAAGAAGACTCGCAGCGTTTGCGTGAAACAACAAACAAAGATGTTACTGCACAAAGAGATGCTGCAACGCTGGAAATAAACAACGCTAGAGAAGAACACACGAAGCGAATGGCATCCGAAAAATCCGAGCAGGAGCGAGCAATTGCACAGCTAAAAGCGGATGCAGCGCAGAAAATCGCGGAACAGAGGTCTGCGGCAAACGCGGAAATTGCTCATGCTAAAGCAGAGACAAATGATCAGATTGAGTCGGCTTTGGCAGAAGCAAACAAGAAACTTGCAGACATGCAGGAGCGAGCAACAAAGATGATGGCGGATGCGCAGCGCAAGGCTGGAGAAATTACAGATGCTGCTGCTGCGAAAGCCCAGGAGATTGCAGACGAAGCGCAAGTTGAGCGTACGCGCACGCTAAGCCAGGTTAGTGCAGAAGTTGAGCAAATTAGAAACGATATTGCAGCTCAGCAAGAAGAAGCAACAAAAAAGGTGAACGAACTTATATCTGGATTGAAAGAGCGAGAACACGCTGCTCAAGAAGAGGCTGATGCGCTTGTTGCTAGGGCAAAAACTATTCATCAGGATGCGGATAATTATGCTGCACAGGCGCATAAGGATGCGGATGCTCAGGCTGCACAAATCGTTCGTAAAGCTATGCAAGATGCTACGGCTCAAGTGGAAGAGCGTAGGGCAGCAGCTCAGCAGGAGCTGGATGGTATGACGGCGCGCCTAACACAATTGCAGCATAGGGAAGCGCAAATTACGCAACGTGTTACCGAGCTTAGGTCTTTGTTTGCAAACGCTTTTTCTGGATTTGATTTTGGTGATGCTGTTTCTGGGCAGGGGCATTCTGGCGATTCTGCAGATGCGGATGCTTCGGATAATAGCGATGCTGATGCCCAAAAACAGGCGAGGAAAGACGCACAAGCCCAAGTTGAAGAAGCTATTGCTCAGGAATCCTGAGTGGCGAGTTGCGAGTAGCGAATTGTGCTGTGTGGTGGATTTATAAGTGAAAACTCATAAAGAAAATCAGTAAAGAGATTCCACGGAAAAGTCGCAAGCATCCGAAGATTTGCATAAAAGGCTAAAATAAACTATAAAAAATAAATATAAAATAAGGAAAAACAAGAAAGGTTAGACAGTGACTGAGATCTCTGAATTAAGTGCCGAGGCTTTGCAAGGTTTGTGTGACGATTTTGACGCAAATCCATTGAATCGTTTAGCAATGAACGGTGTTACTGCCGCTGGAATCGACAAGGTAGCGCGCAACTATGACCGCGCGCGTTTATTGCAGCGCCGATTCTCAACGGTTGTGGATAATGGTGACGCAAGGCATCAGGATCATTCTGGTCGCTGCTGGCTATTTAGCTCTTTGAACGTTGCGCGATTTGTGGCTAAAAAAACGCTTAAAGTTAAGGATTTTGAGTTTTCGCAAAATTACGCAATGTATTTCGATAAACTTGAGCGAATCAACTATTTCTTAAAGGATGTTGCTGCTCTTGTTCGCTCTGGTGAACCAGCTGATTCTAGACTAGTACAGCATTTGTTGCACGACGTTATGGGTGACGGCGGTCAGTGGACAATGGCTATGAACGTCTATAAGAAGTATGGTGCCGTGCCTAAAGACTTGTATCCAGAAACGGAGTCGTCTAAAGATACGGACGCTATGAACACTCAGCTTCGCCGTTTGTTGCGAACGGCTGTTGCACACATGTACGCTAATGCTGCAGATATTGACGACATAATTGCGGAAACTACTGCTGCAGGTCATAGGATTCTTACAATCCACTTGGGTGAGCCGCCAAAGAGCTTCGACTGGGAATGGACGGACGAGGACGGAAAGTTCCATCGCGATGGCGAGATTACGCCAGTTGAGTTTTGGAAGAAGTATGTTACGGCTGGGCTGGAAGATTACGTTTGCTTAGTAGACGATCCGCGTGCGGAGCATCCAAAGGGCAAGAAGATTGCGATTGAGCACTTGGGTAACGTTGCTGGTGGAGACGCTACGGAATATTTGAACGTACCAAATCAGTTTATGAAGGATTGTGTGCGTAAGATCCTCGTTGAGCAGGGCATTCCAGTTTGGTTTGGTGCGGATTGCCATCCTATGATGGATCGTGTAAACGGTGCTTGGGCTACGGATTTGTTTGAGTATGATCGCGTTTATGGCGTTGATTTTGATTTAAACAAGGAGCAGCGTGTGCGTTTTGCTGATTCGGCGATGAACCATGCGATGGCGTTTGCTGGGGTTGATGTTGCGGAAGATGGCACGACTACTCGCCGCTGGCGAGTTGAGAACTCTTGGGGCGCGGATATTGCCGACAAGGGTTACTTTACTATGAGTGACGATTGGTTTACTGAGTACGTGTATGAGGTTGCTGTGCCTAAGGCGCTTTTGCCAGAGGAGTATCGTAAGGCGCTTGAAGAGCCAGCAATTGTTTTACCGGCGTGGGACCCAATGGGCGCTTTGGCTTAACGCGAAGCTGCATAATGCGCTTCGCGTTACTCCAAAGCGCCCGAGCTTGCTCAGGTTGAAAGTCCAGTGGACTTTCAACGCAAGCGAGGACGTTCGCGCGCTTAGACCGCGCGAACGAAATCGCATAGCTTGAAATCACTAGGATTTCAAGCTATGCTAATGCGCCGCGTTCGCTATTTGCAAAAAGCACGGTGTGTTTTTTGCGCGAACGCGGCCTGCTGCGTCAATCGAGACGCAGCAGGTGTCACATTGTGTATTTATGTGGTTTTTGCGCTTCGCGTTACTCCAAAGCGCCCGAGCTGCTTAGGGCAGAAGCATTGCTTCTGCTGCAGCGAGGACATTCGCGCGCTTAGACCGCGCGAATGTTGTAGCTTAGGTTAATTTCACTAGGAAATTAGCCTACTCGAGTGCGCCCGAGCTTGCTCGAAGTTGCTAGGTTAGTGCGTTTATTGTTCAAAGATTGCAGAATCGTCAGTTGGATATCCATTTGAATACGCGCTTATTATGTGTGAAACTACGATATCTGCAAGTACACCTATAAAATCTTGATTTTCGATACTTACAATCGCATCATTATTTATTTTTCCGTCTTTGTTTATGGGGAAAATCGTTTGATTTAACGCGGCTAGTTCTTCTCTTGCACAATCCATATAGGCTATTGCAACAATAGGTAGTTCTTTTCCTGTGGCGTTGTCTTTAGCGATTCCTGATTCCAGGTTTTGCTTAGGTATCTCATAGACTTTTTGACGCAAGTCACTTCCACTTGATGCAAAGTGCATAAGTGTGTTTGAAATTGTAGCCGTCATGTCGCTTTGTCGAAGTGAAACGTTTTTTGCATCTCTAGCAGCTAGTGTTTGCAATAGAAATGCGAGTTTGTCTTGTGCTACAGCTGCTTTTGCTAGCGGATCATGATTCCAGTATAGGTTTTTGTTATTGTCTGCAAAGTCTTGGATTTTTTTGTAAGAGTTTAATTCTAGTTGCTCAGCTAGCTTAATTGTTTCAGCATTTCCAGTTTGATTTAAATTGGCTAATTTCCAAATGTTTTGGGCACTGAACACAACGCCTTGAGCGAATCTACTGTTACATTGAACTGCGACTTTTTTCCATGTGTCAGAAGCATTCTTTAAGTCTTTAGATGTTAAGTTATTTATTTTTTTATCCACTTTTTCTTGGATTGATTTTGCTTTTTGCATAATTTTGTAGCAAGGTTCGTGGTTTTGCAAAGAATGCAGATTGTTGTTTTTTAATTCTTTTGTACTAGAACATGCACTGAAAAGCATCGTTATTGCCATTAATGCTGCAACTATTAAAAGATGATTTTGCGTATGCTTTTGATTGCGCTTTTGATTGTGTTTTGTGCGCTCTAATAGGCTTCTTAACAAAACAAACTGTGTCTGCATAATCTACTAAAATAGTCCGTGACTGTGACCAATGTTTGCTTGTTTTGCGTTTGGCATTGTATGCTTAACATTTTCAATTGCAGTCATAAGATTTTGTGCTTTACAACCGTTGTTAGATTTAGATTTTAACGCGTTTGTTGTGTGCTAATCGCGATAAAAGAAAAATAAGTTAATTTTATAAGTGAATTTATAAATGAATTTTCAACAGGAGGACATGCACGATGGAATTGGATTTGGCGGGAATGCATCAGCTTGCGGCGCAGCAGGGGATTAATGCCGAGGAGCTGGACGAGGCACTCGCCGAGGCCTTGCGTCTTGCATACATGAAGACTTCTCACCCAGCTAGGCATGCTCGCGTTGAATTAGATGAGCGTGCTGGTAGCTTTACAGTGTGGGCAAAAGACGAGATTCCTGGAGTTCCTACGGAAGATAATCCTCATCCAGCACCAACTCTTGGCGAAGAATACGATGATACACCTCGTGATTTTGGACGTCTTGCTGCTGCTACGGCACGTCAGGTTATTACTCAACTTTTCCGTAAAGTAGAAGATGACCGTGTATTTGGTGCTTTTTCTGGACAAAAAGGAAAGTTGATTAACGGCGTTGTGCAGCAGGATTCTAAAGATCCTTCTAATATTCATGTTGCTGTTGGAGATGTTGAGGCGATTTTACCGCGTCGTGAGCAGGTTCCAGGCGAAAGATATCGTCATGGTGAGCGTATTCGTGTTTACGTTGTGAACGTTGCTCGTGGTTTGCGTGGTCCAGAAATCGTTGTTTCTAGGTCTCATCCTGATCTTGTTCGTAGACTTTTTGAGCGCGAAGTTCCAGAACTTGTTTCTGGAGCAGTTTCGATTATGGCTATTGCTCGCGAAGCTGGCGCTCGCACTAAGATTGCTGTTCGTGCCAACACGGAAGGTGTTAATCCAAAGGGTGCTTTGATCGGTCCTGGAGGTTCTCGTGTTCGTGCTGTTATGGAGAATCTTGGTCCAGAAAAAATAGATATTGTTGATTGGTCGGAAGATCCAGCGAAGTTTGTTGCCGCTGCTCTTTCTCCAGCAACAGCAACACAGGTTCATGTTGTTAGTGAAAAGAGCCAGACGGCTGTAGCGTTTATTCATGATTCTCAGCTTTCTCTTGCTATCGGTAAGGAAGGTCAAAACGCAAGGCTTGCAGCAAAACTTACTGGTTGGAAGATTGGTATTGAGTCTGCGGAAGAACATGCTAAGAAGCAGGAAGAAATGAATGCTGATTCTAAGGTTTCAGCAGAGTAACATCCCGTGGATTAGCATTAGCGACACTCCCGAGAATCCAACGTTTCGAGTATGCTGAAAGCTGCAATTTGGGCTTATGCGCAGCTTTCTGCCTAGTGGGAACGAGGTACGGAAAATCATGGTTGAAATCATGGTCGCACGATGAGATATCGCATTATGAGGTATTTCACTAAAGAGCATAAGAATAAGAATCTTATAAAAATATAAAGTGGCTGCGTTCGTTTTGCGCTGCCACAGACTGAGGAGAACACTGAGTGGTAAAAAAGCGCGTATACGAACTAGCTAAAGAGTTTGGTGTAGACAGCAAAACCGTGTTGGAGCGGTTGAAGAGCATGGGCGAATTTGTTAAGTCCGCGTCTTCAACAGTAGAGGCTCCTGTTGCACGTAGATTAAAAACAGAGTTTGCGTCCGCTGGATCATCTTCTGGATCGTCTGCTGCAAAGAATGATGCGAAACCTGCTGTAAATAAGAATGCTGATAATTCTTCGAATAAGACTAATCATTCTTCTAATAAATCGGAGTCGTTGGCTCAGAATAATGCTGAAAAACGAAATTTGGATAAGTCTTCAGAAAAAGCTTCGGAAAAACAGCATTCTTCGCAAAAGCCACATGATAATCATGATAATAGTGACAATAAAGAAAATCATTCATCTTCCACTCCAAATGGTGTAATTCCTAAGCCTTCTGCTGGTCACGTAAAGCCACATGCTATCGCTAACGCTGATTCTAAGCGTGGAGGCGATAAGCGCGGGGAAAATCGTAACGATGCACGAGGCGATAAGCGCGTGGAAAATCGTTCTTCTAAGTCAGATCGTTCTTCTCAGATGCCTCCACGCCCTCGTCCGCATCAGGGTGCTGGCTCTGGTTCTGCTCCTCGTCCAGGTAACAATCCGTTCAGCCGAAAGCAAGGTATGCGCGCTCCTACACCTGGTGATATTCCTCGTCCTCACCCAATGTCACGTCCAGGCGCTGCTGCAGAAAATTCTCGTGGAGCAAAGCCTGGTCAGGGCGGCGGTAATGGCAACGGCGGTGGTCGCGGTCGCGGTGGTCGCGGAGGCGCTCGTCAGGGCGGCGGTAATGGTTCGAACCGCTCTTCGCAGTGGTCTGGTTCACATCGTCAGGGTGGCGGTAATGGCGCAAGCTCTCGTCCGTCTGCAGAATCGCGCTTTAATGCAAATCAGGCTGCAAGCTTCCAGGCTGCGGCTGCAGGCGCTCCAAATGCTGGTCCATCTCGTGGCGGTGGTCGCGGTCGCGCAGGTGCTGCAGGCGCATTTGGTCGTCAGGGTGGAAAGTCTTCTAAGGCTCGCAAGAATCGTCTTGCAAAGCGCAGAGAATACGAAGAGCTTAAAGCACCAGTGATTGGCGGCGTGCGTATTCCTTCTGGAAATGGCGCTACGATTCGACTTCGTCAAGGTGCAACGCTTTCTGATTTGGCAGAAAAGATTGATGTAAATCCAGCTGCTTTGGTGACTGTTTTGTTCCATCTTGGAGAAATGGCTACAGCTACTCAGTCTTTGGATGAAACAACATTCCAGATTCTTGGAGAAGAAATCGGTTGGAATATTAATCTCGTTTCTGCAGAAGAAGAAGATAAAGAGCTTCTTCAACAGTTCGACATTGATTTGGATGAAGAGGAACTTCAAGAAGACGATAATCTTGTAGCTCGTCCTCCAGTTGTTACCGTTATGGGTCACGTTGACCATGGTAAAACTCGCTTACTCGATACTATTCGTAAGTCGAATGTTGTAGCTCGAGAAGCTGGTGGAATTACTCAGCGTATTGGCGCTTACCAGGTTACGGTTACTTTAGATGGAGACAAGCGCAAGATTACGTTCTTGGATACCCCAGGCCACGAAGCATTTACTGCTATGCGTGCTCGTGGTGCAGAGCTTACAGACGTTGCAATTCTTGTTGTTGCAGCAGACGACGGCGTTATGCCTCAAACTGTTGAGGCAATCAACCACGCTCAGGCTGCTCACGTGCCTATTGTTGTGGCTGTAAACAAGATTGATGTTGCTGGAGCAAACCCAGATAAGGTGCGCGGTCAGCTTACAGAGTACGGTCTTGTGCCAGAAGAATACGGCGGCGACACCATGTTTGTGGATATTTCCGCAAAGCAGGGAACTAACGTAGATAAACTTCTTGAGGCTGTTCTTTTGACAACTGACGCTGAGCTTGATCCTAAGGCAAATCCAAACATGGATGCTCGTGGTGCAACCGTTGAAGCTCGACTTGATAAGGGTCGTGGCGCTGTTGCTACTGTTCTTGTTCAGCAAGGCACTCTTAAAGTCGGAGATTCTATTGTTGCAGGTACGTCTTATGGTCGTGTTCGCGCAATGCTCGACGAAAATGGCAACCACTTGCAAGAGGCAGGTCCTTCTACGCCAGTTCAGGTGCTTGGTTTGACTTCTGTTCCAACTGCAGGAGACTTGTTCTTGGTTACTTCCGACGATCGTTCCGCTCGTCAGATTGCCGAAAAGCGTCAGGCTACAGAGCGCGCGGCTCAGCTTGCAAAGCGTCGTAAGGTTGTGTCTCTTGAAAGCCTTAAGGAACAGTTTGCTAAGTCCGAAGTGGATATGCTCAACATTGTTATTAAGGGCGATTCTTCTGGTTCTGTGGAAGCTTTGGAAGATTCCTTGATGAAGATTGAGGTTTCCGACGAAGTTGGAATTCAGGTTATTCACCGCGGTGTTGGTGCAATTACTCAGAACGATGTGAACTTGGCAACAGTTGATAAGGCTGTGATTATTGGCTTCAATGTGCGTCCAAACCGTCAGGTTGCCGATTTGGCAGACCGCGAGGGCGTGGAAGTCAAGTACTACTCGGTTATTTACAAGGCTATCGAAGATATTGAAGCTGCTTTGAAGGGTATGCTTAAGCCAGAGTTTGAAGAGGTTGTTACTTCTCACTCTGAGATTCGTGAAATCTTCCGTTCTTCCAAGTTTGGCAATATTGCTGGTGTTATGGTTCAAGACGGCGAAGTCAAGCGCGGTACAAAGTGCCGTATCTTGCGCAACGGTGTTGCTACTGTCAACGATCTTGAAATCTCCAGTTTGCGTAGATTCAAGGATGATGTTCAATCCGTTAGCGAAGGCTACGAGGCAGGTATCAACCTTGGCAGCTTTAACGACATTGAGCTTGGCGATATAATCGAAACCTTTGAAATGAAGCAGATTGAGCGCAAGTAATTATGGCAGGAACAAACCCTAGAGCCGCGCGAATTGCGGCTCTGATTCACAGAGTGATTGCGTCCAACATGGAGGCTCATTTACACGATAAGCGACTTGCTAATGTGACTATTACAGAAGTGAGAGTTACTAACGACTTGCAGATCGCTAAAGTGTATTGGACACAGCTTGGTACTGTTGGTAAAGAGCAGGGTGAGCGTCAGCGTGCAGCCCAAGCTTTGCAACAGGCTAAGGGGCGTTTGCGCACTCTAGTTGGAGCTAAGGCTGGATTGCGTTTAACTCCTCAAATCCAATTTGTTTACGATGAGGTTCCTAGTGAAGCTCATGAGATTGAAGACATTTTGGTCGCCGCGCGTAAGCGTGATGAGGAGCTAGCTAAAGCGCGAGAAAATGCTCGGTACGCTGGTGAAGAGGATCCGTATAAAAAGCCTCGTGAAGATGAGGATTTTGACGATTCCGATGATTCTGATGATTTTGATGACTCCGACGAGTATGAGGATTATGAGAACAGCGAAAACGATTTTGTAGAAGATAAGTCGCCAGCAACCGACGATTTAGATGATTCTGCTCATTTGGAATTATAGTTTTAAATCAAATAATTAATCAAATAAAATTTAGTAATGAGTAGTTCTCAAACATCATCTTCAGGCATTTTATTAGTAGATAAGCCGAAAGGCGTTACCAGCCATGACGTTGTGTCTTGTGCAAGAGGATTGTTGCACACTAAACGCGTAGGTCATGCGGGAACGCTTGACCCAATGGCTACAGGATTGCTGATTCTTGGTTTTGGTAACGCCACTCGCTTGCTTAACTATTTGCTTGGTCACGATAAGACTTATGAGGCTGTGATTCGTCTTGGCGAATCAACCAATACGGATGATGCAGACGGTGATGTCGTTTCAAGTGTTGATGATGAAAATAGCATTCTAAACTCTGCAAATACTGATGAGATTCTTAAAGAATTGCGTTGCGTAATCGCTAAGAATTTTACTGGGCACATTATGCAAACTCCAACGGCTTTTTCGGCTATTAAAATAAACGGTGTGCGTGCTTATGACTTAGCGCGTGAAGGTAAAGATGTTCATTTAGAGCCGAGAGAAGTTGTTATTCATGACTTTTCGCTTCTGGATGCGCGTTTTAATGTGGGTGTAAGCGGTGCAAAAGTTGTTGATGTGCGTGCGAGTATTTCTTGTTCTAGCGGCACGTATATTCGCGCACTTGCTCGCGACTTAGGGCGTGTTCTTGGTGTAGGAGGACATTTAGTAAGTCTTAGGAGAACTCGAATTGGCGAATTTTCGGTAGAAGATGATAAGGTTCTTAAACTTGAAACTAGGATTCGTACATTTACGGACAAGAATGGCGTGACTCAGACTCGCGCAAAGGCTGTTGTAGCTGACAGACACGATAGTGTTTCTGACTATTTTTCTGACAGTGTTTCTAACAGTTCGGTTGCTTGCGACTTATCTGGAGATTCTTCTTGCAAAAAATCTGCACAAAAAAACTATGATTTACAAAATCGTGTTCTAAGTATGTTTGAATCCGCAAAATTAACCATGCAAACAGTTGAAATCAGCGAAAATCAGGCTAAAGACTTGCGTTTTGGTAGAAAAATAGTGATTCCTGCGATTAGCGAAAAAAATACTATTGCATACGTAAAAGCCGAAAAAGATGAGCAAAACGATGTTGTTGCAGTTCTGGAAACCGCTGAAAAGTCGCCAGCAACCGCAGGGGGAAGCAGAGCGTTCTCCAAGTTACAAGAAAAAAATGAAAAAAACATAAATCAAATAGAAGCTAAACCTATTGTGGTATTTGTACAAAGCTAGTTTGCTGGTAAAATAGTTAATAGTGTGAAAATAAGGGTTCGCGGCAGGAATGCTGCTTATTTCGGATAGTTGCGAATAGTAAGGATATGATGAAGGTCATCAACATTCGACCAGATGCCAACGGCATGATTAATTGGCCAACATTAAGTGCTCAGCGTAAGGCGATTGTTACGATAGGTGTGTTTGACGGCATGCACCTAGGGCATAGAAAAGTTATTGAACGCACCGTTGATCTTGCTCGCAAAAACAATGCGTTTTCTGTGGTTATAATGTTTGATCCGCGACCAAGCGTGGTTCATGAAAACCCAGATTTATTCGACGATTTTGGAGATAACGCGCAGATTCCAGTGGATTCGCAGGCGTTAACAAGTGTTCGTCAGCGTCTTAGGGTTTTGCAGCAGCTAGACGTGGATCATGTGATTATTGTTCGATATAGCTTAGCTTTTGCTGCAAAATCATACAGATTCTTCCTAGGGCAGCTTGTTGGAAAACTTGGTATGCGTGCACTTGTACTCGGGTCGGATGCAGCTCTTGGAGCGCGTAGAGCTGGGAATGTTCATGCGATTAAGGAGCTTGCGCAGGCTACGGGCGTTTTTGATTTGGTTGTGGTAGACGATTTTGGTCCAGGGGATGTTCGTGTTCCAGACCCAATTGTGCCAGAAGTTCCGTCTGAAGATGGAGAGCCAAAAGACCCTGCGGATGGTATGAACAAGGCGGAATATCGCGCTTGGAGTAAAGGTATGCCGAATAAGAAGGTTCGTGCTTGGAGCTCTACGAATGTGCGATGGATGCTCGCGAATGGTAGGGTTCGCGATGCTAGGGATGTTCTTGGTCAACCGCATAGAGTTGAGGGTATTGTGGTTCATGGTGCCGAGCGCGGTCGTGAAATCGGTTTCCCAACAGTGAATTTGGGCGAGCGTATTGATGGGTATGTGCCTGTTGATGGAGTTTACGCTGGCTGGATTGTTGATTTAGATGCGGACGAGGCTAGTGCAGATAATTTGCATTCTTCTAGTATTCCGAGTGTTGGCGTTTTGCGCAAGGATGAGTTGCATCTTGGAGTTCATTCGCCATGGCGTTGGGCTGCTGCGATTTCAATTGGAACTAAGCCAACTTTTGCTGAGTCGAATGAAGGTTCTTCTGTTAAGAATGTAGTTTCTGGTGATTCTGGCGATATCTTTGAATCTGATTCTATCTCTGATTTTGGCGACGATTCTGCCACGTATCCTAATGATAGTGAAAATCGCGTGGTTGAAGCTTATGCTTTAACGGATAAGTGGCAGGATTTGTATGGTCATCGCATTTGCATTGAATTTGCGCAATTCTTACGTCCTCAACATGCCTTCGATTCTGTTGAGACTCTTAAGGATGCTGTGAGACACGATGTTGAGAAAGTGCGAGAAATAACTGATGCTGAAAACCGATAAGCTGGTTTAGATTAGTTTAGGCTGATTTTTCTTGATCTAGCTTGATTGGGATCTGATTTAATTAGATTATTGGCTGAAGCTGCGGTGTTTTGTGCTTAAGATTGGCGGTGATTATGGAGTTGGATATTAATAGCAGCGATATTAGTGGTATTGAGCCTAGTACAAGTGATCTTAATTGTAAATCGTTTAATAACAGCAATGCCTTAAATCACTCGGATGCTCGTGCTGTTAAAAAAGCTGTTGAAGAAGGGAAAAATCCACTCGATTCATCTAAATTCGAGCGCTGGGAAGACCAGGTTGGAGTAGATCGTATAATCAACCGTCGCGTGTTGGAGTTGGAGCCGCTTCCCACTCCTGCACAAGTGCTTGGTGAGTTGCCACTTTCTCCGTATGCGCAAGATATTGTTGCAGAGTCACGCGATGAGATCCGCAGATGCCTTAATGGAGATGACGACCGCCTTCTTGTTATTGTTGGACCGTGTTCTGTGCATGATCCTAAGGCAGCTCTTGACTACGCGTCTCGTTTGGCTGATTTGCGCGCAAAGCTCGAAGGTGAGCTTTTGATTGTTATGCGCGTTTACTTTGAAAAGCCGCGCACAACAGTTGGCTGGAAGGGCTTGATTAACGACCCCGATATTGACGGCACGCACGATATTCACAAGGGTTTGCTTTTGGCGCGTCGCACGCTTCTTGGAGTTTTGGACGCTGGTTTGGCTGCAGCAACCGAGTTTTTGGAGCCGACTAGCCCGCAGTTTATTGCGGATGCTGTTAGCTGGGGGGCGATTGGCGCACGCAATACGGAATCGCAGATTCATCGCCAGCTTGCTAGCGGTCTTTCTATGCCAGTCGGATTTAAGAATGCAACGGATGGCTCTGTTACGGCCGCCGTCAATGGATGTTTGGCCGCTAGCCAGCATCACACTTTCTTTGGCATCGACCATCTTGGACGCGCTTGTGCTGTACAAACACTTGGAAACCCTGATTGTCATGTTGTTTTGCGCGGATCTAGCAAGGGTCCAAACTACGATGCGGCTTCTGTTGCTGCTGCTGTTGCGTCGGTTCGTTTGAGGCTCGGCGCGGATTGCGTGGCGTCTAATGGCGTTGTAATCGATTGCTCGCACGGAAATTCGGGCAAAGATGAGAATCGCCAGATTCAAGTCGTGCGAGATATTGCGGATCGTTTTGCACATGGCGAAAAAGGCATTAAAGGCGTTATGATGGAAAGCTTCTTGCAAGGCGGAAACCAAGATCCTGCGCCTTTGAGTGAGCTTGAGTACGGAAAGTCGATTACGGATCGATGCATTTCTTGGGAAGATACCGAGCGATTGCTTAACACGCTTGCGCAGTCTGTTTCTTCTCGCCGAATTAAGTCTTGATTTTCCCGAAAATGTTGCTTTAATCGGCGTGTCGAGCTACAAAGTCGGGAAGATTTTCCCGAAAATGTTGTGCGATTTCCTATATTTCCTTGCTTGGTGTTGTAGGAGGGCTGGCTAATTCTTGTCTCACAACGCTCTGACTCTTGCGTGTTGGTTATTGTTGCGGTTGTTCCGTTTTGTCTTTAATTTTGTTTTTGGGTTGAGGTTTGTTTGTAGTGGTTGATCATTGGATTATTTGGTATCGGCTGCCGCTCTTATATTGTTCGACCAAGAATCACCCAGCCCTCTTACGAGTCTGAACAATTGCGTATTGCTTAATCGCCTGAGATTCTCGATTTTTCTTGCTGATTCAGCGAATCACCATCGGAGGACTGCGAATCGACCTGCATGAGTGCTTAAAGCGTAGCGCGCGAATGCACTTCGATTCGCTGAGCTTGCTCAAAGTTGAAAGCACAGTGTGCTTTCAACGCAAGAGAAGACGTGAGCGCGGCTAATCCGCGCGAGCGAAACATCTCATTCAGTGCGAAAAATCTCGAATCTCTACATAGCTTGGTGAAATCTGCATAATCATATTGTATGGCGACACGCCGTGTTTTTTTAGGTGTAAACCAGTACAATAGACCCTCAAATAGTCAGCATTTTTGAACAAAGGTGTGCAAAATGTGCGAATCGCCAGCCCCCGATCGTAACAATCTTCACCAATATAAAAACGTTTCAAGCCACGCCCTGACGATCGCGCGATACGCGATTTTTGCGCTTCTGCTTGCTGGCGCATTTCTTCTGGCGTTTGCGTGGTATCGCGGCACTCACAGCAAAGGCTACACTGTTGTTACCTGTTCCGCACTATGGCTTAGCGTTATTGTTCCGTTTATTACATTGATTGTACTTTGCGTTTTTGTGCGCGGATGTCGTCTTGTTGTTGGCTCTACGATTTGCGTTTTGCTAATAGCGTCTTTCTTTGTGTTTATTGCGTTCCACGATTCAATCATGGGTTTTTTGAATGTTCCCTCCACAAATCCTTGGTTTGAATTTACGTGCAGCGCCTTGCTAAAAATTGCAACCGCATCTTTTGTTATTATGTGTTGTGTAAGCGTATTTTTGATTAAACGCAATTCAATGCACAAGATAAAAGGATGATTTGACGAATGCCTAAGTTTACAAAAATCGCCATTATTGGCGCTATGGAAGAAGAAGTTACTCACATTGCCGGTTCTCTTAGCAATGTTAAGCATAATAAGGCAGCCAGCTTAGATGTATCTTGTGGCGTGCTTGAATGCGAAGATGGCGGAAAAATCGAAGTTGCTGCAACAGTTGGCGGAATGGGACTTGTAAATGCCGCTGCAACTGCACAGTATTTAATTGATACGTACAAGCCGCAGGCCGTAATCTTTTCGGGAATTGCGGGAAATCTCAATAAAAATTTGCATACGAATGATGTTGTTCTTGGAAAAACATTAAAATATTTAGACACCGACATGCGCATGATTAATCAGTGGAAGCCGTTTACAAACGAATATCATTCAGACGATTATCTTCTTAAAACTGCAGACAGCGTTTTAACAAAGATGGGCATTAACCACATTTTGGGAACAATCGCCTCTGGTGGATATTTTGTAGACACGCCCGAAAAAGTGGCGGAAGTTATTGAGGCGACTCAAGCGGATGCTGTAGAAATGGAAGGCGCTGCGATTCTTCACGTTGCTGCAAGAAACGACGTTCCAGCGTTAGTTGTGCGCGCAATGAGCGATAATGCAGACACAAAATACGAGGAGTTCCACACTTTCGACATATCCGAATACGCGGATACAGCTGCAAAAATGACGGTAAATATTGCTAGAAATTTGTAGAATGCAACACGCCGATGTGGTCGCCGACGCGCTGCATCGCCAAACAAAAGGCGAGTAGCGCTAAATGCCGCCATTTTCTGAGTGCAATCAGATTTTGGCGGCAAGGTTTTTACCCCCCTCTTATGATTGGCATCGTTAATAGAAGAAAAAAGGTAATAAGAAATAAAAGATGCCAGTTTTAGACATTAGTTTAAATAGTTTAAGAGGAAAATTTGCGGTAGGTTATACGAGAAACGCAGATTGGCTGGCATGATGGCAATTCTTCTTGAAAGGAATGAAGAATATGCGTAAAAATGCAGTAAAAAATAATGCAGTAAAAAATAAATCAATCAAGTTGAACACAAATTTGAACATTCGCGCGATTGCAGCAGGATTGCTAGCGTCCGCAACTTTAGTGAGCTTTGCAGCTTGTGGAGATAATGTTCCTGCAAGTAATTCGCAATCGTCCGCAAATACTAGCGCAAAAATCGTAGGAAACTTCCAAGGTTCGGGTGCATCTTCCCAGCAGGTTGCTGTAGAAGCGTGGATTGCAGGATTCCAATCAAAAAATCCTGGCGCAAAAATCGCATATAATCCAACTGGCTCGGGTGCAGGAGTTACAACGTTTATGACGGGAGCCACAGCATGGGCTGGATCCGATAAATCGCTAAGCGACGACGAGTTAGAAAAATCAAAGTCGGTTTGTGCAAATGGCACTACAGCTTTCGACGTTCCAGTATACGTTTCTCCAATCGCAATAATCTTTAATCTAAAAGGCATTTCGGATGCTGGAAAACACATAAATATGGATGCTTCTACAATCGCAAAAATCTTCGACGGCAAGATTACGCGTTGGAATGATGATGCGATTAAATCGCAAAATCCAAAGCTAAAGCTACCAGATAAGCCGATTACAGTTGTTCACAGGTCCGATAAGTCTGGCACAACGCAGAACTTCTTAAGCTACATAAAAGACGTTGCGCCAAGCGATTGGTCCTACAATCTTAGCGAAAATTGGCCAAATAGCGTGGGTCAGGGCGCAAAAGGCACGTCTGGCGTTGTTTCCACAATACGCATGGCAGACGGAGCGATTGGATACGCGGACTTCTCGCAAGTTGGAAAGCTTGGAACTGTGGCAGTAAAAGTGGGAGATTCTTACAACGAGATTAGCCCAGAAGGTGGCTCTATAACCGTTAATGATTCAAAGGTTGACGAAGATGCTGCAGCAAAATCAAAGCACCGCGTTGTTGTTAAAATAAACCACAAAACGGAAGAAAAAGGCGCTTACCCAATTGTGCTAGTTTCTTACGATATTGTGTGCGGTGCTTACAAAGACGCTGCAACAGCACGATTTGCAAAGTCTTGGCTTAGCTACGTTACCAGCAAAGATGGTCAGGCTGCGGCTCAAGGCGCTGCTGGAACTGCGCCTTTGCCAGAAAAGCTTATGGGCAGGATTAACAAGTCGATTCAGTCTATAGGCAAGTAAAAATAGTAATTTGCCAAGATTTTAGAGTAGTTAATAGAGTAGTCAATATATTGCTGCTGATAGCATTTATATAATGACTACAAAAGGAGCATGAGTGAGTTCTAAACAAAGAACTGAAATCAGTAAAGATGTGCGCAAAAGTGGCCATTTTGCCGACCGCTTGTTCAAAAGCGTAGCTATTGCTTGCGGATTGCTGATTTTAATGGTGCTTACAGCTGTGGCGTTGTTCTTGCTGTTTCAAGCGTTGCCGATTGTAGGCGCAAACAAAAGCCAAGTAAGTCAAGTATTTTTAGACTTTACGGGAGGCAAAGCGCACGATTTCCTAAGCTACGTAGCGCCAATGGTTTTTGGAACTGTTCTTATGTCTGCGCTCGCTCTGCTCCTTGCATTCTTTGTTTCGATTGGAATCGCGCTGTTTATAAGCCACTATGCTCCGCCAAAAATGGTGCCGCTTTTAAGTGGTGTAGTCGACTTGCTTGCTGCGATTCCGTCCGTAATCTACGGTCTTTGGGGCGGATTGGTGCTAGTTCCATCCATATACCCATTCTGGAAGTTTATCTCGCACATTTTTGGCTGGATTCCGCTTTTTGCAGGTCCTGCGGCAAGTCCTTCGCGTAGTGCTGCAACCGTTAGTGTTGTTCTTGCTGTTATGATTTTGCCGATTATAACTTCTATGGCACGAGACATTTTCCAGCAAGCTCCGCGATTGCAGCAAGAAGGCGCGCTCGCTCTTGGTGCCACAAAGTGGGAGATGATAAAGCTAGCGGTTTTGCCGTTTGCAAAGTCGGGAATTGTTTCCGCGTCTATGCTTGGTCTTGGTCGCGCGCTTGGCGAGACAATGGCAGTTCTTATGATTTTGTCTCCAGGATTCACCTTTAAATTCAACATTTTGCAAGCTTCACAAAACCAGACGATTGCAGCAAACATAGCAGCGCAATACCCAGAAGCCAACGGATTGGGTGTTAGTGCGCTTATTGCTACAGGTTTGGTGCTGTTTGTTATTTCATTCGCTGTAAACCTTATTGCTCGCAAAATCACGGGAAAGGCGAGTGCATGATGCAAAATTCAGAATCGTTACAAGCTGGCTCTGTTAGCGCAAGCAGCGAATCTCCAAAAATCGACTTTAACAAGTTCCGTCCAACGCGTTCTAGAATCGCAAGTCGTAAGCGAAAAGACGCGTTTATGCGCGTGCTAATCTTCCTGTCTTTTGTAGTTGCTCTAATTCCGCTTCTTTCTTTGCTTTTTACGACTATTGTAAACGGCATTAAGCGACTAAACCTTGACTTTTTAACGCATAATATGACGTATGTGGTTGGTGGCGCTGCTACTGGCACAGGTGGTTACGGCGGTATTTTGCACGCCATTATTGGAACTTTGGAGATTACTTTTGGCGCAATGCTGATTTCGATTCCGATTGGAATTATGTGCTCCGTGTATTTGATTGAGTATGCGCGAGGAAGTCGCTTAGCTACGTTGATTAATCTTGTTGTAGACGTTATGAGCGGAATACCTTCGATTGTGGCTGGCTTGTTTGCGTTTTCTAGCTTTACGATTTTTGTGGGTCCTGGAACAATCAACGGTTTTGAAGGGTCTGTTGCGCTTTCGCTGCTTATGCTTCCGACTGTTGTTAAGTCGTGTCAAGAAATGCTAAAAATTGTGCCGAATGATTTGCGAGAAGCGGCGCTGGCTCTAGGTGTTACAAAGCAGCGCATGATTACAAAAATTGTGTTGCGAACCGCCTTGCCTGGCATTGTTTCTGGCTGCATTCTTGCGGTTGCACGCGTGGTTGGAGAGACGGCTCCGCTTTTAATGGCAGCTGGGTTTATTGCATCCACGAATTTCAATCTTTTTGATGGGCAAATGACCACTTTGCCAGTGTACGTTTACCAAGAGTATTCAAAGCTTTCGGCGAATTGCCCAGCTAACGCGCCATCTTCGTGCGTTACTACGATTCCAATGGAGCGAGCATGGGCAGCGGCTCTTGCCTTGATTGTGATTGTTTTGCTGCTGAATATTGTTGGGCGAGTTGTGGCGCGCGTGTTTTCAGTAAAAGCAAAGTAAGACGAAGGATTTTAGAAAGTGAGGCGCAAATGGGTCAGCGCATTGATGTTAAGCATTTGAACATTTACTATGGTGATTTTCTAGCAGTAGAAGACGTTAACATAAGCATTGAGCCAAACAAGGTTACGGCTTTTATTGGGCCTTCGGGATGTGGAAAATCAACGGTTTTGCGCACTTTAGACCGCATGCACGAGATTACTCCAGGCGCTCGCGTGGAAGGTCAGGTGTTGCTTGAAGGCCGTGATTTGTATGGCAAAGATGTGGATCCTGTGGCAGTTCGCCGAGATGTTGGAATGGTGTTTCAGCGTCCAAATCCTTTCCCAACAATGTCTATTCGAGAAAACGTTCTTGCAGGAGTTCGCTTAAATAATCGCCATATTTCAAAGCAAGATGCCGACGACCTAGTTGAGTGGGCTTTGCGCGGCGCGAATTTGTGGAACGAAGTTAAAGATAGACTAGATAAGCCAGGAATCGGGCTTTCTGGCGGCCAGCAGCAACGACTTTGTATTGCGCGAGCAGTGGCTGTGCATCCGCAAGTGCTTCTTATGGACGAGCCTTGCTCTGCTCTTGACCCGATTTCTACTCTTGCTGTAGAAGATTTGATTAACGAGCTTAAGCGCGATTACACGATTGTGATTGTAACGCACAACATGCAGCAGGCAGCGCGCGTTGCCGACTACACTGCGTTCTTTAACCTTAAGGCGGTTGGAAAACCAGGGCATCTTGAGTATTTTGCAGATACAACCACTATGTTCAACAATCCGCGCAACACGGAGGCGGAGCGCTACATTTCTGGCCGCTTTGGGTGATTTTTGCATTCGTGCGATTCGCTACACGTTTTCTTTGCATGGTTCTTTACATGATTTTCTTTGGTCAGCACGTGCGCGTAAGGTCGAACCTGTTCGGTTGTTCAAAGTTCTATAAGTCGTTTCAAATTTCGTGAGTTTTCTAGCGTGTTTATTCGGCTTTTGCTTTGTGCGTCGAGCGAGTCGCAGTAACCTCTGCGTGAATGCCCAAATGTAATTGCGTCCGCGATTGCTCAAGTGCTCTCGCCGCGCTTTTTATGGTCTTTTGCGCTGTAAAACCAAGGAACAGAGAGTTTATGGAAAAGTTCTTCCATCTCAAAGAAAACGGCACGAATGTATCAACGGAGATCACTGCAGGTCTCACTACATTCTTTGCAATGTCGTATATTATCGTCGTAAACCCAATGATTTTAAGCCAAACTGGCATGCCTAAGGGTGGCGTTTTCCTCGCTACAATCATCGCAGCAATTATTGGCACGCTTGTTATGGGCCTGTTTGCTAACGTGCCTTACGCTCAAGCTGCTGGCATGGGTCTTAACGCATTCTTCACATACACAGTTTGCTTTGGCTTGCATTTTACGTGGCAAGAAGCCATGTGCATGGTGTTCTTGTGCGGTTTAATTAACATTATTATTACCGTTACTAAGATTCGTAAGATGATTATTCGCGCCATCCCAACTTCGTTGCAACACGCGATTGGTGGTGGCATTGGTTTATTCGTTGCATACGTAGGCATTATGAGCGTTGACTTAATAACCTTTACTTCCAAGGATCCTGCTGCCGCTGCTAAGAGTAAGCCAACCGCTGCTATTCCAGGTCTTGCAGTTATTAACAATCCTGTTTTGTGGCTATTCCTTATTGGACTTGTTTTGGCTATTGTTCTTACTGTTCTTAAGGTTCGCGCAAGCTTGCTTATTACGATTATTGCAACCTCTTTGATTGGTATTCCGCTTAGCTTGACTTCGTTAAATAACGCTGTTTCTGTTACAGATGCTTTTGCTCAGCTTCCAACCACCTTTGGTGCTATTTTTGGTCCGCAAGGTTTCCCTGCTCTCTTCTCTAATCCAGCACGCATTCCGCTTGTTTTGGTAACTATTTTCGCCTTCTCTATGTCGGATACTTTCGACACTCTTGGCACGTTTATTGGTACTGGCCGTCGTACTGGCATTTTCTCTGAGGCAGATGAGAAGGCTTTGGAAAACGGATCTGGCTTTAGCTCCAAGATGGATCGTGCGCTGTTTGCTGATTCGATTGCAACTTCGGTTGGCGCAATTTGCGGTACTTCTAACACCACTACTTACGTTGAGTCTGCTGCTGGTATTGGTGCTGGTGGCCGCACTGGTTTGACTTCTGTAGTTGTTTCTGTGTGCTTTGCACTTTCGATTGTGCTTGCGCCTTTGGCTAGCGCTGTTCCTGCTGCTGCTACGGCTGGCGTGCTTGTAGTTGTAGGTTGCATGATGGCAAGCTCGTTGAAGGAGATTGCTTGGGATGATATTTCTGAAGCTATTCCTGCGTTCTTCGCCGCTGTGTTTATGGCGTTCTCTTACTCGATTTCTTACGGCATCGCCGCTGGATTTATCATGTACTGCTTAGTTATGACTTGCAAGAAGCGTGCTAAAGACGTTCATCCAATGCTTTGGATTGTTTCGCTTTTGTTCATTCTTGATTTTGTTGCTAACGCAGTTTTGTAAATCTGTTAGTTTGTATTAGTTAAGTTAGATATTAGTTAGATATTAATTTAATTAATTATTTTAAGAGCGTATTTGGTGCGTACGGTTGCTTTCGACTTTTCCGAGTTAGTTTGGGATAAGTCGCCAGCAACCGCGCGTGTTGAGTACGCTCTTAAATAATCTTAAATAAAAATAAATTATAAAGTTTGCGAAAAAATATTGACATTGTCGCGTGTGGGTATTAAACTTGCCCAACGTAAACCACAGACCGTTGGTGGAGTCGTAAGATTCCTGAAAATGATGTGTCATGCCAGCACAGGTTGAGCAGTGATTGTTGCAATTTATTTGCGATTTTTCACAAACTTTTTAACACTATGTGTTTTTTGGATGCTCTGCCGTGCGCAGGGCTTTTTTGATATGTTATTTCCATTCCGACGGCCAATTTAGGAAGGAACGCCATGAAGAGGCCCGAAAAGGAAGCGGTAG
Organism: Gardnerella sp. c11Ua_71; assembly: GCF_055818025.1. NCBI lineage: Bacteria > Bacillati > Actinomycetota > Actinomycetes > Bifidobacteriales > Bifidobacteriaceae > Gardnerella > Gardnerella sp. c11Ua_71. The sequence goes on along the minus strand of NZ_JARFVR010000001.1, from coordinate 320,585 downwards.
TTGCAGAGCTTACGGATTTGTTCCGTAACGCCGACGCTGTCTACCTTACCGAGTACCGCGGGCTTACAGTTCCGCAGATTTCTTCTCTGCGCGAAAAGCTAGGCCGCGATACTTCCTACTCTGTGGCTAAGAACACGCTTGCTCGCATTGCCGCTAAGGAAGCGGGCATTGAAGGTCTTGATGAGCTTCTTGCTGGCCCAACTGCAATCACCTTTGTAAAGGGCGATTTCATTGAGGCTGCTAAGACCTTGCGTGATTTTGCCAAAGAGAATAAGACCCTCGTCATCAAGGGCGGTTTCGCAGATGGAACCGTTTACAATGCCGAAGGCGCCAAGCAGCTGGCAGACCTCAAGTCTCGCCCAGAATTGCTTTCCGAGATGGCTGGCGCGCTCAAGGGCACCATGTCCAAGGCCGCCTACCTGTTCAACGCTTTGCCAACCAAGGCAGTGCGTACTATCGACGCTTTGCGCGAGAAGCAGGAAAAGGCCGCTTGATTCCCTTGCAGCTTGCTGCATGAGACCAAAAATAATAAAAATGTTATGGCTCTAAGGCACAAGGTGTGTCTGGCCAAGTAAGAAAGGAAGCCATTATGGCTAAGCTCACTAGCGAAGAGCTTCTTGAAGCTTTCGGTGAAATGACCCTCGTCGAGCTTTCTGAGTTCGTCAAGGCCTTTGAAGAGAAGTTCGATGTTGAGGCTGCTGCTCCTGTTGCTGCTGTTGCTGCTGCTCCAGCCGCTGCCGCTGGCGCTGCTGAGGAAGAGAAGGACGAGTTTGACGTTGTCCTCGCTTCTGCAGGTGCTCAGAAGGTTGCCGTCATCAAGGCTGTTAAGGCTTTGACTGGCCTCGGCTTGAAGGAAGCTAAGGACATTGTTGACAATGCTCCAAAGCCAGTCCTCGAGAAGGCTAAGAAGGAAGATGCCGACAAGGCTAAGGCTGCTCTCGAAGAAGCCGGCGCAACTGTTGAACTTAAGTAGTTCTAGGCTCTTTTGTTAACGCATTCGGCTGGTTGCTAGTGCATTAGTCGCGGATGCGTTTTGAATGCGGCAAGGTTTTCGTGGTTTCACGGATTCCTTGCCGTTTTTGCTTTTGTTTCCAAAATCGTCGCGGCAAAGTGGCATAATAGGAAAGCTTGTGACTGGAGGAGTAATCCGCTAGCACAGCACAGCAATATAAGTTGCGGGAGGATCCTTAAAACGGCTTAAAATCAACGTTTTAGGGCGCCGAATGAACCGCTTCAAAAGAAAGAAGAACCATATTATGGCTCCAAAAAAGAAAGTCTCTGCGCTTATTAAGCTCGAGATTCAGGCTGGTAAAGCAAATCCAGCCCCACCACTGGGTCCTGCTTTAGGCTCCCACGGCGTAAACATCATGGACTTCTGCAAGGCCTATAACGACCAGACGAAGGACAAGATGGGTCAGATCGTCCCAGTAGAGATTACTGTTTACGAAGATCGTTCCTTCACATTTATTCTTAAGACTCCACCAGCTGCTGCTTTGTTGCTTAAGGCTGCTGGCATTCCTAAGGGCACCGAGAACCCATTGACCCACAAGGTTGGCTCTGTGACTAAGGCTCAGGTGCGCGAAATCGCCGAAATCAAGATGCCAGATCTTTCTGCACGAGATGTTGAAGCTGGTATGAAGATTATCGCGGGCACTGCTCGCTCGATGGGTATTACCGTTACCGACTGAAAGTGAGTGGAAAAAATGGTGAAGCGTTCTAAGAAGTATCGTGAAGCGGCTGAGAAGATTGACCGCAACAACCTTTACACCCCAGCTGAGGCTATTGCTTTGCTTAAGAGCATGCCAAAGCACGCTTTCGACGAGTCTGCTGAGGCTGTTATGCGCCTTAATGTGGATCCTCGCAAGGCGGATCAGTTGGTTCGTGGCGTTGTGAACTTGCCTAATGGCACTGGTAAAACCGCTAAGGTTTTGGTGTTTGCTCGTGGTCCAAAGGCTACTGAGGCTCAAGAAGCTGGCGCAGACATCGTTGGTGATGACGAGCTTATCGAGAAGGTTGCCGGTGGCTTCCTTGACTTTGATGCCGTTGTTGCAACCCCAGACATGATGGGCAAGGTTGGTCGCCTTGGTCGTGTGCTTGGTCCTCGTAGCTTGATGCCAAATCCTAAGACTGGCACCGTTACAATGGATGTTGCAAAGGCTGTTGCCGATATTAAGGGTGGTAAGATTGAGTTCCGCGTTGATCGTCAGGGCAATCTTTCCTTCCTCTTTGGCAAGCTTTCCTTCGACGAGAAGGCTCTTGAAGAGAACTTCAAGGCTGTTGCCGATGAGATTCGCCGCTTGAAGCCTACTACCATCAAGGGTCGTTACATCACTAAGGTAACGATTACCTCTACGATGGCTCCTGGTGTTCCAGTGGATATTGCAAGCATTGCTGCGTGATTTTAGCCAAGCATAGCTGAGTAATTTTATTAGCGCTGAAAATAGTGTGTTCTTTTATAGAATGCGTTGTTTTCGGCGCTTTTTGCTTTAGCGCGCAGAATCGCGGATGCGCCCAATCGTAATAGCAGTTTGTAAAACGTATGCTTCTCTAGGGTCGGTGGCGTCCCAGCCTGTTGTTTGTGCAACTTTGCGCAGTCGATATCGTATTGTGTTTGGGTGCACATTAAGGTTGTGTGAAGTTTGGTCTAGTGCGCCGCCAAATCGCAAGAAAGCGTCGACTGTTTGCAAAGTCGGGTCGTCTGGGTTGTATGGTGCCAAGCTCTGATACACCTTAGTATATAAGGTTTCTACGGCAGTTTCGTCGCCTATAAGCGCGCGCTCTGGAAGCACGTCGTCGCAGCGTATTATTTGTGGCAAATGTGTTACAGATGGCGCAACAGCAAGCGCTGCTAGAGTTGCTGTGATTTCTTCGCATATTTCTTGTGCGCCGACTGCAATTTCGCTTATGCAAATTGGCTTACCTGATTTTGTAAATACTTCGCAAAGTTTGTTTAGCGCGTCTTGGCTTGGGTTTTCTTTTAAAGCTAGGATGATTATGTGTGACGGGGTGGGAAATTCATCGTTTTCTTTTGCTTGAGGTTTTGCGGCTATTTTCCATGTTTTTGTTCTAGATGTAATTGCGTCTTTTTGAACGCGGTCTACTATCGCATCGTATGCTCCACATGCGCCAAGTTGCGTCCATATGGTTCGTCGTAAAGTGTCTGTGTTGTTCTGCGGCGCGTGAGTTGTTGTTTTTCGTGTTGGACTGTCTTCGTTTATATCGAGTGTTTCGTATGTACCAGCTATTGCTAGGAGCCGCGTATTTTCTTGCCATTGTAAGAGGTGCATTAGTGCGCTTACGCGGCTGTCTGCAATGCCATTCATCAGGCACGCTCCAATTATTGTGTGTAGTCGCAGGCGTGTTGCTGAGTCGAAGATTTTTCCGTCTCGATTGTCAAATATTCCACTTGTGTCTTCGTTTTTTGGCGCGCATGGCAGTGGCGTAAATTGTGGTGTTGTGCTAGTAGCTTTTTCTGTAGTTTCGTTTGATTGTTTTCTGCGCCATAAAAGATGATGTTTTTTATGTGTTTCTGTTTGGTTTTGGTCTTGAGTTTCTTCGGCTTTTTCATCGCTGGTTGCTTGCGACTTTTCCTTAGCTTCGTTTGAGTTTTTATTATAAATATTGTTTCCGTTTGGCAATATTCCTGTAAGAATTGTTAGAAAGTCAACATCTTCTGTGATGTTGCTAGTAGTACTATAGTCTACGTCGGTAGGCTTGATGTTTGTGTCGACAGTGGAGTCGCCAGCAACTGCTGTATCGTAAAGTTCGTCGTTCATTTGTCACCTCCAATCGTTTCTATATTTAATTTTGGCAATTTTGGCAACTGTGAAGTATTTTCTATTTTTGTATTTGACGTTATATCTATAATATTATCTCTGCCAAGTAATTTAGACTCTCTTAAAAATGTTAGAGCTGTAAAGAAGAATACGAACGTAATAGGGAGCATGTGTCGCTCAAAATTGTTTGCGGGAGCCAGCACCATTACTCCCATTAACAGCGCAAGAGGTATATGCAAAACGAGTGTTTTCCAACGTTTAAGAGCGATTTCTGCAACTCCGATAAGCAGTGTGCCAACAACATACAGGTTTCCGTGAATCAGCCAACCTAAAATCGGCGTATTACTCCACGATTCAACAGTATTTGAGACACCTGTACGCCATTCTGGTAGCCAGTAGCGTATCCACTCTGAGTTTTTTATGTTGTCAGTATTTATGTAATATTCTGGACCAACATAAGGAATGTCTAGAATGTCAAAATAACCGTAGGATTTTGCTAAGAATGCGTCCGTTGCAACGATTGGACTGTGTTTAACCATAAGCCACCATGCGTGGTTAAACTTTTTCATGTCGTCTTTTGTAATGTAACGCCAACGGTAGCTCACTTTTTTAGACTGTAAGCCAGAAGATTTTACAGGATCCGCGTCTTGAGGTGTGTATGCTTCAGCAGTTTGGTTGAGATTAAAAATTGGCGCAATTTCTCGTGCTGCTTTATGAGGTATGCTTTTTGGATCTAGTTTTGCGATTCTGGCTATCTGCTGAAGTTGTACTCCGCGGCTTTCAATAGGATCTCCGTTTATTATGGCTCCACTAGATATGGCTATCATTATGGCTCCGTGTATAAGAATTGTTGGGAGCAGAATGCATAAAACCCATATTTTCCAACGTTTTATGCTGTAAAACATTAGAAGTACAAATTGGATAACAAGAATATACCACGCATATTTTGCTGCGATTAGCATAATGCAAACGCTTATTATCAGTTCAAGAATCGTGTGTTTGCGTGAGATTTTTGCGTTTTGTATTGTGCAGTGTAGTTCGTAAGATATTCCAAACCACCATACGAATGCAAATGCGAATAATGGTGATTTTGTTAGTGCAATTGTTGAAAAAACTACAAGTGGGCTGAATAAAAATGTGATTATTACGGCTGCGCGGAAGAAGATTGGCGTTGGTAAGACAGTTTGAGTTTCGCTTGTTTTAGATTTAACCCATGGTGTGTTTAGGAATCGGTTTGCTGTGGCGGCGCAACACCATGCTGCAAAAACAAATTGCATAATTGCAAGTAGTATGATTCCAGCATCGTTCGATTCGGTAAAATATCGCGATACTGCTGCTACAGCACCGTAAATCAATGTTAAAACAATGTTGTGCTGGTCGCTTAAATACGTAGGTTTTGCCGGCCAAAGATAGTGTGCTGTTGGGTATATGTCTGCTGGAACAAAGCTAAAGAATCCAATGTATGGTTGTTTTATGCCAGTTATTTGGTTCCAGGTCCAGCTGTATTCTCGGATTTGTGAGCAAATGTCTGCTCCGTAAGCTGCTAGAAGTGTTACTGGTGCCCACAGCCATCCGATAATCAGCGTTAGGAAAATGTTTCGTTTTCTACAAGTTGAATGGTAAAAACACCATTTTAGAGTACGTTTTATTGAAAAAATTATCTTATGTTTTTTAGCGGCGATGCTCTTAAATGGATGAAAAAGTAGTTTTGTGATTTTATAAGTTGTGATTTTTAGTATTTTTAGTATTTTGTCGTTTTTGCTGTTTTTATTATTTTCATCGTTTTTATTATTTTCCCCAAAATGAATAATGTATCTTAAAATAGCGTAATAAACGCAGAATACTGCTGCAAAAATAAGTGCGTTAACCCAATTAAAATCGGTTAAAGATCCCTGATTGCGGTAAATCACGCCTAAGCTTGTGCAAAGAGCGAGCCAGATGCAAGTAAATAGTATTAGTGCTTGAGTCGCAAGCTGACTTACGAGATTAAATATTGATGTTTTTGTCAAGCTTGTTTTTGATGTGCTTGTTTTTGGATCGATTTTCATTTCAGATTTCGTATCTGGTTTTATATCGTTTTTCGTATCTGGTTTTGCATTGCAAGTATCAGTAGGTTCTGCGACTGTTTTTGCGCTCGCGTAGTCATTTTTAATGAATTTCATATTGGCCTACTGATTTTTAATCCTAATAAGTAATTTGTGTAAAGTACTTGTGTAAATTATACCTGTTGCACAATCTTTTTAAATTATATTAAAATTTCTATAATTTCTGTATGAGTAATTTTTTTGAACGCACTAAAAATGTTGCAGACGGTTTTGTTTATTTTGAAGTTATTGATTCAACGCAGAATTACGCACGCAAAATTCTCGCTGATGGGTGCGCTGATGGGTGCGCTGATGATTGCAGCAATATCTGTTTTGTAAAAAGACAAGACGAAATGCCTGCGATTTATGTTGTTGCTGCTTGCCATCAGACAGCTGGCAAAGGAAGATTGTGTAGAAAATGGGTTAGTAAGCCATTTGAAAGTTTACTAGCTTCTTTTGCAACGATTTTGCCAAGTAGCATTGTTAAGAATCCAAGTTACAATGGCTGGCTTCCTATAATTGCTGGTCTTGCTGCGCGAGATTCGATTATTGGCGCGCTAAAAGAGTTTGGCGCTACGCAGATTGAAAATGGGGAATTGCCAGATTATAGCAAGATCAGTCTTAAATGGCCTAATGATATTTTTATTGGTGACTGTAAAGAAGGTGGAGTTTTAACGGAGATTGTTTTGACTCCAAAAACGGTTGCTGGCGATATTGCCTATCCTAATGTTGGAGTTATTTTCGGGATTGGTTTAAATCTTTTTATGGATAAGCAGTCGCTTCCAATCGAGGAAGCAACTTCGCTTAAAATGCATTACGATAATCTGCCAGATTTTGCTGAGCTTGGGGATAATATAGCCGCGCGATTGGTGGAAAATCTTAGGATTAGGTTGGGGAAGTTTGTAAAGAATGCGAATGAATACTCCTTGGATTTGCTTAAAGAGGCGAGCGAAGCGTGTTGGACGTTGGGGCGCAAGGTGATTGTTCGTGCGCCGAATGATGACGGTTTGGGGATTGATGCTGGAGTTGACGATTCTAATAACGCTGATGATTATGAGTCTTGTGCAAAAAGTTTTACTAGTGTAGAAGGAATTGCTCAAAATCTTATGCGTGATGCTTCTATTCAAGTGCGTAAGGATTCTGGGCAGATAATAACTGTTCGTACTGGTGATGTTTGTGCTGTGCGAATCTAGGTGCATTCGCGCGCTTAGACTGCGCGAAGGACATTTGCGCTTTTTGTAGTTTGACACGCCGTGAATCAGCTACAAACTCGGGAAAACTTTCCGCATTTTGTTGTTGATTTTGTGGTTTTAAGCAACATTTTCGGGAAAATCTTCCCGACTTTGTAGTTCGACACGCCATTTTGAGCAACATTCTCGGGAAAATGATTTTGCGTTTGTTTTCAAAATTGCCAAATACGTAAACAATCTCGGGATAAGAGATAGGCAGAGTGAAGAGTGGTGTGGTGTCGGCGTGTTGCGTGTGTGGGTTGTGTGGAATGTTGATTTTTCAATGGTTTTATAGTGTTAGTGTTCTTGTCTGAGTAGTTTCCTGAGAAAAGTCTGGGAAAATTCTTTAAAAACCTTGAAATAATGTGTTTTTACGGTTTTATTAGTGTTAATCCGCAAATATTATGGTGAAAATAGTTTTTATTGTGGATTAGTTTGTGTGTAACATTATTTTTTTCTGTTTGTTTTGTGTGGTTGCCTCTTGACTTTTTTAAACGGGGGGGGGTATGTTAATAACAGCTGCTAGCTAGATGCTCTAGATGGTGGTTATCCACAATGTTTTGAATGTTGTTGGATGTTTAAAATTTTTCTTCGTGTACCTGCACGGAGGAGAAGAAGAAAGGAAATTAAAATGATGAATAAGAAGGCTATCGCTGCTTTCGCTGCTGGCGCTACTTTGCTTGCCGGCTTCGCAATGGCAACCCCAGCATTCGCTGCTGATGGCGGTGCAAATACTCAGTCTCAGGAAGTTAAGAAGTCTAAGGCTGATTTGAAGAAAGAATTAGACGCCGCTCGTACTGCATATGAGGCTGCTTCTAAGGCTGCTACTGATGCTGATGCTAAGGCTACTGCCGCTGCTGAGGCTTTGAAGGCTGTTGGTAATAAGCCAGCTGATGCCGCTGATCAAAGCGTGAAGATTGAAGATGATGCTAATGGTCATCTTAAGGTAACTACTACCGATGCTGCAAAGGTAAAGGAAAAGGAAGCTGCTGAAAAGTATGTAAATGCTTACAACGCTAATGCTGATGCTCAGGCTGCTAAGACTGCTGCTGAGCAGGATAAGAATGTTAAGGCTACTGCTTATCTTGCTGCCGAGCAGGCTCATGCTAAGGCTCCAGAACCAAAGGCTGCTCCATCTGATGATCAGAAGAAGGCTGAGGCTGTTGAGGCTGTTAAGACTGCTAAGTTGCATCTTGATGATGCTTTTGCTGCTTATACTAAGGATTATGCTGAGTATGAGAAGGCTAAGGCTACTTTGGCTGGTAAGGTAGCTGCTCAGGAAGCTGCTCAGAAGGCTTTGAAGGCTGCTCAGGATGCTTTGGAAGCTTACAAGGTTTCTGCTAAGAATGATTCTGCTTTGGCTCAGCGTCTTACTGATGCTGTAGATCGTGCTCAGGCTAAGGTTGATTTTGCTGTTGCTGAGACTGCTAAGGCTAATAAGGATTATGATGAGGCTAAGGCTAAGGCTGTTGCTTCTACTGCTAAGTATAATGCTGCTTTGACTAAGTACAAGGCTGCTTATAATGATGCAGTTCGTTTGGGAGTGAACCCTGCTGTTCTTCCTGCTGTTGTGACTTCTGATCCTTTGGCTCCTAATTTTGAGGATGTTCCAGGTGCTGCTAAGGCTATGAATGATGCTGCTAGTGGCAAGCTTGGTAAGGCTGCTCAGCAGGAGGCTGGTAAGGCTGCTGCTGGTAAGGCTGCTGCTAAGGGTGAGCTTGCTGCTAAGGGTGGTCATGGTAAGTCTGGCGAGAAGCTTGGTAATGCTGGTGTTGGTGTTGCTTTGACTGCTTTGGCTGCTTCTATGCTTGCTGGTATGGGTGCTGCTGTTCGCAAGATGCGTCACTAAGCATTATTTACCACCTTATTTAGGGTTTGCGCTCAACGACTGGTGTGGTGTTTTGTAGGGAAGCATCACACTGGTTTATTCCCGATTCTCTTTGGTTTTATTGTTTTAACATTGGTTTGCTATTGTTTTTCTTTTCTTCCCAGTGTTGATTCGTTTAGCTTGTTGGGTTTTGGGTGTTGAGTGTTGTTGCTTTCGGTTTTGTTTGCTACTAGGGGCTTTCAAAACCGGAAGCATTTTTTTGTTTTTGTTTATTCTCGCTCGTGTTTGTGCGTGTTTTGTAGTCAGATTTGGTGTTTTGGTAAACAAACGCGGGAATAGGCTCTTATGTTTTGACCTTGATAGCTTATTTTGCACTTCTACTAATAAGCGCATTTCTTTTATGACTTAGTTTTTGATTCTCATTTATGTTGTCTATTATTGATGAAGATATTGTATCGTCTTCCTCATCCTCTATTCCCGTCATTTCTCTGATTATTTGGACATAATTTGTTTCACTAACATCATGATTTCCAACGATTTTTCCTTGTCTTAGTACAACTATCCTAGTTGCCACTGCAAATACGTCTGGAAGATTATGGCATACCAATATAATTGTGCGACCCTGTGATCGTAGGCGTTTCATATAAGATAGGGTTTCAGCTGTTTGTGTTAAAGATAATGAAGCTGTAGGTTCGTCTAATAGTATGAGTTTTGGATCCGATAGTAGCATTCGTGCCAATGCGACAGTTTGACGTTGTCCACTTGATAGTAATCGTATTGGAGTATGTATTCTTATGGCACATGTTAGTTCTTGTAATGCCTTTCGGGCTTCACACGCCATTGCATCTTTATTGAGTGTATGACATGATTTATTTCGCATCTCTTTGCCTAAGAATAGATTTGATGTAACGTCCAAATTATCGCAAAATTCTTGTCCTTGAAAAACTGTTGCTATTCCAAGATCATTTGCTTCTCGTATGGAGTGCAAATTCACTTCTTTATCTTCAAAGATCATTCTTCCTTTTGTTGGTTGGATCAAACCAGATATTGTTTTAATAAGAGTGGATTTTCCGACGCCATTGTCTCCAACAATTGCCACTATTTCTTTGCTATAAATATCGAGTGTTATTGATTTAAGCGCTTCGGTAAAGCCAAAGTTTACGCTAATATCTTTTAGCTGTAGGAGTGGATTTTGTCCGTACATTACGTCTCCTTGTTGATATTGCTAATCATATTGCAATCGATATTACAACCTATTTCTATAGGTGTTGAGATGTTTTGTGATGTATTTTTTCTGCAGCATCAATTCCTTCTAGTGCTGCTCCTAGTGCAGAACAATTAGTAAGATTTGATGCAACCACAACTTGTATAGGAGTTAAAACATCAGGGAATAGTAAGCGGTGCAATGACTCTCTAAAAGCATCGACGAAAACTGATCCACTTTGCACTAGGAGTCCTCCTATAACTACAATCTCAGGGTCTACTGATGTACATAGTTCTGCTGCTACTGTTCCTATTCGTATTGCAGTATCAGCTATGATACGTCTGCATCCTGGGTCTCCTTCATTTGCTAAACGTACAAGATCTTCTACAGTTAGATCTCCATGGGTAACTCTTAATAACGATGTGATTCGTTCTTCATTTATAAAAGTATTAAGGCATCCACGATTTCCGCATGCGCAAATGCTCCCGAGTGGATCAACTTGAATATGTCCTATTTCGCCTGCCATTCCAGTTACGCCGCGCCATATTTTCCCATCTGCCATTATGGAGGCACCAGCTCCGTCATCGGTATTTATGTATATGAAATCTGTGGTTTTTGTAACAGATCCTGCTCTTGACTCCCATACTGCGCAACAGTTTGCATCGTTATCTAAAGTAACTGGAATATTAAAAATTGATTGCAGATACGAAATAATGTCGAAATTGTTCCAATGTGGCATAATGCCAGGTATTGCTATTGTTTTTGTACGTTTATCTATTGGTGCTGTTATAGATACGCCTATTGCTATTAGTTCTTTTGCAGATGCGTTTATGTTGGACAAAGTTTCATTTATGAGCAATGTTGCTCGCTCGAGAGTTGCATCTGGAATATGTTGTTTTGGTAATAGTAATGTTCGTTCCGCAATTATGTTAAGTTCGTAGTCAATAAAAATTAGATCTAGAGAGTGTCTACTAATTTTTAGTCCTGCGCTTATTCCTTTTCTACGAGCTAAAGCTACGAGTGTTGCTCTTCTTCCGTTATGTATTGTGTTTTCTGTGTACAACCGCCCTTCTTTTACAAGTTGTCTTACAAGAGTTGATACGGTTGCAGTTGATAATCCTGTCGCTTCAGCAAGCTCTATTTGCGTAATTGCACCAAATCTGCGTATGTAAGAAAGTAATGCAGATCGATTAGCTTCTCGCAATGAAGTTTGGGATCCGAATAAATGCGACATAATATAAGCATATCTGTATTTTAAAGAATTGTCATTCGTTGATTTGATACTTTTGTTCTTTATTGGTTAAATTAACTGAATTTATATTAAATAATTGGTACAAGTAGTTGATTCATGTACGTTAAGAATTGTGTTAAATTTATATATTAAACAAAAAAATAGAAAAATTTGATTTATGCGTTTGACAACTTAACACAATAGTTTATAATAAAAAACTAGATAGCGTTGTAGCTGTCTATATCAAATAACCTTTTGATGCAAAGGAGCGTCGATGAACATAGGTAAAAAAGCAATCGCTTTATTTGTAGGTATTGCTGTAGTTGCTGGTTTATCAGCCTGTTCAGGTTCAAGAGGTGGTTCATCCAAAAACGTAAGTCAAGGAATTGAAAAAGGTGCCACCATTGGTGTCTCTATGCCAACAAAGTCGGAGGAACGTTGGAATAAAGACGGTAATAACCTAAAGAAGAAGCTAGAAGATGCTGGATATAAAGTTATATTGAACTTTGCAGACGATAAACCAGCTCAGCAAAATGCAGATATTGAAAATATGATTAACAACGGCGCTAAGGTTGTTGTTGTTGCTGCAAAGGATGGTAGTGCTGTAGGACCTGCAGTAGAGAAGGCTCATGATGCTGGAGCTAAAGTAATTGCCTACGATCGATTGATTATGAATACAAAGGCTGTTGACTATTATGCAACATTCCAGCTTGAGCAGACTGGTATTCTTGAAGCGAATTATATTATTGATAAGTTGGGTCTTAAGAATGGTGCAAAGGGACCATTCAATATTGAGCTTTTCACTGGTTCTCCAGATGATAACAATGCTAAGTACTTCTTTAAGGGTGCATGGGATTTGCTGCAACCATACTTTAAATCTGGTGCCTTAGTTTCCCCATCTAATCATGGTGGTGGCGTGAATAAAGACTTTAAGGTTCAAGATTGGCAGAAGATTTCTGTTCAAGGATGGAAAGCTGAACAGGCTCAAAAGGATATGGAATCAATTATTGATTCTGCATATGCTAAAGGTCAGCCACTACATGCAATATTAAGCCCTTATGATGGTATCTCGACTGGTGTTATTAACGCAATTGAATCTAAGCGCCCAGATTTAAAGCCAGGTACAGATAATTGGCCAATTATAACTGGACAGGATGCTATGGAGTCAGCTGTATCTTCAATTGCACGTGGAAAGCAGAGTCAGACAGTATTTAAGAATGTCAATAAGCTTGCTGAAGCCGTTTATCAGATGGTATTGGAAATTGCTAAAGGCAAGAAGGTGTCTGGTATTAACGGAAAGTTCAATAATAACAAGATAGACGTTCCTTCTAAATTGCTAAATCCACAAGATATTACTAAGGATAATCTTACTGACTTAGTGAAAGATGGTTATATAACACAAGAACGCTTTGATAAGTTAGTACATTAAAAATTAACTATCAATTTGAACTAATATGGGGGCACGATTAGTGCCATAGTTGTGCCTCCATTAGTTGAAACTGTGCGTTGTAATGATTGGAAGTAGATGATGTCGCATAAAGACACGATATTGAGTATGCAGCACATCACAAAAACGTTTGGTTCACTAAAAGCTCTTACTGATGTTAATCTTTCGGTTGATCGCGGTGAAATTCATGCAATTTGCGGCGAAAATGGTGCTGGTAAATCTACGTTAATGAATGTGCTATCAGGTGTTTATCCTTACGGATCTTACACGGGAAAGATTATATTTAACGGAAAAGAGTGTAAATATAGTAATATTAAAAATTCAGAACGTGATGGAATTGTTATTATTCATCAGGAGCTGACTTTAAATCCATTTCTTTCAATTTCTGAAAATATTTTCATGGGAAATGAATGCTCCAAAAATGGAGTAATTGATTGGAGTGAAACTCGCGCTAAAGCTGCAGAACTTCTTGAACGTGTTGGTTTGCCAGAAGATCCAGATACAAAGATTATGGATATTGGTGTTGGTAAACAGCAGCTTGTAGAGATTGCTAAGGCTTTGTCTAAAAATGTAAAGTTGCTGATTCTTGATGAACCAACTGCAGCATTAAATGATGAGGACTCTGCGCATTTACTACAGCTTGTTCGTCAATTAAGAGATGAACATGGCGTTACAAGCATTATAATTACGCACAAGCTTAATGAAGTTGCTGTAATAGCAGATAACGTTACTATCATTCGTGACGGATCGACAGTTGGTGAAATGTATATTACACCAGAAACGCCATTAGATTACGATGAATTAATTCGTAAAATGGTAGGTCGAGAATTAACCAATCTGTATCCTAAGCACGAAACAAATCAATCTGGTGAAGAATATCTTCGTATAACCAATTGGACAGTTCATCATCCAATGGATAATAGCCGAATAATAGTCGATAATGCTAATTTGTATGTTCGTTCTGGCGAAATTATTGGATTGGCTGGATTGATGGGTGCTGGCAGAACCGAATTGGCCATGAGTGTTTTTGGACGCTCATATGGCTCCAATATAACTGGTGATCTTTATATTAAAGGTAAAAAAGTCGAATTGCGCAATGTGCAAGAAGCAATTAATGCTGGTTTGGCTTATGCTACAGAAGATCGTAAAGGTTATGGTTTAAATCTTTTGCAGAATATTCGCGAAAATTCATCTATTGCTTCATTGTCAAAAATGAGCAAATTAGGTGTTGTTGATGGAAACATTGAGCGAAAAGAAGTTGATGCATATCGAGAGAACTTTAATATAAAATGTCAAAACATTGATGTGCAAGTTTCTACGCTTTCTGGCGGAAATCAGCAAAAGGTTGTATTGGCAAAATGGGTTCTTTCTGATCCAGACATACTCATTCTCGATGAGCCAACTCGTGGTATAGATGTTGGTGCAAAGTATGAAATTTATGAAATCATCGATAAGCTTGCCGATCAAGGTAAAGCTGTTGTAGTTATTTCTTCTGAACTACCAGAATTAATTGGTATATGCGATCGTATTTATACCGTAAGTCAAGGCATTATTACTGATGATGTTAATAAGAATGGGTTTACCCAAGAATATCTGATGAAATGCATGACTAAGGAAAGGAATTAGCGTTATCATGAGCAAAAACAGATTAGCCCAAGATACGAAGGGTGAACAAAAATCAAGTATTCTTTCGACAATTACCGATAATGCAAGACAATATGGAATCGTTGGAGCTTTAATCGTTATTGTCGTTGTGTTCCAAATACTGACAAAAGGTGTTCTTTTAACTCCTAACAGTTTTGTTTCTTTAATTCAGCAGAATGCGTATGTGATTATCTTGGCAATAGGCATGGTTATGGTGATTATTGCTACACACATTGATCTTTCTGTAGGATCTTTAGTCGCATTTATTGGTGGTGTTTGTGCACTGTTGATGGAACGCTATGGTGTTAATTGGGTATTAGCGATTGCTATATCAATTGTTGTTGGCTTACTCATTGGTTGCTGGCATGGTTTCTGGGTGGCTCGAATGGAGATTCCTGGATTCATCACCACTCTTGCAGGCATGCTGATCTTCCGCGGTTTATCTACGGTTATAGTTGGCGAATCTGTGCCTATCACTTCAGACGCGTTCCGTGGAATTGCTCGTAACTATCTTCCTAATATTCTCGGTTGGTGGGGTCCGTTTGATGGTCTTACGATTGTTCTTGGTCTTATGTGCATCGCCTTGTTTGCTTGGAGTCAAATTAATAAGCGTAAGCATGTAGAAAAAGTTGGATTAGTCCCAGAACCACTATCGATTACTGTATGCAAGATCGTATTTGCTGCTCTTGCAATCATATTTGTAACATATTTGTTAGCATCCTCTGGCAATTCCGAGATGGGTGGAACTCCAATTATGTTGGTGATTGTTGCAATTTTGGTAGTTGCATACAACTTTATTCTTACAAAGACAGTTTTTGGACGTCACATATATGCTGTTGGAGGTAACCGTAAAGCTGCAATACTTTCTGGTATTGATGTTAAGCGTGTAGATTTCTGCTTGTTTGTTCATATGGGATTCTTGTCTGCTATTGCTGCTGTGGCTATGCTTTCTCGTCTGGCATCTGCTACTGCACAAGCTGGTATGGAATTTGAAATGGACGCAATTGCATCCTGCTTCATCGGTGGCACTGCTGTAACTGGTGGTGTTGGAACTATACCTGGAGCCGTTGTTGGTGCTTTTGTTATGGGAGTAATCAATCAAGGCTTGTCTATCATGGGCGTTGACACTGCAATTGTGAAGACAATTAAGGGTCTTGTGTTACTCGCTGCAGTGGCTGTTGACATAATGAGCAAGCGTCGTAAGCGCTAAAAATGCCGTATATATTGGGCGTGCGCTTCAGATATTACACAAGCGTTGTGAACGAAAAAGTGTACGCCCAGTTTCGTTAGTTATTAACAGATATTAACAGGTGTTAATCAGAATAAAAGAACAATAAGGAGGAATATATGCCAAAAAAATATATTCAAAAGACTAGAATGTACGCGCTAACTACCTTTTTTATGTCGATTTGGTTATTCCAGTCTTTATATGGTTCTTATAAATCTGGTGATTTATTCGCTTGGTACACTCTTATTTTTTCATTGTGCTTATTAATTGTAATCGGCTATTGCGGTTACAACGCTTTTAAAGGATTCAGTCAAGAGCGTAAAGATAAGAGCGAGGATTCTAAAAAGTAATAAATGATTGGGTATTCAAGATTTTCTACATATTTGAATAAATGAATCTTATAAAAGCATGCAAAGGAGCATCATGTGTGATATTTCGAGCGTATCATCTAATAAAAAAGATATTATTAATGCAAACACATATCTTGGTATTGAGTTGGGTTCAACTAGAATTAAAGGTGCTTTAATTAATGGACAATATCAAGTTATTGCAGAAGGATCTTATAAGTGGGAAAACAAACTAGAAAATGGTTTGTGGACCTATGATCTATCTGATGCTTGGCATGGAATACAATCTGTTTTTTCTCAGATAAGTAATCAAATTAATAAAGATTACCAATTGCGTTTAAATAATATTGGCGGCATTGGTATTTCAGCAATGATGCATGGTTATTTAGCCTTTGATAATAGAAATAAGTTGCTTGTGCCATTTAGGACTTGGAGAAATACCAATACGCATGATGCTCACAGAATTCTTTCTAACGAATTAAGTCTTAATATACCAGAACGCTGGTCGATAGCTCACTTGTATCAATGTGCGCTTGACAAAGAAGAGCACGTACATAATGTAGCATTCTTTACTACGCTATCTGGCTATATTCATTGGAAGCTTACTGGCAAAAAAGTATTAGGATTGTCGGATGCTTCTGGAATGTTTCCTATGGATTCAAACATTTTAAGCTGGGATGAGAATGCGCTAAATAAAATTGAGAATCTTCCTGAAATATCTAATCAGCCTTGGAATTTGAAGGATATTTTACCTACACCTCTTTCCGCTGGAGAATTTGCTGGTCGATTGACAGTTGATGGTGCTTCTCTTCTTGACCCTAGTGGCATTTTGAATCCAGGAATACCATTTGTTCCTCCTGAAGGAGATGCGGCAACCGGTATGGTTGCAACCAATACATTAAAGCCTGGTACTGGTAATGTTTCGGCTGGTACATCTATTTTTGCAACTGTTGTTTTAAAGCGCCCTTTGTCAAAAGCTCATAAAGAGTTAGATATAGTTATGACTCCAGATGGTCATTTATCTGCAATGAGTCATGCTAATAATTTCACTACAGATTTAAATGCTTGGGTTAATTTATTTGCTCAATTTGCAGATGCAATAAGAAAACCAATATCAATGGATTTGTTATATACAAGCCTGTTTAATTCTGCTGTTGATAATGGAACTGAATTTGATGCTGGAGGAAATATTAACTACTGTTTTTCTTCTGGAGAGTTTCAAGCAGGTTTGGAAGAAGGGCGATTTGTATTTGCTCGCGGTCCGCAAGCAAAACTTTCACTCGGAAACTTTATGCGTGCTCAGCTATATGGAGCATTTTGTCCAGTGACTATTGGAATGAATGTTTTAACAAAAGAAGAGCATGTTGAAATTGATTCTTTGCTTGGTCATGGTGGTATTTTTGCCACCCCCGAAGTTTCTCAGCGTATTGCTTCGGCGGCGTTTGGTGTTCCAGTAACCACTATGCCTACGGCTTCTGAAGGCGGATCGTGGGGAATGGCGATTTTAGCATCATATATTAGGCGAAAAAATATAACATTAATAGACTTTTTGCAAAATGAAGTATTTGCCCATGTGAATTCAGTTACCGTTTTCCCTCGTAAGGATGACGTGGAAGGATTCCAGAGATATTTTGAGCAATTTATGAGGTCATTGCCAATAGAACATGCAGCAATAACTACGATGCCGTAAAAATATTGTGCAAAAGATTGCTTAAGCAAGACTAAAAATAGTGTTTTCTCATCATATTTTTAAAAAATTTATTAGAAAGAAATAGTAATTATGAAAACTTTAAAAGATTATTCACAAGAAACTCAATCTGAGGTAAAACTGGTACGCGAATTAGTATCCAATTTGCATGATCAACTTATTAAATGGAATTTAGTTGTGTGGACTGCGGGAAATGTTTCTCAACGTTTGCATACTGCTGATTTAATGGTTATTAAGCCTTCTGGAGTACGATACGAAAGACTAACTCCTGAATCAATGATTGTTTGTGATCTAGATGGGAATGTTGTTGATGGATCCTATTCTCCAAGTTCTGACACAGCTTCGCATGCTTATATTTATAGGAATATGCCTGAAGTATTTGGAGTAGTGCACACTCATTCGACTTACGCTACTGCTTGGGCTGCTATTGGAGAAAATATACCGTGTGGATTAACAATGATGGGAGATGAGTTTGGAGGCTCTGTTCCAGTTGGACCATTCAGGTTGATTGGTAGTGAGGCAATTGGACAAGGCGTTGTTGAAACATTACGCAAATATCCTAAGTCGCCAGCGGTTTTGATGCAAAATCACGGTCCATTCGTCATTGGAAAAGATGCAGAAAGTGCTGTGAAAGCTGCTGCTATGACGGAAGAAGTAGCCAAAACAATGTGGGCTGCTAGGCAAATAGGGAAAATAATCGATATAAAGCAAGAAGATATTAATTCGCTTAATAAACGATATCAAAATGTTTACGGACAAAACTAATAAAAATAATCTAAAGACAATTACATATATAAGTCGTATAGGAGTAAATAATGGCTATGGAAAATCCTTTTGAGAACAAAGAAGTGTGGTTCGCTGTAGGTTCACAAGAACTATATGGTCCAGAAACACTAGAACAAGTGGCAACACAAGCTAGAGAAATTGTAGATTATTTAAATAATAAACATTCGATACCTGTGAAAATTGTTTTGAAACCAACCTTAAAGTCATCTGACGCTGTGCGTAATTTTATGGTTGATGCTTCTTCAAAAGAATCTTGTATCGGTGTGATTGCTTGGATGCACACGTTCTCGCCAGCAAAAATGTGGATTCGCGGATTAGAACTGTTGCGTAAACCTTTGCTTCAGTTGAATACTCAGTATCATCGTGAAATACCTTGGGACAGTATTGATATGGATTTTATGAATTTAAATCAAGCTGCTCATGGAGATAGAGAATTCGGTTATATTGTTTCTAGACTTGGTATCAGAAGAAAAATAGTTGTTGGTCATTATACGAACCCAGAAGTTTCGGATCGCATAAATGCTTGGGTTCGTGCATGTTTAGGCTGGTGGGCGTCTAACAATATGAACGTTATGCGTTGGGGAGACAATATGCGTAACGTTGCAGTTACTGAAGGAGATAAAACTGAAGCTGAGAAAATCTTTGGTGCATCTATTAATACTTGGTCTGTAAACGAATTAAATTCATATGTTAATCGTGCTACAGATAAGCAAGCTAAAGATTTGATAGAAGATTATAAAAATAAATACAATGTTGATCCAGAATTATTAAATCAAAAATATGATTCTCTGTTAATTGCAGCTAAGCAGGAAGTTGGAATGGTATCCATGATGCGTGATTATGATGCTACTGCTGCAGTAGATAATTTTGAAGATCTTGGTGGTCTTTCCCAACTTCCAGGAGTTGCTGCTCAACGTTTTCCTTCCGAATATGGATGGGGTTTCTCAGCAGAAGGGGATTGGAAAACCGCAATATTGGTTCGTTTGGGATTAGTTATGGGGTATGGTCTTGAAGGTGGAGCTTCTCTTATGGAAGATTACTCGTATCATTTTGAGCCAGATAACGAAATGATATTAGGATCACATATGTTAGAAGTTTCGCCTTCTATTGGAAGTATTCAAAAACCTCGTCTTGCTATATACCCATTGGGTATCGGCGGAAAATCAGATCCTGTTAGACTTGTGTTTACTGCTGCTCCTAAAAAGGATGCTGTTGTGGTTTCTCTTGCGGATATGTGCAGTAGATTTAGACTTTTAATGAATGTCGTAGATGTTGTAGAGCCGTCTGGAAGCCTAAAGAATTTGCCTTGCGCTCGCGCCATGTGGAAACCGCAGCCAAGTCTATCTTTGTCTGCGCAATGCTGGTTATTGGCTGGTGGATCCCATCATACTTGTATGACAACGTCAATTGGTAGAGAAGTTTGGGAAGATTTTGCGCGTATCTCTGGTGTTGAACTAGCTGTGATTGATAAAAACACTAATGCCCAAGATTTTGAGCGCAATCTACAGATTTCTCAAATGTATTACAAGCTTAATGTTAAGTAATATTGGCGTTATTGCATCTCTAGTGAGGAGTGTTTGTTGTGTTATTATTGCCTTTGAAAATAATGGTCAATTATAGCGAAGGGGTGTTTTAATGAATGAAGATATGCACATTGTGCCTAACATTTTATTATCGGATGGCAATTCTATACCACAAGTTGGTTTAGGTGTACTTCGAGTTGATAAAGTAAGTATGCATGATGTTGTAGAAAGCGCTCTTTCGCTAGGATACAGACATATTGATGCTGCAGCTGGATACAACAATGAGAATGAACTAGGCGAAGTATTGTGTGCAACTGGTTTTAATACTGGCGAATTGCGTGAAAACCTATGGGTGACTACAAAGGTTAGAGATTCACAGCAGGGGTATGACAGTACTTTGAAGGCTTTTGATTCTCAGCTTGCGGATCTTTGCTTGAACTATGTGGATATGTATATGATTCATTGGCCTACACCATTTAATTGGCGTTCTGCAGAAACATGGAAAGCATTTGTTAAGTTGAAAGAGGAAGGTAGGGTGCGTTCGCTTGGTGTGTGTAACTTTATGCCTTCTGATTTGCAGCGTTTATATGATGAAGTTGGTCAGTGGCCTCAAGTGAATCAGATTGAATTACATCCGAGCTGGCAGCAGTCTAATGTAGTTGATTTTTGCAAGAAGCACAATATTGCTATTGAAGCGTATTCTCCATTGGCGCGCGGACGTGATTTGAATATCGGCGATGGTGTTCTGGAAACTATTGCTAAGAATCATGATGTTACTTGTGCTCAGGTGATTTTGCGCTGGCATATTGAGCATGGATACATTATCATACCTAAATCTGTTTCAGCAAATAGGCAACTTGAAAATATTGATGTTTTTGGATTTAGTCTTGAGGATGAAGAAATACGCGCAATAGATGATTTGAACACTAATGAGCGAATGGGGCATGACCCTGCAACGTTTAGTTATGCATGATTGTGTGGCGTTTGTTTTATTTGTATTTGTGAAGGGGTTATATATGTGACTTATTGATTCCTTGTCATCGAGGCTACGAGTGATTAATGGTGGACAGTATAAGTGAACAAAAAATTTTCGTAGCTTTCTCCTATAGAGCGGCATGAAGTTTGTGTTTTACATGATCTTCATGCCGCTTTGCCTGTGTTTGTTCCTAAAAAATCAATGGCGGAAAGACTTAAAGAAGTTTTGCGTTTCTGGGTCGCTGCAAGCATCCATAACTTCGTATGGTGTGCCATTTTCTGCAACAACGCCGTTTCGCAGCAAAACCACTCTATCGGCAGCTTCGTGAGCAAAATGCATCTCGTGAGTAGCCATTAAAATCGTGGTTCCTTGCTCTTTTAGTTCCGCAACCATGTCTAGAACTTCGCCAACAAGCATTGGGTCTAGTGCGGAAGTAATCTCGTCTAAAAGTAAAAGTTGTGGGCTTGTCATAAGCGCGCGTGCAATCGCTACTCGTTGCTGCTGTCCGCCCGAAAGCTGATCCGGATAAGACTTTGCTTTATTTTCTAGCTTAATCCTAGATAGAAGCTCCATTGCGCGGCTTTCTGCGCGGTCTTTAGCCCAATGGTGAACTTTGCGCGCAGCAAGAGTCACATTGTCTAAAACGCTCATATGAGTAAAAAGATTGAATTGCTGGAACACAACTCCGATTTGAGACCTAATTTGATCCTGATTTATACGAGGATCTGTAATATCTGTGTTTCCAAGCCAAACTTGACCGTCGTCTACTCGCTCAAGCAGATTAATGCACTTCATAAGAGTAGATTTGCCGCTTCCAGAAGGTCCTAAAAGAGCCACCACTTCGTGAGGCGCAATATCAAAAGAAATGCCTTTAAGAACAGGTGTTGAGTTATATGATTTTCGAATATTGCTTAAGCGCAAAACTGGGGTTGAATCCGTGTAATCACTTGCATTTGTTTGATTGTTTGCGTTTATTTGCTCGCTCATTTGCTGACTTACCTTCTGGTTTGTTAAGTTATTCATCACACGGTTCCTCCGTTTAGCTCGCGTTTGCGCAGCCTTGCCGTATACCAATCGTTTAGAACAATAAACGGAATGCTCAGCGCTATAAACACAACGCTTGCTACAACGTATGGAGTGAAGTTATAAGAAGTTGCAACAGATATTTGCGCGGCTCGAACAGCGTCTACAGCGCCCAAAACCGATATAAGTCCTGCATCTTTTTGCATAGATATAAAGTCGTTCATTAAAGCAGGAGCCACTTTTCTTAAGCCAAGAGGAATTACCACTAATCGCACAGTTTGCCCAGATGTTAAGCCAAGTGATCTTGCGGATGCTCGCATAGACGGATGCACGTCTTCAAATCCTGCGCGCAATACCTCTCCAACGTATGCGGAGTAGCTCATAACAATGGCAATTGTACCGAGTATTGCTGGTGGGATTCGCCCAAAAAGCTGTAATCCTGGTATGCCAAAGCCGATTAAGTAAAGCACAACAAGCATTGGTATGCCGCGCATAATAGTTGTGTAGAATTGCGCTATAGCTCGCAAAGGGAAAAGCATTGGGCTTACGCTTGTACGAATAACTGCGATTAAAGTTCCAAGTATTGCTACTCCAATAACAGCGAAAACAAGCACCTGCAGATTAAGCATTAAGCCCTGCAAAACAGATGGCAAAGATAACATAAAGTACTTGCCAGAAAAGAACGTTTCGCGCACTCTTGGCCAACCAGGGCTCATCGCAAGTGCCGCAACGCACACGCCAAGTAATACTAAGGTGCTTATTATGCTTGTTAAAACTGATTTAAGATTTTGCTTTTTGCGGATTGACCTACGCTCAAGCTCGATATTGCTTAAAGCGTATTCCCCAGCGTTGTTTGATTCACTGTTTAATGCATTGCCGTTAAGTACTGTCATTGGCGGCACTCAAGCCTTTCGACATAATTAATGATACGCACTATTGTAAGCACTTTTATGTGACGATTGGGTTACAAGTTGCTTACAATAATGCGTATTGGTAATGACGTTAGTACGATTTTTATTTATTTTTATTTATTTTTGGTTTAGTTTTTACTTCAGAACTGGCACATTAGTCGTATACTCTGCAAGCCACTTTTCTTGGAGTTTCTTCAAAGTGCCATCTTTTTCTAACGCATTCACAGCCTTAGTGACGTCTGCAGTAAGCTTAGAGCCTTTTGGAAGTACCAATCCAGTTCCTTCCTTATCTTCCGATCCTGCAATCTGTCCAAGAACAACACCATCTTTAACCTGCTTGCTGCGCACAATGTTTACGGAAGATGGAGTATCTATAACAAGTGCGTCAATCTGCTTAGAATCAAGAGCCTGAACCAAAGCGTCATTATCGTTAAAGGTTTGAATATCGCTCTTAATCTTGTCTTTAGCAAAGCTGTAGCTTGTTGTTCCAACCATTGCGCCAATTGTAGCGGTTTTAAGGTCTGCTAATGTCTTCGCGTTAGCAAACTTGCTATCTTTTTTGATCACAACACCCTGAGTTGCGTTGTAGTAGCTTGGCGAAAAGTCTACTGCCTTCTTGCGCTCTTCTGTAATAGAGAACTGTTGAAGGTTAAAATCAAAGTCTTTTGGTCCTGGGGTTACTGCGGAGTCAAAGGTTGTGCGAACCCACTTTACCTTGTCTTTATCGTATCCGAGTTTCTTTGCAACAGCGTATGCTACTGCAGATTCGTATCCCTTGCCGTTTTCTGGCTTGTTGTCGTACATCCAAGGTGTGTAAGTTGGCTGAGCTGTGCCGATTGTCAAAACGCCTGGGGTAATCGTCTTTTGGTTTGGATCTTGTGCGTTTTGGCTGCCGCATGCTGCTGTGCTAACCATTGCTGCCATTGCTAATGCTGCTGCTGCAATTTTTGTAGCAGCGACTGCTACGCGGTTGGTGTGCAAGTTGTTGTGTACGAAAATAGCCATTTTTTCTCCTTGTTTTTGCTAAAACCTTAAGATTTTTCGCTTATTTGTTTTTTAAGCGATTTAAGTAGGTTTTGCGGCCGTACATTTGATAGTTTATAAGACGATAGACGCATTTAAGGCTTAATTGTTACAGAATTGTTATCGCGATTGTTTATAACGCGCTATATTTTGTTGATTTAATACGTGGTTTTGTGGTGATTAAACTTAAGTCGTAGTATGTTAAGTGTCAGTTACATACGGTGTGTTGCTTTTTGAGGAGTATTTTATGTTAAATAATTTTGAACATAGCGCGGCTGACGATTTTTCTGAAAGTTCTAAAGATTTTAGTCATCTTTCAAAACTTGCTGTTATAGTTGCACTTCAAAAAGAAGCTCAGCCTATTCTTCAAGCATTTTGTGGGGATTATAAAACTTGGGATTCGTATGGGGTTACTTTTATTCAGGGCAAAATCGCTTCGAATAGCAAAGGTGAAAATCCTACTCTCACAATATGTGTTGCTGGAATGGGGAAGTCTGCTGCAGCCGCTGCAGCTCAAGCGTTGATAATCGAATCCAATCCACAAGTGTTGATTTTTAGCGGAATCGCAGGTGCTTTAAATCCGCGTCTTAATGTTGGAGATATTGTTATAGGCAAGAAACTTCACTATTTAGAAACAAATACGCAGATTATCGCAGAGTGTGCTCCGTACAAATCTGTTTTTGAATCAGATTCAAAATTATGCGATTTAGCTGTTAAAGAGGCGCAATTATTAGGATTTAGGCTTGAGAAGTCTTTGGAGGAATCCTCTTCGGTTGCTGGCGACTTATCCTCGGACTTTAAGCAAAGCGCGTCTAATGAAAATAGCGTGTCTAACGAAAATTCAAACAACGTTGCTTATTTGTGTGGAAACATAGCAACAAGCGACCAATTTAACACAGATCCTAATATTTTAGACGCTGTGCGAGCAACGGTTTTTGGCGATTGCGAAGAGATGGAAGGCGCTGCTGCTGCACATATTTCTGCTAAAAACGGTGTTCCATTCCTTGCGATTCGCTCAATGAGTAATCGTTGTGGAGAATCATACGAATCTGTGGACTCGCATAAGGATGATTTAGTTCTTGCAGCTAATCAAGCAGGATCGTTAACTTTGCGTGTTTTGAAGGCGCTTGTTAAATAACTGCAGACTAGTTTACTTATTTGAATCGTTTTGTTCTGCTAAATCAAATCCGCTGAAAGTAAATCCAGGGCTTACTACGCAAGAAACAAGAACATCGCCATCGCTTGGTATTGTTCTCTGCCATGTCCCAGCAGGAATTACAAGATGTCCGCGCGTGGATAAGCCATTGCATTCCTTAGTGTTTCCAAGAGTAAAACGCTGCAAATCTGCCTCATCACAAGGGGTTTGACCACATCCACCAAGTTCAATCGTAAGATTTGACGGTCCATGCCATAGCCAAATCTCGTCTGCATCAACTTTATGCCATGCGCTTGAATCGCCAGAAGGCAAAAGGAAGTAAATAAGAGAGGCCAATGGTCTTGGTGCGTCTGCGCCAGCGTTTTCGTCAATTTTCGTATTGTTTGTGCTCGCGTTTGAAGTATTTTCATTGTTGGTTGCGCTATATAGTTGCGCTGCTTGCCAGTCGCGGGTGTACCATCCGCCTTCTGGATGGGCTTCTAGCTGTAATTCTTTAACAAGATTTTTGGCGTAATCACTCATATTTTCTAAACTGACACTCATAATGCATGCTCCTTTTATTTTTCATATTTGCGTTAAATGTGTTCGTTAAACGTGTTCTTATCTGTGCTTGCATCAGATTATTGAGCAAAAGCACCATTATTGTATACAAGATTTCCAGAAATAACTGTTGCTTTTGCACTACCTGCACCGTGACGCACAAAATTGTGCAAAGTCTCTTCAACTCCTTGTGGCGAGCTTGTGTCTGTTGGAATATCAAAGAACGCAAGGTCGGCTGTTGCTCCAGCATTAATTTGACCAATTCTGTGCGGTCCTACGTGTAAGCCCATAACGCTTGCGCCGCCTAAAGTAAGCATGCGAATAATTCGATGTGTTAAATCATCTTTTCTATACCCTTGCGCTGTTGCTAAATCATAGACTTTTGCAGCGTCGTCTAAAACGTCTAAAGATGGGGAAGAAGATAGTGAATCCGTACCAATCGCAAGCAAGTTTCCTTCTTCCATGTAGTCGCGAATTGGCGCGTCTCTTTCCGTAACAGTAATGCGGTTGGATCTTGGGCACAATGCCACTCCCACTCCGCGTTGACGCAAAATTCTTCGGTCTTCGCCATCTGCCCAAACTCCGTGCGCAATATGTACGTCTGGTCCAAGGGATCCGAGCTGATCCAAAAACTGAATTGCGGAAGCTGTCATTCCATGTGCTTTAAGTTCGCTGTAGCTCGCCCAAACGTTAGCATTCCAATCTGGTGCGGAATACGTGGTGAGTGTATCGGCGTGATTTCCAGCCTCCATAGGTGTTTCTGCTAAGTGTATGTGCAAGCGCATGTTTAGCTGTCTTGCAATGTCTGGCAAATCCACAAAAGGTTCGGTTTCTAGACTGTAAGGTGCGTGTGGGCTAATTCCTATACTCGGCACTCTGCCGTTGTCCATCATGTGCCCAAGCATCTCGAGCAGCTTAGCGTAGCCTTCTTCCTTCCAGTCAACGTTTTTCCAGCCCATTACCTCCCAATAGGCTATCCCGTGCATGCCTTGGCTTGCAAGCGCTCCAACTGCTTCGATATCAGTTACAATGTCGGCAGCTGCAGTAGTGCCAGCTTCCACCATCATTCTTGCGCCTTCGTATGCAGAAGTTTTCCAAGTCATCAATGATGGGTTATGCTGTTTTTCTTCTTGTAATTTGTCATAAACAACATTGAATCCTTCTTCCCAATCTCTAAAATTGCGGTATTCGCCGCGGCCTACGCTTGCCATATTAGTGTATTGCAAATGCGTGTGTGCGTTTATAAGACCTGGTGTCATAAGACCATGCCAATGTCGTTCGTTGTTAAACATTTTCCTATAGGAATCGTTTGGCATTTCATCTTTTAGAGTGTCTAATACCCACTGTCTTGTTCCAACGTGTACAACTCGCCCATTCGATACTGCTACAGCTCCTTCGGGAATAATAGGACCTGTTACTGGAATAACCATTGCCGCACTGTATAATGTGACTTCGCTAAGCGGAGTTGGATGTGCAAGTTTGCGTATTGGATCTGTAAGCATTGCGTTCCTTATGGAATTATCGTTTAACTAATTTTGTTGCTGTTACTCTATTATTGCTTAGATTTATTATGATTTGGTTAATTGGATTTCATCTAAATGTTTTCTTCTTCGGCAAATCTTGTTAAATCCCATCTGTAACCATTATTTTTATTGGATTCGCTAGCACTATATCCGCGTTCTGCTAATGCTATGTTTGCTATTTGTTCGTCGGAGCTTTCGGGTAGTTGGTAGATTCCAGAATCAAGAGGATTCTTGTCGCTATTTTTCTTGTTTTTCCCATTGTGCTCTAGCAAATACGCTACGGCGCTCACTTGAACAGCAAAACTAAAGTCCATAATCTCAATAGGATTTCCGCCACCTGTAGTGTAATTTGTTCCGTCTCCTTCACTTATTAGCGTGATTTGCGGACCATTTGGAATCTGTATTTTTCTTTGTGGAGTTCCAACAACTGGCTTAAAATCAGGGATTTCGTCTAGTGCAATCTCGTTTGCGATTCCGCCAATTACAGCCAAAATCGCGTTTTCTTGCATGCTTTGCATATGCTGCAATGTAATCGTGTGTCGAACGCCTGTTGCAGAAACAATCATATCGCTTGTATCAACAGTGCATTCAAGATTTTTAGCTTCAAAACCGTCGAAAACTGCGCGCAAGGACTGTACAGGATTTGTGTCGCAAATTGTAACTTTCGCGCCTAATGCGCGTATTCTTAATGCAAATCCGCGACCAACTGGTCCATATCCAACAACAGTTACTTTAGCGTTTTCAAAGCATTCACTCCCAAGAATTTGTTGCATCGTAGTAACACATGTTTCGCCAGTTCCATGTCTATTGTCGAAATCGGTTTTTAGAGCGCTGTTATTTACTGCGATTACAGGGTAGCGTAAACGACCCGCTTTTTGCATTGCTTCAAAAGCGCGCACTCCGCTAGTTGTTTCTTCTGCAACTCCTATTAGATTAGCTGCGATTTGCGGGCGTTCCAGGCTTGCTAGGCGCGCAAAACTAGCTCCATCGTCGATTATTATGTCTGGTTGTATTTCGTCTAAGAGTTTTAGCGCACCTTCATGAGTTTGTTCAGGTGTCCAATCTCGGTTTGCTTGTACTAAAATGCCTTCTTTTGTAAGCTGATCTGCCACTCTCTGGTCAGTTTCATCTGGACCACAAAAAACGCCAACAATCGCTCCGTGCGCGTGCAATGCTCTAAGCAATACAGCTGTTTTTGGTTCCAACACAAGACAAACAGCTATTCTAACGCCTTCTAAATTAAGACCACTTTCTTGTAAATTGTTAAGTAGCGTGCGCATTACTGGCATATGTTTTTGCGCGTAATCTATTGCGTCTTTTCCGCTTAAATTAGGCGCATTAACCATAGTGTTTTCTATATTTTCGTAAGATTTAGTGGCGTCAAAATCTGCGTATTGTTTACAAGTTGTAGGAATTATTCCCCAAGATTGCGCGCTCTGTAAGAATTTTTCCACATCACTATTTTGGTCACTATTTTTAGCATTCTCATTTTGAATATTGTTATCTCCAATAAACACGCGTGCCCCAGCAAGAGATTGGTTAGTTCTCTGCGAAGTAATAGCAACCCATTCGCTAAAATCAATCATATTAAACTCCTAAAAGCTCCTATATTTATTATCCCTATAATCCAAGTGCGTTCAAAGCTTCTCTTAAATTCTCTACTTCGATTATGTCAATACCGGGAATGCTAATTTTCTTTCGCATATTACACACGATCGCACGCTTATAGCCGATCCTAGATGCTTCTCTAATTCTAGGTTCCATTCTAGAAGCTGGGCGAATCTGACCAGTAAGACTAATCTCACCAATCGCACAAGTTAAAGGTAAAACTGCCTTATTTTTTGCTGCGCTCGCCAAACTTGCCACTATTGCTAAATCGCAAGCAGGTTCTTTCGCCTTAGCTCCAGCAATCGTAGAAACGTAAATATCTTTAGACAAAAGATTTAATCCACCATGTCTATATAAAACAGCGGTAAGCATGGCAATTCTGTTTGTATCTACTCCAGAAACTGCGCGTCTAGGGGCTGGCAGAACCGAATCTGTAACAAGAGCCTGAATTTCAATAGGTATGCTTCTGTGTCCTTCTAAAGTAAAAGTTACGCACGTTCCTTCGTTTTTACAATCTCCATTAGAAGACAGGAACAGCCCAGAAGGATCTGGAACCTCTTCAATACCATCGCCACTCATGTCGAAGCAGCCAACTTCGTCTGTAGGTCCAAAACGATTTTTAACAGCGCGAAGCATGCGTAATGCGGTTTGACTATCTCCTTCAAATTGGCAAACAGTGTCTACAAGATGTTCAAGCGTGCGAGGACCTGCAATCGATCCGTCTTTTGTAACGTGTCCAACAAGAAGAATTGGAATATCGCAAGTTTTAGCAACGTCTATAAGCGCGCTAGCTACTTCTCGAACTTGAGTGGAGCCTCCTGTAATTCCTTCAACATCGCTAGAAACAATAGTTTGAGCCGAATCAACAATTGCAAGAGTTGGCTTATATTTTTCGATTAGCGCTAAAGCTGTGTTTAAGTCTGTTGTAGAAGCAAGAAGAAGATTTTGACTTATGGCATTTATTCGTGATGCGCGCAATTTTACTTGCGACTTTGATTCTTCGCCAGAAATATACAGGACTAAATTTTTTGTGTATTCGGCAGTGTTTTTCGCGGATTCGTTGCAATTCTTGGCAATTTTTCCTGCTGTTTCTAAAAGTAGAGTAGATTTTCCGATTCCTGGTTCGCCTGCTATAAGCGTGACTGATCCTGGAACAAGCCCTCCTCCTAAAACGCGGTCAAATTCGCTAAATCCTGTGTGGATTCGCATGCCATTATCTGCTGTAATTTCACTGATTGGCTGAGCATCTACGCTAGAATCAAGATTTGTTATTGTAGAAATGTTATTTTTTGCATTTCTAGATCTTGTGGAGGCTCGTGAAACTCCGCTTGTAGCTTTAGACTCGTGAAACTCGTTTAATGTTCCCCATTCGCCGCATTCTGGACAGCGACCATACCATTTTGAACCACTCCAACCGCATTCGGAGCATAAGTAGTAAGTAGTAGATTTTGCAGCCATGATTTGACGCTAGCTGCATTTGTAGACATTTTACCGTCATACTTTTGTGAGATAATCCAAGTATGTTGAACAGTGTTATGTGGGGTAAAAAATATGAATTCTTATGCGAATAATCCTTCTAACTCGACTTCATCTGTATCTGCTTCTCATAACAACTTACGAAAAGTTCTTATAGTTGCCGTAATAGTGGTCGTTTTAGCTATAGTTTCCGCATTCATATGGCCTGGCTGGGCGTTAAATCGCCAGCAACCGCAGTCTGCTAAAACTCAGGTGTCTTCTGCAAAAACTCCGTCAATTAAGTCTAAAGATTTGCCTAGTACATCTACTGCACTGTTAAGATCTATGCCAGATAGTGTTCTTGATTTTGCGCGTGTTGATGCTTCTCCTAGTGCTAAATGGTCTTCCGCATCTCCTTTGGAAGAATACACTGTTAGATATTCTACGGGAGAATCTGGCAGTGATGTTTCAGTCGTTGTTGCTCAATGGAGTAGTCGTGATTTAGCAAATAAGCAATATGAGCTTTTGACTGATGCATTAGCTGGAAGTGATATTGCTTCTGGAAAGATTCAGGTTGCTGGTAAGACCACTGGAAGCTATGTTTTGAAGGCAGATGATAATAGCAAAACTAAGGCTAGTGCTATCTGGCAAAATGACACTGTTGTATTTGAAGTGACTGGTTTAAAACAGTCTGTTGAAAGATTCTATAAGCAATTCCCAATGTAACTTTCGTAGTGATATAGGCTGTTTTGTATGTGTTTTTGGAAAATTTTGTTTTAAAATTTTCCAAAGTCGTCAAAACGGTGTAACATTAGGCAAGTTGCACACTTTACATATGAATGGAGGCTTCAGATGGGTTCTGTCATCAAGAAGCGCCGCAAGCGGATGAGCAAGAAGAAGCACCGCAAACTGCTGCGTAAGACTCGTCATCAGCGTAAGTAGTAGCTGCTTGGCGCGCCTGCCCGTTTGGGCACGTAACACTTTTGAAAGCGTTGGATTTTTCCAGCGCTTTTTTTTATTGCGCTTTGACTGAGCTTGAAATTGCATAGTGCGTTTCAAGCTCCTTCAAAGCGTGATTTGGCTCAATTGTGAAGCACGGTGTGCTTCACACGCCAAATCAGCCGAACGGTTAAGCCGTGAGGAATAAGCGCGAAGACAGGTAGTCACGCTGCATGAGTGTCCCATTTTGCCTGTTTTGGGACACTAGTGCCGTAATAATGTGTGTCGTAATAAAAAAGTAGAGCCTACAAAATCGCAAGGCCCTACTTTTTAGCTTATTTACTTATTCGCGGCTACTTATTTGGATTTGTGAGTGTGCGAGGTCCGTTTGGATCGCCAACAATCACAGTATCGACCATGTTTAAGAACAATCCGTGTTCTACAACGCCAACTGTTTCAATCAAATCTTTAGCAAGCTCTTGTGGGTGGTCAATGCGCTCCAAGTGCAAGTCAACAACAAAGTTATTTTCGTCTGTACGCACTTCCTTGCCATCCGCGTCAAGACGCAAAACTGGCTTGTATCCGCGCTTTTCAAACTTGCGAATCACTTGTGCGGATCCGAATGGAATTACCTCAACAGGAAGTGGGAACTTGCCGATTGTATCTACAACCTTGCTGGCGTCCACAATCCAAACGATTTTATCGGAGTTAATTGCAACAATCTTCTCCCAGAGCAATGCTGCGCCGCCGCCCTTAATACCGTTAAAGTTCTTATCTACTTCGTCAGAACCATCAATCGTAACGTCAATATGATCCACATCGTTAATGTCGAGAATCTTAATTCCGTAGCCCTCTGCTTGTTCCTGAGTGCGGCGAGAAGTTGTGACACCAGTGAAGCTCAAGCCTTCTTCTTTTACTCTGCGACCGAGTTCATCTACAAGAAAACGAACAGTAGACCCAGTTCCAAGTCCAACCATCATGCCATTTTTTACAATCTTTGCTGCCTCAATGCCAGCTGCCTTCTTAAGAGCATCTTGCTGTGCTTTATCCATTTGTGCCTACTTTCTTGTCTTTCTTGCTGGCGTGGCTAAAATACCAGCGTGTTTATAGCGATTTTTACTAACCGCCACTTATTTCATACATACTACATATTAGTCTGCGTTCAGATTTTATTCTGTTTTGTTTGCAGCTTTTGTTTGAATATAAAATTCGGTTGGATCTAGTTTAAGAGTGCCGTCTGGCTGAACATATCCGCTTACCTTTATGTTTCCTAATATGTAACGTGGTTGACCATTAAAGCTTGGGCTTGTGTTTGGAGCAGGTGTGAATTGTAATGTTCCAGATACGCTTAATCCTGGCACTACTTGATATTTTTGTTCTGTTTTATTTTGAGATTGTTTATTTTGAGATTGCGTATTTTTACGCGACTCGTCGGATGCTTTCGATTCATCCTGTGTATTACTGTTATGCGTAGTTGAATCGTTAGCAACGCTGTTATCGGAGTATTTAATGGCATCATCATCGGATGTTTCACGTTTTGTTTCACGATGCGAATCGCCTTTAAAATCAGGATTAATATCCTTACCAACGCATCTTCCCATGTGATATTCTGCATCAGAAATCTTGCCGTCTAACAGCATTTTTGCGTCTTCTGGTACATCAACACCGTCTGCATATGTAGAAGAAATCAACGATTTCCATCCTTCTAATGGCAGGTATCCATCCTTCAATCTGCTGCGACAATCTTCAGCATAAGTTCTAGCCAGCTCATCAACTTTCTCGTTTCCTGCGTTTCCAGCGTGTCCCTTAACCCATACGAACTTAACAGAGCCTTCGCGTTTAGTAATCTCCGAATCGATTGCGCGAATCAAATCTGCGTTTTTTACAGGCTCTTTTTTGGAGTTCTTCCAACCGTTCTTCTTCCACCCATGAATCCACGTGGTTGAGCAGTTTATAGCGTATTGCGAATCAGTTTCGATTGTAAGATCCTCGCTGCCAGGATGTGCTCTCAATGCTTCGAGTACTGCGCATAACTCACCGATTTGATTCGTGCCATTTGTGGCTCCGCCTGCATCCGCGTTTCCTGCATGTTGATGCTCGTGCGTGCTTCCTGCTTCATCAGTGTGGTCTGCCCAAGCCCAACCCATTGATCCATTTGGATTTCCAAGTGCTGAACCATCGGTAGAAACAACAATCATCACAAAACCTTTCAAAAATGCGCCGGTTGCAGATTGCAACCAGCGCAGTTAGTAGATTCTTTACTTACGAAAGATTATTACGTTACGCTAAAGCCTTGTCTACTACAGCAGTAGCTTCCTCAAGCACCTTATCAAGTGCCTCTGGAGAAACGAAGGACTCAGCATAAACCTTGTAAATGTTCTCGGTACCAGATGGGCGAGCAGCGAACCAATTGTTCTTGGTAGTAACCTTCAAGCCGCCAATCTTTGCGCCGTTTCCAGGAGCTTCCGTAAGCTTTGCTGTAATATCTTCGCCAGCAAGCTTAGTCGCTTCAACATCGTCGCCGCTAAGAGCCGCAAACTTTTGCTTCTGTTCAAGAGTGGTTGGAGTATCTACGCGCTTGTACCAGCTTTCGCCAAAGCGAGCAACCTGATCCTGATGAAGCTGAGCAGGGTTCTTACCAGTTTTTGCAGTAATTTCTGCAGCGAGCAAATCAGGAATCAAACCATCCTTATCGGTGGTCCACACGCGGCCATCCTTGCGCAAGAAGCTCATGCCAGAGCTTTCCTCGCCGCCGAAAGCAACTTCGCCACTAAAGAGTGGGTCAACAAACCACTTAAAGCCAACAGGAACTTCCACAAGCTTTGCGTTAATAGAAGCAGCTACGCGGTCAATCAAAGAAGAAGACACAAGCGTCTTGCCAATAGCAGTATTCTTTGGCCAATCTGGGCGAGCGCCGCCGAACAAGTACTCCACGCACACTGCAATGTAGTGGTTCGGGTTCATAACGCCCCAATTCGGGCACACGATACCATGGCGATCGGCATCTGGATCAGTGCCTCCAACCAAATCGTACTTATCCCAAGCGCCAGCGTTAAGCTGATCAACTAAGCCCTTCATTGCGTAAGGGGAGCTTGGGTCCATACGAATCTTGCCATCGTGGTCAATAGTCATGAATCGCCAAGTTGGGTCAACTTCTGGACGCACAACGCCAATGTTTAAACCGTACTTTTCGTTCATAAGTGGCCAGTAGTTTACGCTTGCGCCGCCGAGTGGGTCAATTCCCAAACGCACGCCGCTAGAGCGAATCACATCGAAATCGATTACATTAGCCAAATCGCTAACGTAGTGCTCGCGGTAATCGAAGCCTTCAACCAAATCAGACTTGATTGCTTCCCCGAAAGGCACGCGCTTAACGGACTTGTAGTTGTCGAGCAATTCGTTTGCGCGAGCTGCGATTGCGTTAGTTACGTCTGCTGGGGCAGGGCCGCCTGTTACAGGGTCGTACTTAAAACCTCCGTCGGTTGGAGGATTGTGCGAAGGAGTGACTACAATGCCATCTGCCAAGCCGTCTCCGCTAAAGCGCTGAGTACCGTCGGCTGCGCGATTATGCGTCAAAATAGCCTGAGAAACAACAGGAGTTGGCACGAAATCGCCGCGAGAATCCACGCGAACGTGAACTCCATTAGCAACCAAAACCTCGATAGCGGTTTTTTGAGCAGGCTCAGAAAGAGCGTGCGTATCTCGACCAATATAAAGAGGACCAGTTACGCCAGCCTTCTTGCGATATTCAGCAATAGCTTGAGTAATAGCCACAATATGAGCTTCGTTAAACGAAGTTTTTAAAGCAGAACCACGGTGACCGGATGTGCCGAAAATCACGCGCTGTTCTGGAATATTGGAATCTGGAACTTCATCATAGTAAGCGCCAACCAAAGCATCGACGTCTACTAGATCTTCTGGGGTGGCGGGCATTCCCGCATTTTTTGCTACCATAATTTTTTATTTTGCCACGGCGACGGTATTTTCTAATGTATTTTTCTATTTGTTTCTATGAGAGGGCTGGCTAATTCTTGTCTCACAACGCTCTGCCTCTTACGTGTAGTCTGTTGTTGCGGTTGTTCCGATTTGGTTTTGATTTTGTTTTTTGGTTGAAGTTTGTTTGTAGTGGTTGATCATTGGATTATTTGGTATCGGCGCCGCTCTTATACTGTTCGACCAAGAATCACCCAGCCCTCTTGTATGCTTGAACAATTGCATATCGCTTAAACGGCTGAAATCGGAGACTAAACGGCAGTATCTTGAGTCAAAGAAGATTGCAAACTCTCTGGTATGCGCACGCATAAAGCCTGTTTGTCAACGCTAAAACGCAAGTGTTTTGTGTAGCCTAAAATATCTCCATCAACTTGCACAGGAGCAGGTCGTTCTATCTTGACTTCTGCTTCAACACCTTGCGATTGGTCGATTTTAGAGTTTGTAGAAAGCGGACTTTGCTGTGCTTTTCCTGTAACGGTTTGGTGTACAACGTCTCCAAATAGGTTAGCCCATCCAATTAATCCGCCAGATGTGTCAATAATTTCGAAGTCTAATATTCCATCGTCGTAAACGGCTTCTGGCATTAAAGAAAGCATTGGTATTTGTCCACAATTACCAGCCATAAGTGTGCGGAATGATATTCCTCTTGCTGTGTGATTTGTACCGTTTTCTCTAATAAAAGTCACATCTCCTCGATATTTTGGCGCAAATAAGTGTTTAACTCCTGCAACAAAGTAGGCTAACCAACTTATGTTCTTTTTTAATGCTGGATTAGTGTCGTCTATCATAAGAGCGTCGAAGCCAATTCCTGCAATAATCAAAAATGCGTGACCATGGTCTTCATACGGCTTGTCGAGTATAAAAACACGCCCAACGTCAACTTTTTTAGATCCGTGGCTTGTTGCAACTCTTAGCGCAGCTTGAACATCATCTACTGGAATACCCATGTTGCGCGCAAATAAGTTCCCTGTGCCAATTGGAATTATTCCCATAGCGTGGTTCGTGCCAGAAACCGCGCTCGCAACCGTTCTAACAGTGCCATCTCCACCAACTGCCACAACAACATTTGCGCCGTTTTTTAAGGCTTCGAGTGCGCATTCTCGCCCGTCTTTATTTAATTGAGTGTCTATTATTTCGTATGTGAAATTGTGTGATTTGCAATATTCTTTAATGTCAAGTCTATATTGTTCTGCTTGAGGTTTAGACGGGTTTAGTATGAAAGCGTAATGTACACTATCTCCGTGTCGCTCTGCGAGTTTTTCTGCTAAATGATGCTTTTTCAAGGCACGCGTAACTATCATAATGATGAATGGCGCAAGTACTAGCGCAAAAACAATCACCATTAACGCAATTGTCGCTTGAATTGGCATATCTGGCATATTTATTATTCTTGCACATATCTTCAATATATGGTGATTATTTTTAGAATATTTGCGAATATTTGATTACTTTTCACATTTTCATCACGTATTGAGCATATTTTTTATTTTTGGCTCGCATTTCTATTATTTATTTCTATTATTTCTATTTATACGTTTTACATTCCTTATGTGAGTTATATGCTAAGTAAGTGCTAAACTTGCCACATGCGATTTTTGTGCCATTAATCGAGCAGGGGTTTAAGAGTATGTCCGAGTTAGAACATAATAATCCAGACGCTTTTGAGTCTGAAAATATTGATAATATTGCTAATAATATAGACGTAAACAGTGTAGATAATTACAATATTGACAATAACAATATAAATCAGACTGCTGTTTTAAAGAACCGCCATAAGTCGAACAAGTCTGCACTGGTTCTTTTATATTCTTTGGTCATATTCGTTATACTCTTAGTTTGCGCTTTTCTTGGCACACAAGCGTATTTCCATAATCGTGTTGCCCCTGGTGTACATTTTGCTGGAAGTAGTCAAATTGTTGGCGCTCAGTTGGCAGCGGTTTCTAAAAATGTAGATAATGCTGTTGATAACACCAAAATAGAAATTAAAGATGATCGTGGTAAAACAATCAACGCGAATTTTGAAGACTTGTACGTCAAAGTAGATAAGAGCGCAACGGTTAAAAATATAATGCGATCTAAGCACGATAACGCGTTTACAATGCTTATGCCTTGGGTTCAGAAGAATGTCGCTTTGCAAGCAACTCGAAACGACATAGATATGGATGCGTATATCATCAAGAAATTTGTTAACGATAAAGATCGTGCAATGCCTTATACGGCAAAATACGATTCTGGTTCTGAATCTTATGTGGTGGAAGATGGTGTTCCAGGTCGTACAGTAATAACATTGCCTGTTCGTGAGGCTGTTAAAAAATCGCTTGAAAATCCTGGTAAAACAGTAAAAGTTACTATTGAGTCTCGTAGGATTGAAGCACCGATTAAGCGTGATGTTGCTAAGAAAACTGTGGATCAGCTTAATAATATTCTTACTAAGAAAATCACTTTAAGTAATGGCGATTCAAAAGATTTTACGATACCTAAATCTGCAATCGCTTCTTGGATTAAGGTTAATGCTGATGAACAGAGAAAGCAGATTTCGTTTACTGTAGATAGGGAAGCAGTAAATACTTGGCTTTCAAAAGAGCTTGCTAAGAATCTGAACCAGCAGAAAATAGATCAGGAAGACACTTATAGTAAGAAGGGTCAGTTCATAATGACCACTCTTAAAGGTGTTAATGGCGTAGAGGTTCGCTATTCAAAGGATGTAGCAAACAAGGTTGTGGATACTATCGAAAAGGGTACAGACGCAAAGATTACGGTTCCGACAAATGTAGTAAAGTTTGCTGTTGAAAAGAAGATTGTTGAAATGCGTATTGTGGTTGATAAAACCACGCAGACAGTAAGCGTTTACAAAGATGATCAATTAATACGAACAATGCCAGTTTGCACGGGCTCCAATGGATATTACGAGACGCCAAATGGAACATTCCACATTTACTTACGTTATGACGTTCAAGCTATGCAAGGATTTAATAGAGACGGTTCTAGATACTATTTGCCTGGAATTACTTGGGTTAGCTACTTTAACGGTGGAATTTCATTCCATACAGCAAGGTGGAATGATGTTGGTATAGCACAAGGATACCCAGCAAAGCATGGTTCTCACGGCTGCATTAATATGTACGAGCAGGATTCTAAGTGGGTGTACGACAATTGCCCGCGTGGAACAATCGTACAAGTGGTTGGCGAGCAGCCAGATGGTCCAGTTCGTCAATAATTCATTGCAATAGTGAGTTATAGGATTTATAAAAGTTATAAAATTAATAAAAGCGAGTAACAATTTGGCTAAATTGGATGACAATAACGCTGCAAAAGGCGGCGAACAAGCCAAGCAAGAATGTGATTCTCCAGCTGTAGCTAGAAGAATAAGCAGTACGCCTATTCAAGTGCGAGTTACAGCCACGCTTTTTGATGCTCCTTCGGACGAAGAGCGTATAGATAAAAAGCCGCCTTTTATTCGATTTGCCAGAAAATTTGTTACGTCAAGCGTTGGATTTTGGATGCGCGTAAGCGGTAAAATTATGCGTCGCTTGGGTTGGTTCCCAAGCGTTGAGCCTTATATTGGTTATGGAACTGATAATTATGCTCGTTTGATTTGCCGTACTGTTCTTGCTCCTAAAGCTGGTCATCATTCTGTTTTGAAGCGCGGAATATATGCGATGCTTGTTGTTCCTGCTGTTAGGATTCGTGTTTCTTTAAGCATTGATGGTGTTCCTGTTGAATCTGCGCAAGTTGGTGATTCGTCTGTGTACGATAAGCCAGATGCTAGTTTCAACAGTGGTGCTGAATATTGTGTTTCAGACTGTTCTGGTTATCTTGATTTGATTACTGAAAGATCACTTAATGTTGGTGAACATAAAGTGTCTTACAAAGTAGATAATCGTGAGCCTGTTGATGCAAGCATGTTTGTTATTTCTGAAAAATCTACTTTGGGAATAATTTCCGACGTTGATGACACTATTATGGTCACTCAGGCTCCTTCTCCGCTAAGAGCAGCTTACAATCTTCTTATTATGAATCCAGAGCACAGACATGCTGTTAAGGGTATGAATCATTTCTTTAATAAGATTCGTGATTTTGTTCCTAACGCCCCGTTTTTCTATCTTTCAACTTCTCCTTGGAATGTGGAAGCTTCTATACGACACTTCATTTTGCGTGAAGGTTTTCCATCTGGACCGCTTCTTCTTAGAGATTTAGATCCTAGACCTAAGACTTTTGTGCCGACTGGTCCTCAGCATAAGCTTGAGTTTGCTCAGCAGCTTATGGATGATTTTCCAGGTATGAGATTTGTGCTTATTGGTGATGATGGTCAGAAGGATCCAGCTACTTATGCGAGTATTATAAAAAAATTCCCTAATCGAGTTTTAGCGGTAGGCATAAGACAGCTTAAGGTCAATTCAACTATGACCGATTTTAGGAGAGCAATGTCTAAGGATTTTGGGGTTACTCTTGCGTCTTCTAGAATTGCAAGCGTTGGTGATGGTAATTTTGTTAATGCTAAAGGTGCTGCTGGAACTTTTGAAGGTGTCCCATTTTTTGCAGCTCCAGATGGTGAATCTTTGGAAGATATTATGATTCCATTTATTATGGATGCTGTTTAATGTTGTGTAGTTGATATTGTGTAATTGTGCAGAATTTTTATGTTTTCTATGTGTTGTAAAGGTTATAAATGCAAGATAGTTCGCTAAAAGTCGGTGAGTTTGATTCTTTAAATAAGGCTGCTGGTTGTAAGCCTATGACCGCTACAAAAATTGATTATGTTCGTGAGTTTCACAATGATGTGTTTGTAGATGAATATGCTTGGATGAAAGACAAAGAGAGCAAAAGACTTCGTGAATATATTGATTCTCAAAACAAGTACACTGAACAACGCGTTTCTAGGTTAGATTCTTTGCGTAAACAACTGTTTAATGAAATGAAATCGCGTATTCAAGAAACGGATATGTCTGTTCCAACAAGAATGGACGGATATTGGTATTATGTGCGTACCGTAGAAGGTAAACAGTACGGGATTCAATGCCGAATGCCTGTTAAAAACGAGAATGATTGGGATCCGCCAGTTATAGATGAACGCGCAAATCCTGGAGAAACAGACGGCGAAGAAGTTATTTTTGACGCCAACAAAGAGGCATCGGAATTTGGTGGAGATTTCTTCCAACTCGGAGGAATGGATATTAGTTTAGACGGCACGAGAATGTTGTTTGGTGTCGATACTAAGGGTGATGAAAGATTCGATTTTTATATTCGTGATTTTTGCAAAAGTAGCAATGATTTTATAACGCTTCGAGATTGCATAAAAGGCATATCTTCTGCGCTTTTAACACCAGACGGAAAATGGGTTTTTTATGTGACTTTAGACAGCGCATGGCGACCATACCAAGTGTTTAGACATAAAATTGGAACTTCTGTAGAAGATGATGTAAAAGTTTTTGAAGAATTGGATGCGAGATTTTTTGTTAGCGTTTACGAAAGTTTCGACGAACGTAGCATTATGATAAACAGCAGCTCCAAAACGACTTCGCGCGTATTAATGCTTCCATTAAGCACTCCAGAAGCAGATTTTAAGATGGTGTTAAAGCCTATAAAAAACGTGGAATACGATGTTTCTTTCGCATGCTTTGAAAATGCTGGAGATGATGGTAAAGATATTCCACTCATGTTTGTAAGCCACAATCTTAAAAATCCTAATTTTCAGATTGACGTTATAGATTTGCGAAAGCAATCTATGGAATCAATGCCATTTAACATTGGCGAAGGCGATTGTGTGGTTCAGGGATCACCTTACGGCTGCAAAAATGGAGATTCATTAGAACCAGGGGCAAGCAAAAAAGCGGTTAGTGAACCGTATTACAACAGCAAAAATCCTAAGATTTTACAGGGAACTTGCGGATTGAGCATCGATGGTTTAAGCGTTTATAAGAATTATGTGGCTCTTTCTTTCCGCGCGAATGGCTTGCCTCAGCTTGCTGTTATGCCTAAAAGCAATGCTGTTGAAGATTTTAATGCTGGACGACCTTGGCGTTTTATTAGGGTTGGGGCAGAAGGTTTTATAAAAGAAACAGCGGAAGAGTGGCAACCAACCAATGTTGCAAAAGATAATTTATCTAATTTATCTGTCCAAAATAAAAATCAAAACCAAAACACCGCTCGAATTGAACTGTCTAAAATAACCAATGAGCAAGCTAAAAATAGTCGTGTTTATCTTATTGGAGCAACTGGTAATCCTTCTTACGAAGCTCCAAGAATGCGTTATTCTTGTTCAAGCTATGCAACACTAGGGTCTTTGTGTGAAATAGATCCTACTACAGGCAAAGACGTTTTGCTTAAGCGTGGGAAAATTCTAGGCGATTTTAACGAAAACGACTACGCAGAAAAACGAGTCTGGATTACTGTCCGAGATGGAGAGCGCGTACCCGTATCCCTAGTGTGGCGTAAAAACACTGTAGCTAAATCACAAGCAATGTTCATCAC
This sequence comes from Gardnerella sp. c11Ua_71, assembly GCF_055818025.1. Lineage (NCBI taxonomy): Bacteria > Bacillati > Actinomycetota > Actinomycetes > Bifidobacteriales > Bifidobacteriaceae > Gardnerella > Gardnerella sp. c11Ua_71. The sequence goes on along the minus strand of NZ_JARFVR010000001.1, from coordinate 278,932 downwards.
CGCTTACGGAGCTTATGAAATAAGCAGCGACCCGTATTTTTCTGTGGCGCGCCTAAGCATGCTGGATAGAGGAGTGCTGTTCGCGCAAGTCCATGTGCGTGGTGGCGGAGAAATGGGTCGTGCGTGGTATGAGAATGGTAGACGTCGCAACAAAAAACACACGTTTGAAGATTTTGTGGATGTTACGCGTGCTTTGCAACAAGCGGGTTATGCTTCGGCAAATCAGACTGTTGCAAATGGCGGTTCTGCAGGCGGTCTTCTTATGGGCGCTGTAGCAAATATGGCTCCGCAATGCTATGCAGGAATCGAAGCTGATGTTCCGTTTGTTGATGCGCTTACGTCTATGCTAGACGACTCGCTGCCGCTTACTGTTACAGAGTGGGACGAATGGGGAGACCCATTGCATAATGCGCAAGATTACGCGTATATAAAGTCGTACACGCCTTACGAGAATGTGCCTGAACATGTTGAGCCAGGTGAGTTTCCAAAGATTCTTATAACTTCTTCGATTAACGACACTCGCGTTCTTGTTACGGAGCCTCTTAAGTGGCTTGCTCGCTTGCAGGCTGCAGGCGCGGACGCGATTGCGCGCATTGAAACAGATGGCGGTCACGGTGGAAGCTCTGGCAGGTATAAAAAATGGGAGGAAGTTTGCTATGAAAACGCATGGTGTTTAGATGCCATGGGTATTTCGTAGAATATTTTTAAAACACATTGGAGGCTGATTGTGGTAAGAATTAAGCCAGATAAGCCCTACACGGAAGACCTTCCTTTAACGCATACAGCGTTATTTAAGCAAGTGCCACTCGATCAAGCGAGGGAGCTTCTCGAGCATTTGCATGAGTCGGTTTTTTCTAAGGGGCAGGCGATTTTTAACGAAGGAGATACTGATCGCCGCATGTATCTGCTTGAGCGTGGACGGGTTAAGCTTGTACGTCATTCAAGGGATAATCGTGTGCAATTGCTTAGTATCCACACGCACGGTGAGATTCTTGGAGAGATTCCTGTTTTTGACCCGTTCGGCGGTCCGCGTACAGCTTCTGCAATAGCAATTACAGATAAAACTCGCGTATTATGGCTAGAAAACGAAGTTCTTTTTAAATGGCTTGGCCATCATCCTAGGGTTGCCGTAGACATGCTTCAGGTTTTAGCTGCACGTTTAAGAGCAAACAACGAGCATATTTCTGATCTTGTTTTTATGGACGTTCCAGCTAGATTGGCTAAAACGCTTTTAAACCTTGCTTCTAGGTTTGGAGAACCTGTTAGGGAAGGTGTGCTTGTTCCTCACGATTTAACACAAGAAGAACTTGCTCAACTTGTTGGGTCTTCTAGAGAAACAGTTAATAAAGCGTTGATGGATTTTGCTCAGAGGGGTTGGATTAAAAGGCACGGTAGGTCAATTATTATTTACCAACCTGGAATGTTGATTCGCAGAGCAGAAAGATAAATCGCGATTTTTGCGTGCCGCAACGTAGAGGCAAACCTCTAGAATAGTTCGCATGCCTAAGAAGAAATCCCTCACAACTCGTCGCGTGTTAGCACTGTTCCTTACGTACATCACATTGTGTGTTGCAGGTGGTGTAGTATCAAGTATTTTATTTGTGCCAGGAGTAATGAGCGTAAACAGCGTGGTCAAGTCTGTTGTGCCTTCTCTTAGAGTTGATGGCATTGATTTTGACGTTACGGCTTTACCTCAAAAATCGCGTTTATACGCTTCTGATGGCAAAACAGTTATAGCAACATTTTATGCTCAAAATCGCACTGTTGTGCCATTAAGACGCATATCGCAATACATGCAGCAGGCAATGGTTGCGCGTGAGGATCGTAGGTTCTTTGAGCATTCAGGCGTTGATGTGCAAGGCGTTATGCGTGCATTTGTGCAAACGTTTATTAAAAAGTCTGATATGCAAGGTGGATCGTCTTTAACACAGCAATACGTTAAGAATGTTCTTATGATCAAAGCTAGAGAAGACAATGATCCTATTTCGGAATATCATGCTGCAGAAAGTACTGTTGCTAGAAAATTGCGAGAAATGTTAATCGCAATCCAAATGGAGAAAAAATACTCTAAGCTAGAGATTTTACAGGGATATTTAAACGTTGCACAGTTTGGTAGTAATAATCTTTACGGTGTAGAAACTGCTGCAAAACGCTATTTTAATACCACAGCAGCCGATCTTAATCTTGTTCAAGCTGCGACTATTGCAGCAATCACAAAGAATCCTTCTAGGTACGATCCTTCTATTGAAGAAAATCAGCCTGAATCGCAGAAGCAAAGAAATATAGTTCTTGATTTAATGCTTCGACAAAACTTTATAAGTCAAAAAGAACATGATGATGCGGTTACAACACCAATTAAAAGCACTCTTAATATTCAGCATGAAGTTGCTAACGTCGGTTGCCAGGCTGCTGGAGATGCAGCATTCTTCTGTGATTATGTTACTAAGAAAATCTTGAATTCTAGAGAATTTGGCAAAACAACTGTAGCAAGGCAGAAGCTGCTTAATGAAGGTGGCTTGGATATTTACACCACAATGGATATAACAGCTAACACAACCGCCATGAATACAGCTAGGGCCACTATCCCTGTTAATGATCCTAGTGGTTTTGAAGTCTCTATAGCTGCTATAAAGCCTGGTACTGGTGAAGTTCTTGGTTTTGGAAGCAATCGTATTTATGATGCGACCGATGCGGCGAGGTCTGACCCTACTCACACAGCTATTAACTACGCTGTAGATGAACAAGACGGTGGTGGCTTAGGCTGGCAGATTGGTTCTACTTGGAAGCCAATCAATCTTGTTGCATGGATGCTTGCTGGAAAATCAATTAATCAGCCTGTACGAACAAACACGTTCTATAACAATACTGAATTTTCGTGCGCAAGATATAAAGGTATAGGGCGTTGGTCTGTGAGAAATTCAGATGGTGGAAATGTTAATCCAGAAACACCGTTAATGGGTTTGGTGCATTCTCACAACACTATTCAGGCTGCTATGGGTGCTCAGCTTAAGCTGTGTGCAGTGGCAGAGGCTGCGAAAACACTTGGGTATCACAATTCTCCGATAGGTCAGGAAGACGTATTTTCTAAGAACTCTCTAAACCCTCCTATGGTGATTGGTGCAGTTCAGGCTTCCCCACTAACAATGGCAAATATTTACGCAACATTGGGTGCTAATGGTGTTCAATGTGACCCTATTGCAATCAAGCGTGTTATTGATAAAAACGGTAGACGTTTGCGAGTGCCAAGCGCTAATTGTCATCAGGCTATACCGAAAAAAATTGCTCAAACTGTAGCCTACGCTATAAATCAGGGTGTTGCTCAACCTAGTGGTGTTGCGCATGCTGCTCAATTAGCTGGTGGTCGTAAAACTTTTGCAAAAACTGGTACTAACGAACAGTATTACATGACTACTGCAGGATTCGTGCCAAATAAGATTAGTGCTTTTGTTGCAATTGGAAACGCTGAAGTGCAAAAGAGCTTCAACAACATGAGAATTAATGGTGTTTATCGAAGCGCTTGGTACGGTGTTTACATTGCAACTCCAGCTTGGAAAAAGTTTATGGACGATTATCTAAAAGCGGCAAACGTTCCTATCGACAATGAATATGGTAAGCCAGATTCAAAGTATATGGCTGGTGGAAAGATGCCGTCATTAACTCCGCAAATGCGTCAGGAAGATTATGCAGAGCAACAGCGTAAGCGCGATGAGGATGCTCGTAGACAGGCAGCTCAAGATCAGGCTCAGGCAAATCAGGGTGCTGCTTCGACAGATCCTGCGACTGGTGGATCGTCGGTTACTGGCGATGGAAGAACGAGTACATCTTCTGGGTCTGGTAATACAGATGGAACAGGAGACACATCTTCTGACGATAATTAAGTTTCATATGGTTAGTTGAAAATATTATTAAAAAATCAGCTGGCATTGAGGTATTGCATGAATACGTCGATACCAGCTGATTTATTGTAATCTATTCTAGTTTTTAATCCACATCAGCTGAAACAGCATCTTTAACTGTCTCAAACCCATCTTTTCTGAGTAAATCAGCAAGTCCGCGCTTTAGAACAGTTATTTGTTGAGGACCTCTATACATAAGAGAAGAAACGAACATAACTAGGTCAGCTCCGCTTCTAATCTTTTCATAAGCCTGTTTTGCAGTAAATACGCCACCTATTCCAGCAATTGCAAACCTGTTGCCAAACTCGCTTCTAGTTCGCTTAATAAGCTCATTACTTGCGGCAAATGTTGGGGCCCCTGAGATTCCACCTTTCCAATCTGCAGGAATGTCTAGTCCATCTCTATTCTTGCGCAAATTTGCAATGCTCACGCCATCAACATTATGTGCGCTTAAAACGTCTAACAAAGACTTAAATTGAGACCATCCGCCTTTTAGATTCAAAGGCATTTTTACAAGAGTTGGTTGAGGGCGATCAACTCTATCTAAAACATTAAAAAGCTTATCTAAAGCTTCTGGATCACTAAAAGGCTCGCCAGCCATAGTGTTTGGACAAGAAATGTTAACCTCAATCATGGAGCTTTTACCACTTGCTCGCTCCATAGATATTCGATAATCTTCAATGCCCTCGTCTAAATCACCAACAAGATTATCATTGGTGCGCGCAATGCTCACAGAAACGCGCATGCTTTTAGCATTAGTCCACGCTTTTTCCACTCTAGGAATTACAAACTCGCTGCCGTCGTTAGCAAGACCGGCATGAACAAGAAGAGAATCATATTGCGGAAGCCTATGATACCAAGGTTTAGCGTTTCCTTCGCATGGGCGAGCGGTTGTAGAGCCAACTGTTTCAAAACCAAAACCAGCATTGTCTAGAACAGTGCATAAGTCGCAGTTTTTATCGAGTCCCGCGCTTAAGCCAAATGGATTCGCAAAATCCACTCCCATAACTCGCGTTTCTAAAATTGGATCCGTGTAATTGAGCATTTGCCGCAAAAGCCACATTAATCCAGGAATGCGCTCGCTTGTTTTGCAAAATGCAATCATTCGATCGTGAGCTTCGTCTGGTGGAATGTTAAACACTAAGTGCGGCTTAATAATGTGCTTGTAGCTAAAAGTAAATAAGTCTGTTGTAGCTTTGTTCACAGCATTGTGTAAAGAATTTTCAGATACATAACCCATAACTCAATATTATACGACATTCAATATTATGCGACTTTCCGCTTTTTGTTGTTGATTTTGGTGTGTTGAGCTACAAAATGCGGAGTTGTTTTCCCGAGTTTGTACCAAATTTGATCTAAATCACGTACAATCTCGGGCAGGTCCTGTCGTTCGCGCGGTCTAAGCGCGAAGGCAGGTCGTCGCGCAAGTGAAGTAGAGATTCGAGATTTTTCGCACTGAATGAGATGAACCTCAGCATCTTTGATGGTGATTCATCGAATGAAGAAGAAAAATCGAGAATCTCGGTGATTAAGAAATACGCAATTGTTCAAGCATGTAAGAGGGCTGGGTGATTCTTGGTCGAACAATATAAGAGCGGAAGCCGATACCAAATAATCCAATGATCAACCACTACAAACAAACTTCAACCAAAAAACAAAATCAAAGACAAAACGGAACAACCGCAACACAAGATAACACGTAAAAGGCGGAGCGTTGTGAGACAAGAAACACCCAGCCCTCAGCAACGCTAAATAGGAAATATGGAATATCGTTCGCGCGGTCTAAGCGCTTTACCGCGCATAGTATAGTAGCACAGCTATATTTGTGAGTTATGCCTACTTATGATTTGGGACTAGAACGCGTATCGCTTGAATTTGCAACAAAAACTATTTTTAGAAATGTGACTCAAGGCGTTTTTGAGGGAGACCGTATAGGAATTGTTGGAAAAAACGGAGACGGAAAATCCACGCTTCTTAAGCTTCTTGAGGGTAGTATGGACCCAGATTTTGGCAGAGTTACGCGTAGAAGCGGCTTGACATTTGGCATTTTAAGCCAGCGAGATCCGCTGGACGATAATGCTACAGTTCGCCAAGCTGCATTGGAGAATCGCCAGGATTATGAGTGGGCTGCTGATTCAAAGTCTCGCGAAATTGTTGAGGCTCTTCTTGGCGGAATCAATCTTGAAGCTAAAGTTGGTACGCTTTCTGGAGGTCAGCGTAGGCGTGCGGATTTGGCTAGGTTGCTGTTGCATGATTGGGATATTTTGGCTTTGGATGAGCCTACGAATCATCTTGATGTGCTTACAATTCATTGGCTCGCAGAGCATCTTTTGCACAGGTGGCAAGACGGGCAGGGCGCGCTTTTGCTCGTTACGCACGACAGGTGGTTTTTAGACGAAGTTTGCTCTTCTATGTGGGAGGTTCACGATGGTGTGATTGACCCATTTGAAGGCGGATACAGCGCGTACATGATGCAGCGCGTTGAGCGCGAACGCCAGGCGGATGTTCGCGAGGAGCGCAGGCGGAATCTGGCTCGTAAAGAGCTTGCGTGGCTTTCTAGGGGTGCTCGTGCGCGTTCTACCAAGCAAAAGTTTCATGTTAAGCAGGCTCGTGAGCTTATAGCAGATGTTCCACCTATGCGAGATACTCTTGAGCTAAAAAGAATGGCAACTTCACGTCTTGGTAAGCAAGTTGTTGATTTGATTGATGTTACGCAAATTTTTGAAGATTCATCAAAGCCTGCTGGAGCAGATGCAGATATTGTAAAATCACCATTTTCTCAGCCTACACATGTTGGTAGCGTCGCTATTTCTGTAGAAGAATCGCCAGAAGCACCATTAAAAGAAACATGTGCAGCATCGCAAAAAACTATTACAGGTCGTATGCTTTTAGACAATCAAACGTGGCTGATAGGTCCAGGAGACAGATTTGGCATAGTTGGTGCGAATGGTGCTGGAAAATCAACGCTTTTGAACATAATAGATGGCTCTTTGCATCCGACTAAAGGACATGTAAACATTGGTAAAACTGTAAAGTTTGCTGTGTTGTCTCAACGTTTGGAAGAACTTGAAAAGCTTGGAAAATATAAGGTTAAAGAGGTTTTGAGCAGATATAAACCAAGCTACATAATCGATGGAAAAGAAGTTACTCCTGGTCAACTTATGGAAAGACTTGGGTTTAAGCCTGAACAGCTTATGACGCCAATAGCAGATCTTTCTGGTGGTCAAAAACGTCGTATGCAGTTGCTTCTGATTCTTTTAAACGAGCCAAATGTGTTGATAATGGACGAGCCTGGAAACGATCTAGACACCGACATGCTTGCTGTTATGGAAGATTTACTTGACACTTGGCCAGGTACTTTGATTGTTGTATCTCACGACAGATACTTGCTTGAGCGTGTAACAGACCAGCAATTTGCTCTTATTGATGGGAAAATTCGTCATCTTCCAGGTGGAGTTGATGAATATTTAAAGATTATGGAAGACTACGAGCGCGCAAATATGCAAGAATCTAAGGCAGATTTTGAGGCGAGTTCTAGGGCGGTTGCTGGCGATTCGTCAGATGCGGATTCTGCGGAAAAATCCAATCAAAAATATGAAGCAAAATTAAGCGGAAAAGCTTATTACGATGCTACTAGAAGAGTTTCAGCAATAGAGCGAAAACTAGAAAAGCTTGAGGAAGAAAAAAGCGAGATTGAGCAGAAAATGGCTAGCCATGATCCAAGTGATTTTGTAGGCTTGCAAGAGCTTAACGAGAAGTTGCAGGCGAATCAAAGCGAATCTAGCGCGTTAGAAGAAGAGTGGCTTGCGCTTAGTGAGCAGATTTGATACAAAAGTTTACAGTTGTAGTGTGTTCGTATAGAAAAACGCCGAAGTTAGGTACAATCGCACTACATAAATATGTAGTGTGTTTGTATGGAAAAATGCACAAATCGGGTACAATCGCACTACAGTTTTTGCATTGCGATTTTGCTCAAGATTAATGCTGCATGCTAGTTAATGCCGCGTGCTAGATTGTTGAATTATGGCTCAAATTAAGGATATGTTGGAATCAGTAAAACCTATTCGTTTTGATGGAAGAGACGTAGATGAGTTGCGTCCAGTAAAAATAACTCGCAATTTTACCAATGTCCCAGAAGGCTCCGTGTTAATCGAGTGTGGTAACACGCGCGTTATGTGCACTGCCACTTTTACTATTGGAGTTCCGCGCTGGAGGCGAGACACTGGTTTAGGTTGGGTTACCGCTGAATACTCAATGCTTCCAAGGGCAACAGCTGAGCGCACTGATCGCGAATCTGTTAAGGGGAAAATCGGTGGAAGAACGCATGAGATTAGTCGCCTTATTGGTCGCTGCCTTAGAGGTGTTATAGACATGAAGGCAATGGGCGAGTGCCTTATTCAAATCGATTGCGATGTTCTTCAAGCAGATGGCGGCACACGCACGGCTTCGATTACAGGCGCATATGTTGCTCTTGTAGATGCTTTGAATTGGGCAGAAAAGCACAAGCATATTCGTAGCGCTAAAAACGTTCTTAAAGACTCTGTTTCTGCTGTTTCTGTTGGCGTGATTAATGGCACTCCAATGCTTGATTTGCCGTATGTGGAAGATAGTCAAGCAATGACAGATATGAATGTTGCTATGACTGGTTCTGGCAATTTTATTGAGATTCAGGGCACAGCTGAGCATCGCCCGTTTAATCGCGATGAGCTTAATGTTTTGCTTGATTTGGCAGCCAAAGGTAATCGTGAGCTTCAAGCGGCTCAGCGCGCAGCTTTAAGTCAAAATTAAATAAAGTTTATATCTGTTTGTTCGATAAATTACCAAGGAGTGGCGAGCGTGAGACTTGTTGTGGCAACGCATAATGAGGGTAAACTCGTTGAAATTAAGCGTATTTTAAACGAAGAATTTGATGAGATATCGGAAAATATTGAGCTTGTTACAGCAGGTTCTCTTGGGCTTCCAGACCCGGTAGAAACAGGTGTGACTTTTGAGCAAAATGCGCTAATCAAAGCTAGAGATGTTTCTTTAAGAACTGGTTTGCCTGCAATAGCAGATGATTCAGGTTTGATTGTGGATGTTCTCGGAGCTGCTCCAGGAATATTGTCTGCGCGTTGGAGCGGTGTTCATGGAGATGACAAGGCGAATAATGAGCTTTTGCTTAAACAGCTTGAAGACATTCCAGATCAGTGTAGAACAGCACGATTCCGCTGTGCTGCAGCTTTAGCTATTCCTAAGGGTTGTGGTGAAACAGAACTTGAAAACACTCTGTGGAAAACAAATGGTTTTGAAACTGTTCGCGTTGGAGAAATGGTTGGTAGACTGATTAGAGCTCCACGCGGAGAGAATGGTTTTGGTTACGATCCGCTTTTTGTACCAGATAATCAGCCTGTTAGAAATGGCATTCAAATGCAGGATTTGACAAGTGCTCAGCTTAGTCAAGAAGAAAAGAACGCCATTTCACACAGGGGTAGTGCGTTACGAGCGCTTTTACCAGAGTTAAAAGCTATGTTCCTTGGGCAAACTAAGTAAATAAACTAAGTAAACCAGAAGTAAACTAGTTGATTTGTAAAATTGGATTTGCGATTTTTAATCCGTGAACAAATCTTTAGATATGATAATGCGATTTTCAGCAACCTGCTTTAAGTGCTTGCCATAATTGCTTTTACCATATTTTTCTGCCGACTCAAGTAAACGATCGCGACTAATCCACTGGTTTTCGTATGCAATCTCCTCAAGCACTGCGATTGGCAGCCCTTGCGCTCGCTCTATTGTGCGCACAAATTCGCCAGCTTCGTAAAGCGAGTCCATTGTGCCAGTGTCTAGCCACGCGTATCCGCGACCAAGAGTCATAACGTTTAGTGAGCCATTTTCTAAGTACATTTTGTTAAGGTCCGTAATCTCAAGCTCTCCGCGAGCACTCGGCTTAACTTGTTTTGCAAACTCTGTAACTCGGGAATCGTAGAAGTATAAGCCTGTAACAGCATAGTTCGATGCTGGGTGTTCTGGTTTTTCTACTATGCTAACGGCTTTGTGATTTTCATCAAATTCCACAACGCCGTATCTTTCTGGGTCGTCTACGTAGTAGCCGAATACTGTAGCACCGTGTTCTACGCGTGCAGCGTGCTTTAAAATAGCTCCTAGGCCATTTCCGTAGAATATATTGTCTCCAAGCACGAGCGCGCAAGAATCGCCATTTATAAACTCTTCTCCGAGTATAAATGCTTGAGCAAGACCGTCTGGCGATGGCTGAACTTTGTAAGATAAGTTGATTCCAAATTGTTCTCCGCTTCCAAGTAGCCTTTCAAAATTAGGCAAGTCTTGAGGAGTAGAAATCACAAGAATATCTCGGATTCCAGCCATCATAAGTACGCTAAGAGGGTAATACACCATTGGCTTATCGTAAACTGGCAAAAGCTGCTTAGACGTTACTGTAGTAAGTGGGTATAGGCGTGTGCCAGAACCGCCAGCAAGAATAATGCCTTTCATCTTTGAAACATCCTTTACTTGTTGTTTTGTTCAATTCTATTTACGTAAGACTCAAGCAAATCTTCCCAATCGCATGGCGTAAATCCAGCGGACTCGATTTTTTGCAAGTCAAGTGCGCACTTGTGTGGTCTAGGAGAGCCATTAGATATGCGCGTGTAATCGTCTACGCGATTTGCTTCGATTTTGCTTGTGTCTACATTAAGTTGTGTAAACACTTTTTGAGCAATATCGTGCCAAGACGCGATTTTGCCAGATCCTGTAAGATTGTATGTTCCGTATTGCGCTTGCGTGTTTAGAAGATGGAACATGCCTTTTACTAAGTCGCTTGCAAAAGTGAGTCTTCCAGTTTGGTCTATTGGAGCTTGAACGCTAACAGATTCACCATTTTTGCAACGGTTTGCAAAGTCAATCATGCGCGTTACAAAGTTTCGTCCTTCTCCAACAATCCAACTTGAGCGAATAATATAATGCTGTGGAACGTTTGCTACTAGAGCGTCTGCTGCAGCTTTTGTTTCGCCGTACACGCCTAGTGGTGCAAATTCTTCGTTTTCTTTATGATTTTCTTGAGTGCCGTCAAAAACATAGTCGCTTGAAATATGCACAAGAGTGATGTGGTGTTCTTGTGCTATTTTTGCAAGATTTGCCACTCCTTTAACGTTGCTATTCCACGCGTCTCGTCTTCCTTGTGGCGTTTGCGCGCCATCTACAGACGTGTATGCTGCTGTGTTAATAATCGTTCCATACAAATCCCAGTCGTAGCGGCTGTAATCGTCTTTATTTGCTATATCGAAGCTATCTAAGTCTACGTACTCAAATCCTTCTAAATCATGCTCTTTAGCATAGTTTTGTATTGCGCGACCAAGTTGACCGTTGCATCCAGTTACAAGAGTGCGTTTTGGTGCCATTGGTTTGGCGTCTTTTAGCATTGGATGGTGTAAATCAGCTTCGCTTCGCTCGGATTCTTCTAAAGGTATTGGCCAATTAATGTGTAAATCTGGATCTGCAAGGTTTACAAAAGTGTATGTTTTCTTTTGCTCTAGCGACCAATGTGCGTTTACTAAGTAAGTGTATGCTGTGCCATCTTGCAAAGCTTGGAAGCTGTTTCCTACGCCTCTAGGCACGTAGATTGCTTTGCTAGGGTTTAGTGTGGTTGTGTACACTTGACCGAAGCTTTGACCTGGTCTTAAATCTACCCATGCGCCAAATACTTCGCCAGTAGCAATGCTTATGTATTTATCCCATGGTTCTGCGTGGATGCCTCTGGTTACTCCGCGTTTTTCGTTGAACGAAATGTTGTTTTGTACGGGTCCAAAGTCGGGGAGACCTAGAGCCGTCATTTTTGCGCGCTGCCAGTTTTCTTTGAACCATCCGCGGTTATCTCCGTGTACTGGAAGATCAAATACGATTAAACCTGGAATATTGGTTTTTGTAACGCTTAGTTCTTTTTCAAATTCCATAGCATCCTACAAATTCTTTATTTTTGATTAGATTCGCGACTAGATTTTTGTTAGATTTGCATACAATTTGTATACAAGCAAACTTGACTTTTAGGCGATCACTGCCCTTGAGCTTTGTACTTTGCTTCAGTAGCGCTTTTAGCGCCTTCCCACCATGCGCGATTTTCTGTGTACCATTTGATTGTTTGCTCTAAGCCTGTTGTAAAGTCTGTGTGCTTTGGCTTCCATCCGAGTTGCGTTTGTAGCTTTGTGCTGTCAATCGCGTAGCGGCGGTCGTGGCCTGGACGGTCTTTTACAAGCTCAAAGTCGTTTGCATCTTTGCCCATCATTTCTAGAATCATGCGCAAAACTGTTATATTGTTTTTCTCGCCATTTGCGCCAATCAAGTAGGTGTTTCCAAGCTCTCCCTTTGTTAGGATTGTCCAAACAGCACTACTGTGGTCTTCTGTGTGAATCCAATCTCTAACGTTTAATCCTTGACCATACAGCTTTGGCTTAATGCCTTCTAGAATATTTGTGATTTGTCGCGGAATAAACTTTTCAACATGCTGATATGGTCCATAGTTGTTTGAGCAATTGCTGATTGTTGTGTGCAAACCGTATGTGCGAGTCCATGCGCGTACCAACATATCGCTTGCTGCTTTTGTGGAGCTGTATGGGCTGGATGGGTGATATGGCGTCTCTTCCGTAAATTTAGCTGGGTCGTCTAATGCCAAATCTCCGTACACTTCATCGGTAGAGATGTGGTGGTATCGAATCCCGTATTTTCTAACTGCTTCGAGTAGTCTAAAAGTGCCTTCAACATTGGTTTTAAGAAATGGTTCTGGGTTTGCAATGCTGTTGTCGTTATGAGATTCTGCAGCGTAGTGCACAATTGCGTCGTGACCTGGAACAAGCTTATCTAAAAGTTCGGCATCGCAAATATTGCCGTGCACAAAGTCAACTCTATCTTCTGGCAATCCTGCAATATTTTCAATATTTCCTGCGTATGTTAGCGCGTCTAATACTGTTACGTGTGTTTCTGGGTGATTGTTCACTACGTAGTGCACAAAATTAGACCCAATAAAGCCGCATCCGCCAGTTACAATTATGTTTTTTGGCTCAAAGTTTGTTGTGTTACTCATGTTTTCCATAATATCCTCTTATATGCCTTTTGCTTTTTTGGTTTTGATTATTGTTTATTCTTTATTGATTATCGTCTAAGATTTTTCGTTTAAGCTTTCTCGCATTGCGTTAAACGCTGGCTCGGCTTTACCATCGTAAATCATGTGCGAATGAGACAGCACTATGCAACGGGAGCAAAGTTGCTTAATTTGATCTTCGCTGTGAGAAACAATCACCATTGTTTGCCCACGCTTTTGCTGCTCTTTAAGCCTTGTTATGCACTTGTGTTGAAAAGCTTCGTCTCCAACTGCAAGAATTTCGTCGATTAAGAAAATGTCTGGATCGCTGTGCGCTGCTACAGAAAACGCCAATCTAAGGAACATTCCCGAAGAGTAGAACTTAACTTCTGTATCCATAAAAGGCTCTATTTCGCTAAAGTCTACTATTGATTGGTATTTATCGTCTATCTCTTCTTTTGTCATTCCAAGAATTGCGCCGTTAAGATACACGTTTTCGCGACCAGTTAAGTCGGCAGCAAATCCTGCTCCAACTTCGATTAGTCCTGCGATTCTTCCGCGCGCACAAACTTCGCCTTCGTCTGGTTGCATAACTCCAGAAAGCATTTTAAGCATAGTGGATTTTCCAGATCCATTCATGCCTATTAGTCCAACAGTTTCGCCGCGTTTAATAGTAAAACTAACATTGCTTAAAGCTGTAAAGTTTTGTGTCTCGTGCTTTTTAGACGGCGGTGTTAGCAAGTTTACAATCGACTCTTTAATCGAATGATTTGCTCGCAGCGAGAATCGTTTAGTAACGTTGGAAACGCTTAACACAACGTCTTCTGGAAGTGTGTTATAAGGCTTATTCATATATAACTCCTGCTGCTCTTAAAAGTAAAATCCCCAAAATCTTAGTAAGTTTAAATTTCTTGAGCAAACTTGCCTTCAAGATGTCTAAATGTAACTTCGCCAATAAGTAGTACAGCAAATGCGACTACAAGGCTTTCGCAAAGTCTTAAAGACCAAGCTCCTGCAAATTGGAAAGTGCGATCTGTGGCATTTAGCCAGAATCCGCGGTGGAATGCTTCAACGCTTATTGCAATAGGATTTGCATAATACATCTCTAAAACCCATCGTGGTGCGTGAGCTGCAACCATTTGCCATGTGTAGAAGCACGGCGCAAGCCATACGGCAACCATTGCTACTAAGTCTGTAATGTTTTCTGCATCTCTGTAAAAAACGTTTATTGCTCCAAAGAATAATCCAAGACCAAACGCAAACGTACACACGCTAATAAATCCGATTATTGCCACTATTACGCCTGCAAAATCTGGAATCCACCCCATGCATAAGGCTCCGATTATAAGCACGATTACTTGTGGGAAAAAGTGTACAAAAGCAACTCGTAGTGATGCCAGTGGGAATAGCTCTCTAGGAAGATAGATTTTTTGTATTAAGCCAGCATTAGAAAGTATTGATCTTGTGCAATTAGAGAATGCTTCTACAAAAAAGTTTGTTACTATGATTCCGCTAAAAAGGTACAGTGGGTAGGCTTGAATTCCGCCTCCGCGACCAAGTCCTAAGAAAATCCCCATTGCAACGTAGAACACTACAAATTGCGTTATTGGCTTTACGTACGTCCAAGCCATACCGAGCCAAGAACCGCGATATCTTATGCGTACTTCTTTTTTTACAAGTAAGTCAAGCAAATAAAGGTATCTTGGAATGTCAATCAGACCTTTGCTTCTACCAGGGTGATAGATGGCGTCAGACTTTGTTGTCATCGCTGCCTTTCTTACAAATTTGCAGTGTGTATGCACGTATAACTTTGTTAAGTTTACATTTGGGGATTGATTTGGTTAAATATTTGATTCAACATTTGGTTAAATATTCGGTTAAGTTATGCGCAATATTATACGCGATATTACATGTAACATAACATGTAATAATTTTAGCTTTTAGATTAATTATTAATGTGATTATTTTGTGATTATCTTGTTCTATTTATTTTGGCATGTTTGAAAGTTTTTATACGCTGCTAAACTGAAAAATTATGAGTAAGCGAATTCTTGTTACTGGTGCTGGTGGATATATTGGTCGTCACGTCGTTAAAGCTCTTTTAGATGCAGGTGCTAGCGTAATTGCTTCCGACTTGCGTTTAGACGGTGTTGATGAGCGCGCAACGCGTATTGAAGCGAATATTTTTAGCGATGATGCTGATTTGTTCACAAAGCTTGGGTCCCCAGACGTTTGCTTGCACATGGCTTGGCGCAACGGTTTTAAGCATGCTGCAGACACGCACATGGAAGATTTATCGAACCATTACCGCTTTATCCGTCTTATGCTTTCGGGCGGCCTAAAGCAGATTGCTGTTATGGGCTCTATGCATGAAGTAGGCTACTGGGAGGGCGCTATTGACGAGAACACGCCTTGCAAGCCAGCTTCTATGTATGGCATTTCCAAGAACGCTTTGCGTGACGCTACTTTGCTTTTAGGTAAAGAATATGATGCAACTGTTCAATGGATTCGCGCGTACTACATTGTTGGCGACGACGCTCGTGGAAACTCTATTTTCTCTAAGCTTCTTCAAGCTGCTCAAGATGGCAAGAAGACTTTTCCGTTTACTACTGGCAAAAACAAATACGACTTTATTAATGTAGACGTGTTAGCTAAGCAAATTGCTGCAACCGTTTTACAAGATAAAGTAAATGGCGTAATTAATTGCTGCACGGGGGAGCCTGTTTCGCTTGCAGATCGCGTTGAGCGCTACATTCGCGAGAATAATCTTGATATTTCGCTTGAATATGGCGCATTCCCAGATAGACCATACGATTCTCCAGCAGTTTGGGGAGATAATAGCAAAATCCAAAAGATTATGAGTGATTTTCTAAAATAGTTATTGCAAATCGTAACTTTTCTGGATTTTTAATGCTAAATTATGGTTTTTAGAAAGGATTAACATTGCGTGAAACATTGCAAAACAGCAAGTGCCCATGCATATATTTTGTTCTTCCTTGCTACAACGAAGAGCCTGTTCTTCCGCAAACTTCTAGTATTCTTTTAAGCAAAGTTACTTTTCTTATTGAAAATAAGATTATTTCGAATTCTAGCCGTATTCTTTTTGTGGATGATGGTTCTAGAGATTCGACTTGGAATATTATTTGCGATTTACACCAGTCGAATCCTTCGCTTTTTGGCGGTGTAAAGCTTGCACATAATCGTGGTCATCAAAATGCTTTGCTTGCTGGCTTAACTACAGCGTATAAATCTGGTTGCGATGCTGCAATTTCCATGGACGCTGATTTGCAAGACGATGTTGATGTTGTTGATCAATTTATTGCAAAATATGTGGATGGCTACGAGGTTGTGTATGGCGTTCGCTCGTCTAGAGAAACAGATACGTGGTTTAAGCGCAACACTGCATTAGCTTTTTACAGTGTTTTTAAGTGGATGGGTGCAGAAACCGTTCCAAATCATGCAGATTATAGACTTATGGGCAAGAATGCGTTGAAAGCTCTTTTGGAATACAAAGAAGTTAATCTTTTCTTGCGTGGTATAGTGCCATCGATTGGCTTTAAGTCAACAAAAGTTGAGTATGTGCGTGGTAAGCGCAAAGCTGGTGTGTCTAAGTATCCGCTTAAAAAGATGATTTCGTTTGCTATAGATGGCATTACATCTTTTTCTACTAAGCCTTTGAGTTTTGTAACATTTGCAGGATTCGCGTCTATTTTAGTTTCGTTATGCGTATTTGTTTACGTAATAGCCTCTGTTTTGCAAGGAAAAGCAGTTGCTGGCTGGGGTTCTGTTATGTTCTCAATGTGGTTTATTGGCGGATTGATTATGCTTTCAATCGGCATTGTGGGCGAATACATTGGAAAGATTTATATGGAATCTAAGCATCGCCCACGTTACGAGATTGAAACACTTATCTAAGTTGTTAACGCTTTATACTTGTTTGTTTGGTGCATTTATAAAGCGTTAACAACTTTATTTTTTAGTTAGTAATTTAGAATTTTACGATTATATATTTGTTATCTAAAACAGTAGTGCATTTATTCGAAGGCCAAGAAGGCAGATTTTGTACGGCCTTTTCTGCGCTTATATAAGCGGATTCTAATACAGGAGTTTCCATCTTAAATCCAGTAGTTGAGCGTATAAAACCAGCTTTTACCCATGTGCCGTGAAGAGTTGAGAATCCAATCTCAAACATTGATCGTCCAATAAGTTCAAGATGATTTGACTTAAATTCACTAGGATTGTGGTCTGCTATGTGATTGCCAACAAATATTACTTTAAGTGGTTTTTTATGATTTGCTTGTAGTACTTCTATTCTTCTAGCAACATCTTGAGCAATGTAATAGTCTCGGTTGTAAGTCATGTATTCCGTGTAATACAAGCGGTTTACTGTAAACGACTGACTTAATCCAATAATTGCAAGAAGAACGCACGCAATAATCGTTGTTAAAGTCTTTTTGCTAAATTGCATAATGTAATGCAACAAATACATGCATGAAAAAGCGCCAGCAAGCGGGTATGTTAGTTCCGTTCTAGCCGTGCCTGCTGTGCCGAGTATTACGCTCATCATCATAGGGCTTGCAACTATAGCAATAGCAAAAATAATAGTAAAAGCGTTAAGCTCTTTACGAATCACTTGAACAATAGTTAATAACACTAAAGCGATTAATGCAATTGTTATAAATACGCTATGGAATATTGTTCTTCCTAGGTACATGTTTTTTGCATGCAAAAATATAGTATGAATAATTTTTGTTATAGGGTCTTTACCCCAACGCATTTGTTCTTTAATGTACGGATCCGTGAAGGTGTGGTTGGTAGCGATAACAATTTTATTCAAAATCACATAGCATGCATAGCTTGCTATAAACACGCAAATATACGTAAAAATGTAGCTTACTATGTTCTTAAATTTGCACGCATAGTCGCCCTTAATTATTAGTGCAATCATGACTGTTCCGGCAACAAAAACAGTAGTCATTGCTAAGTAGAGAGTAAAACCAAAAATTGCAAAAATAAGTGCCATTAATGCGTATGCTAAAAGAGTCTTAAGTTCTTTACGATTTTGGTACGCGTTATGCGCACACATAAGCGACATGCTAACAAACATTAGCGCACAAGCTACGTCATCTCCCATAAGCAAGAATCCAAGCATTTCTGCAAGAATAGGAGCGCTTATAAAAGGAATCATAAATAAAGCTGGGTGGAATTTTGCGCCCAAATTGTGCGCTTTGCTAAACAAGTATGCCCATGTTGTTGCGGAAGCAAAAAGCGCAAGAATCATTAAGATTCCAGCTAATGAATTGTTATACCAGTATCTTCCTGTAACGTACTTAAAAGCCAGCAAGCCGAAGCGTTCTAGGCGAATCCAAGAATTGTAAAGAGCCTTAGATCTAGAGATCATTTCTTCTGTGTCTATAGAAAAAGTGTTAGAAAAAGCTTTTTGACCGTATGCAATAATCAAAAAAATCGCGCTTATTGCAAGTTCTGCAACATTAGATTTGCAAAAATCAATGAAGTCTTTAAAGGAATACGTTTTTTCTATAATTGCTCTAGTTGTGCTAGTTGAGTTGCTTTTTTTGCCGCATTTTGCAAGTGTAGCTGAATCTTGTAGTTGATTAGTGTTTAATTCTTTAATACAACTAGAGTCTGCTTGATTCATACTACAACCCTTCTATGTGTTTGACATGCATGTGCTACTTGTCACTAAAAAATATACTATAAGATTTTAATGCGTGACAACAATCTAAAAACTGATTGTGTCTAGTAGTACAATAGATATGATTTGTGCTATTTTACCGATTAGTGTGCAATGGAGACGATTTATGAATCCTGCAATTTCCGTGGTGGTTCCTGCGTACAACAAGGAGCCGTATATTAAGCAGTGCATGGATTCACTTGTTAATCAAACTTTTAAAAACATTGAGATTATTGTTGTTGACGACGCTAGTACAGATAATACTTTGCAAATTTTGCGCGATTATGAGCATAAAGATTCTAGAGTAAAAATTATTGCTAAAGATCATAATTGCGGTAGGCATGTTGCGCGTAAAACTGGTGTTCAGTCGACTAGCGGTGATTACGTTCTTTTTGTTGACGCAGATGATGAGATTGATCTTAAAGCTTGCGAAGTTCTCTACTCATACGTTACTAATAATCCTGCAGATATATTGCATTTTGGTGTTTCTATTCACCCAGAAGGCAAATCAGATGAAGATTTTGCATACAGCTACGATCAAATGTATGCGCAAAATAATGGTGATCAAACTGGCGATAATATTATTAAATCAACGTTTTCTAGTGATTTTCCGCATTGGACACCTTGGAATGTTATAACAGCGCTTTTTAAAGGTGACTTAGTTCGAGATTCGTTTAAAAAAACAGTTTCAACACGACTTTCTAAAGCAGAAGATGCTTACGAATATTTCGCTATTGCAGCCTTTGCTCAAACTTTAAAAGACTTAACAGCGTTTCGCGCGCTTAAATACCATATTGGCAGAGGAATTTCTGGAAGATCTAAGATAAGCGTTGAAAAATTTACTGTAGAACAACGAAGTGTTAAAGATGTTGTAAGCGCTGTTTACGATTTTGCTAATGATTTTGCTAAAGAGCCTTCGATGAAAAGTCGCAAGCAAACCATTGAAGAAGCCTCACGCTGGTTTGATAATCGTGGATTAAAAATAGTAAAAGATGAGTTCTTTACAAGACTAAAAGTCGAGGATTTTCAAGAAGCCATAAACGCTGTTATTGAAACATGGGGATTAGAACGCGCGTGCTCAATTGTGCTAGAAAAGCTTGTAGACCTTATGAATCAAGTTGTAGAAAGCGATTGCATAATAAAACACGGTTCAGTGTGTGATGTTCTTCTTAACGTTTATAGAAATATTAAACCAGATAGTTTTAAAGACAAACAAAACACAACTTACGATAAGCAAGTAGACTTAATGTCTTTGCATATTATGCAGGTTCATCAGCAAAAATATGAAGAAGAACAGAAACGTTTGCAAATTGAAGCGCAAAAACGTTACGATGCAATGCCAGTGTATAAGCGTTTTGCAAAAAAGATAAAAAATATGGTTAAAAACTTAACTAAATCAAAGAATGATAAATAAAGTCTAAAAAATAAATTTGAGATTAAACAAAATACAAAATTACACAATAGAATAATCAAGGATAATTAAGGGTAAATCAGGAGATAACATGATTTTGGAAAATCCAAAGCGCTTGGGCATTTTCTTCTTCTACGATGCGCAAGGTCACGCAGACCATTATGTGTCTACGCTGCTTGACGGATTCAAACCATTCTTTAACGAGCTTGCGATTGTAGTTAATGGCAAAATCGACGAGTCAAGCAAAGCGATGCTTAAAGGTTACGCGAACAAGTTTATTTTGCGCGAGAACAAGGGTTTTGACGTGTGGGCGTACAAAACTGCAATGGACTCTTACGGTTGGGCAGAGTTGGAAAAGTTTGACGAAGTAGTGCTATTTAACGCTACGATTATGGGTCCAGTTTATCCGTTTAGCGAAATGTTTAACGCTATGAACGCAAAAGACCTTGATTTTTGGGGCATAACAAAGTTCCATAAAGTTAATGGAGATCCGTTTGGATACAGTCCGTACGGATATTTGCCAGAGCATATTCAATCGCATTTTCACGCATACAGGAAAAGCTTTGTTCAATCCAAAGATTTTCAGGATTATTGGAACAATCTTCCACCAATCAACAGCTACTTTGAGTCTGTTGGATTGCATGAATCAGTATTTACAAAGCGATTTGCAGATAAGGGATACAAGTGGTCTGTATACGTTGATACGAGTGATTTAGAAGGCTATTCTTATGGCCCAATAACGTATGCTGCAAGGCAGATTGTGGAATACAAACGATGCCCGATTTTTAAGCGCAGGTCTTTCTTCCACGACTACTCCGACGTTTCTACGCAATCTGTTGGAAACCAAGCATTAGACTTATACGAGTATTTGAAAGACCACACAGATTACAACACGGATTTGATTTGGGAAAATGCTTTGCGAAGCATGAATATGGCAGATTTGATGAAGAATCTTCATTTGCGATACATTTTGCCGCAAAATCATGTTGTAGAAAACTCATCAACAGCTACATCAGCATCTACTGCAACTGCTAAGCCTGCATCTAAGCCAAAAGTCGCGTTGTGTATGCACTTGTATTACATGGATTTGCTAGATAAAAGTTTGCACTATATTCAGTCTATGCCGCAAGGATGTGACGTTATTTTAACTGTAGGATCGAAAGAAAACCAGCAAATTGTGAAACAGCGTGTGGAACATCTTCCATATAACGTAGACGTACGGTTGATTGAAAATCGCGGTAGAGATGTGAGCGCATTCTTAGTGGGCGGCGGCGCAGATCTTATGAAGTACGATTACGTATGCTTTGCTCACGATAAAAAAGTCACGCAATTATCGCCTCGAAGCATAGGCGACGGATTTGCTTACAAGTGTTTTGAAAATATTCTTGCAAGTAAAGAGTATGTGCAAAACGTTATAAATCTGTTTGAAACGCATCCGCGACTTGGAATGGCAATGCCAACGCCGCCAAATCATGCGGACTATTTCCCAGGATTTACATACACTTGGGGTCCAAACTTTGAAGGCACAAAGAAATTCCTAGAAAAAACGTTAGGAATTAGCGTTCCGTTAGACGAAAACAAAGACGCTATAGCTCCGCTTGGCACAATGTTTTGGTTCCGTACAAAAGCTATGCGTGGGCTATTGGATAGAAAGTGGACTTACGAAGATTTTCCAGCAGAACCGCTAAAAATAGACGGAACGTTGTTGCACTTTATAGAGCGAGCATACGGGTATGTGCCGCAATCCAACGGATATTATGACGCATACATATTCTCGGATCACTTTGCGCGAATAGAAATGACTAACCTAGAATTCGATGTTCGAGAACTATCAAAATCTGTGAGCACGCCATGGATTAAACGCAATTTGGAAGAAACTTGTAGAGAAGTAATGCGCGGAAAGCGATTCCGTTACGCTGCTTTAAGAGTATTAAAGAGTATTGCAAAGCGAGTTTTCTATAAAACACTGTACATAGGTCAAAGAATTGTGCACATTGGTCGTAAAGGTAAAGAAGATGAGTGATATAAGCGTAAATACAGCTGCGACAAAACTTACGCGCGCAAAAAAACCGCGACTTTTCTACTTGGATTGGATTCGCGCAATAGCTGCGATTTTGATTGTTGTAACTCATTTTAACAATCCATATTTGGAGCCAATGCGGTTCTTCGTAAATAGACCGTTTGGAATCTACATTGGTGGATTAGGAGTATCGCTATTTTTGATTATTTCTGGCGCTGCTCTTATGTACAACTATGGCGATAGAGAAAGCCTGGATTTGCGCACATTCTACACAAAGCGCGCAAAAACACTATACCCAATGTTTTGGGTAGCATTCATAGTGGCGAATATTTTATTGTTTATTCGCAATAATGGATATATTTTTGTACCAAGGCATAAAATAACAGCAATTTTTTCGCTTTTTGGAATGGATGGTTATGCTTCTGCATTCGGCGTAGGTACTTTTTATGTTCTAGGCGAATGGTTCTTAGGGTTCATAATACTGTTTTACATAGTGTTTCCACTTTTAAGAGTTGGCGTAAATAAAATGCCAATAACAACTGTGTGCGTTGTGTTGGCTCTATACGCTGCAACAGTTGTGTTCTTTACTTTTTACCAGATTCCGCGAGTACCGTCTGATATTCTTTTAACAACAAGATTGCCAGAATTAGTATTTGGCATGATTTTTGTAAAGTTTATTAAAAAAGTGCCTTGTTGGCTTGCTGCAGTATCTTTTGTGATTCTTGCATTGCAACAATTAACGCATGTTTTACAAGGAAATATTGCCGTTACGATTGTAGGAATATTAGCATTTTTGCTGCTTTCTTATATTGGTGAACTTGTTAAAAGTTTTAAGCCATTAAGCGCGTGTACAAAATTTATATCCGCATATTCGTACCCGATTTTTTTGGTACACCATGTGTTAATAATGCAAGTGTTTACAGTAATATATCCAGTGTGGCTTAATCGCTGGCAAGCATACGGATTGCTAATCGCAGAGTTTGCGGTGATTCTTGTGCTTTCTGTAATACTCAAGCGTTTTACAAACTTGATTGTTGGTTTTGTGAGCAAATGTTGGGTGAAAATCGGCAGCAAGAATCGCAGTTTGGACTAACATGCGTATTTGTTCTGGAATAATCACCTATAATCCAACTTTAACAGACGTAAGCACGTGTTTAGAAGCGCTATGCAATCAAGTAGAGCGCGTAATAATCGTAGACAATGCGTCTAAAAATGTTAAAAGTTTGCAAGAAGTTGTAAGCAAATACGCAAACGTGACTTTAGTTAAAAACAGTCAAAATATTGGTTTTGCAAAAGCATTAACGCAAGTGTTTGAATGGGCAAAATCGCAAGGTTTCAACTGGGTTCTAACGCTTAACGACGATTCTGTTGTGCCAAGCAACATGATTAGCGAATACAAGAAAATCCTGGAAAATCAGGGAAGTCTTGTAAATCAAAAAAATTCAAAAAATTCCAAAATCGCAATTGTATGCTCTTTGCTAAAAAACCGTTTAGACGGCACGATTTTACACAGCAAATGCCACGAAGACGAATGCATAACGTCTGGAAGCTTAACAAGCGTAGAAGCGTGGCAGAAAATCGGCGGATTTGACGAATGGCTAGAAATCGACGGAGTAGACTTCGACTTTTCAAGGCGACTTGCGCGTGCTGGCTGGCAAATCGTAGAGTGCCAAAACGTTATAATGGAACACCAAATCGGCAAAGCGCGCTCAATAAACTTGATTATAAAACACCCAATCGTGTGGAATCACAATGCAAATCGCAAGTACTATATAGCGCGAAATATGCAAGTAGTGGATTACAAAATGGGAACATACTCGTATGCTAAGTCGTTGCGTGCAGTTGTGCGAGATATGATTTTCGTTGCGCTGTGGGAAAAGAATAAATTTGCGAAAATTCGCGCGATGATACGCGGATTTAAGGATGGGCAGCAAAAGATTCGTCAAATGCGCAAAGCAGAACAGAACGCGGTTTGAAAGGATAGAAATGATAGCAATGGAAAATTATGCTAAAAACGAAAATCCGCTAGTTTCTATAATCGTGCCAGTCTACAATTCTGCAAAATATTTGAGCGGATGCGTGGACTCGATTCTTGCGCAAACGTACAAAAACATAGAGCTGATTTTGGTAGACGATGGATCAAAAGACGACTCGGGTAAAATTTGCGATTCGTATGCATCAAAAGATTCGCGAGTTAAAGTAATACACCAACAAAACGGAGGAATATCGCGCGCGCAAAACGCAGGGCTTGATGCGGCTCGTGGGGAATTTATAGCGTTTGCAGACAATGACGATATTCTAGATTACAAAAATATTGAGATTTTACTAAACGCTATTTTGCAAAGCGGAGCTAGTATGAGCAAAGCAAAATGGCGTCAATTTGGGCTAAGTAGCTTAGAGCAGATTAAAAAAGAAGCTGGTTTGGGTGCGCGCGGATTGGGTACGGAAAAATCGCAAGTAACCGCGCGTTTAGAGAACGCGACTCAAATAAAAATCGTAAAAAATCCTCTAAAAGCGTATCAAACTGTATTTTGCAAAATATTTAGAATAATCGGAAATAAGCTGGGCAAAAACAGCGAAGCGCACTACTTTAACGAAGCGAATTGGTGCAGGCTTTACAAGCGAGAAATCTGGCAGGGAGTGCGATTCCCCGAAGGAAAGTTTGCGCAAGACACGGCGATGGCAAGCGTGCTGTACTCGCGCATGAATTGCGTGGCACATGTGGATGAAGTGCTGTATTACTGGCTGCAACGCGAGGATTCCGTAACGCATAAAATGCGAGACGCGGGCTTTTATCACGATCATATAGATGCAGTTCGAGCAAATTGGGATTTGTGCTTAAAGCACAATGTTGTGCCAGCAAGAAGCTACTACACAATGGTTGGAAACTTAAGGTATGAGCGATGCGCGCTGAAAAGCGGAGAAAATACGCTTAATGGCGGAAAAAGTAGCGACGCAGAAATCCAAAAAATATACGAAAAAAATTATGTTAAAGACGTAGAATTTGCTAAATCAGCTGTTAAAAAGCTTACGATTTTGCAGCGCGCGCAATGTTTTACTATGGCGTGTGTGAGAAATCTTGAAAAAATAATCTACGATTACAAAATCAAAAATATGAAGTAATGCAATTAAAAATCGAAGAGTAAGTGCAAATCAGAAAGCAAGAAATGAGTGGGAAAATGAGCGAATACCCAGATTTAGTAGTTGTTGGAGCAGGATTGTTTGGCTTAACTGTAGCTCAGCAGGCTGCAGAACGCGCTGGCGCAAGCGTTGAAATTATTGACGTGCGTAGTCACATTGGCGGAAATGCTTACTCGTATTTTGACGAGCGAACGGGAATTGAAATTCACAAGTATGGCGCACATCTTTTTCACACAAGCAACAAGCACGTGTGGGATTACGTGAACCGCTTTACAACGTTTACTAACTACGTGCATCGCGTTTACGCAACTCACGACGGCGAAGTGTATTCGTTGCCAATCAACTTAGGTACAATTAACCAATTCTTCCACGCGCATTATACGCCAGAAGAAGCTAAGGCTTTGATTGCAAGCCAAGCGGGGGAGTTTGCTGGCAAAGATCCGCAGAATTTGAACGATAAAGGCATTAGTTTAATCGGGCGCCCGCTTTATGAAGCGTTTATTAAGAATTACACGGCAAAGCAGTGGCAAACGGATCCTTCTAAGCTGCCTGCTGGAATTATCAAGCGCTTGCCTGTGCGATTTAACTACAATAATCGCTACTTTAAAGACACTTGGGAAGGATTGCCAACGGACGGCTACACAGCTTGGATGCAGCGCATGATTGACGATCCGCGTATTCACGTTTCGCTTGGCGTGGACTTTTTCGACGAATCGCAGCCGTTTAATAAGCACGCGTTGGCGGAGGCTGGAGTGCCGGTTGTTTATACCGGTCCGGTTGATAGGTATTTTGACTATGCGCTCGGCGAGTTGAAGTGGCGCACTGTGGACTTTAAGGAAGTGCGTTACCAGGAGAGCGACCACTTTGGCTGCCCAGTTATGAACTATTCGGATGCAGATGTTCCGTTTACGCGCGCAATTGAGTTTAAGAACTTTAATCCAGAGCGCGAGGAGGTTGGCGGGGAAGCTAGTGGTGAAGCTAGCGATTGCGCAACTTTCGTGCCAGGCAAAAGCGTTAAAGCTGGGGAAACTGTTGTGTGGCAGGAGTATTCTCGCGCTGCAACTCGCGACGACGAGCCGTATTATCCAGTGAATACTGAGGAAGATAAGGCATTGTATGCGCGCTATGCAGAGCTTGCTGAGGCGCAGCCTAACACTGTTTTCGGTGGACGTTTGGGCACTTACAGCTATTACGATATGCACAACGTGATTGATATGGCTTTGCGCGCTTACGAATCGCAAGTAGCGCCACTTATTGCTCACTAAATGCAAAATATAAATTAATAAAAATAAATAAAAATAAAGAGCTATACATCAAAAAGTGTATGAAACTAAACTGACTAAATTCTATTTCAAGAACATACATCAGAACAGTTTTATACACTTTTTGACATATAACCCAAAAGGAGAAGATTATTTGATACTAAACTAAATGATCTCGCGTGTCAAGATACAAAATTTAGACTCAAACTATAGTAAAGTCACGCTTCCCACTTAGTAGGCTCAATAACTTCTTTGCCACCCATATAAGCCTGCATAGCCTTTGGAATATCAATCGAACCATCTTCATGCTGATGATTTTCCAAAATAGCCACAAGCCAGCGAGTAGTAGCCAAAGTGCCATTAAGCGTGCTAACTGGGCGAGTTCCGCCATCTTCCATGCGTTCGCGAACATTCAAGCGGCGAGCCTGATACTCAGTGCAGTTAGAAGTAGAAGTAAGCTCACGGTAACGACCCTGAGTTGGAACCCAAGCTTCGCAATCAAACTTACGAGCAGCAGAAGAACCAAGGTCACCAGCAGCAGTATCAATAATGCGGTAAGGCACTTCCACCTTAGCAAGCATTTCCTGCTCCATACTAAGTAACTTCTGATGCTCAGCGCGAGAATCTTCCTGCTTGCAATAAACGAACATTTCTACCTTATCGAACTGATGCACGCGAATGATACCAGAAGTATCCTTTCCAGCAGCACCAGCTTCACGGCGGTAGCAGCTCGACCAACCGCAATAACGCAAAGCACCATTGCTTAAGTCAAGAATCTCATCCTCGTGCATACCAGCGAGCGCAACCTCGGATGTGCCAACCAAATACTGATCATCTGGCTCACGAAGGCGATAAATCTCGTCCGCGTGAGAATTCAAGAAGCCAGTTCCACGCATTACTTCTGGGCGCACAAGCGTTGGCGTAATCGCAAGCGTAAAACCGTGCTCTTCGGCTTGGTCTACAGCCATAGTAAGCATTGCGATTTGCAATCTAGCCACAGCACCGCGCAAGAAGTAGAAGCGAGAGCCTGCAACCTTTACGCCTCTGCGCATATCAATTCCAGCAACGCCAGTTCCAAGAGTCAAATGATCCTTTGGCTCAAAGCCTTCTGCAGCAAAGTCGCGAGGTGTGCCAACTTTCTTAACTACAACGTAGTCATCTTCTCCGCCTTCTGGCGCTTCATCTTCAACGATGTTAGAAAGCTTCCACATTGCTGTAGTGTAGTCGGCAGTAGCCTGCTCAGATTCAGCCTTGTATTCTGCAACCTTTTGAGCAAGTTCTTTAGTCTGAGCAATAAGTGTGGCTTTCTCGCTATCTTGAGCAGCTGCAACCTTTTTTCCTATTGCTTTCTGCTCTGCTCTGGCTGCTTCAAAAGCCTTTAAACTGTTGCGGCGCAAGTCGTCTGCACGAAGCACCTCATCGACGAGCTCAACGGACTCGCCACGCTTGCGCTGCGATTCCTTAACTACGTCGGCATGTTCACGAATAAATTGGATATCAAGCATGTTTTCTAGCCTAGTGCCGCAAGGCGACAGATACATATATAATGGCATGAATAAGTGATTGCACTAAAAGGGGTAAAAATGGCGGTTATTCATGCTACGCAAGATAATTTTGAGAAAATTGCTGGTACTAATGAAATAGTTGTTGTTGATTTTTGGGCAACTTGGTGCGGACCATGCCGAGCTTTTGGTCCTATTTTTGAACAAGTTAGCGAAAAGTTTGACGATGTTCCATTCGTTAAGGTAGACATAGACCAGTCTCCTGATTTGGCAAGTGCTGCGGCGATTAAAGCGGTTCCAACGGTTATGGTTATCAAACGTGGAGATGTTATTTATCGTCAGGCTGGTGCTTTGTTGCCAGCCGATTTAGAAGATTTAGTCAATCAAGCTAAGGCTTACGATCCTAGTAAAGATGATGAAGGTAATTCTGTAAGCGAATCAAGTGAATCTGAAAATGATGGGGAATAGTAGTAAGAACCTTGATTTTAAGCCATTCTCTTTGCATGAGTCTACAATTATACATACTTTGTGCAAAAAGCTGTATGAGGATTATTTATTTTTAGATTTACGCTTTGTGCATTAACTTCTACCAAGGAGAGTTATGACAAGTCACCGAAGGAAAACTGTTACACTTACCTCATTGAGTGTTCGTCAGTGGGCAAGAATTGTAGCGATTTTTGTTGGTTTTGTGTCTGTAGTAACTCTTGGTATTGCGTCTAGGAACTTTTATTCGGCATCAAAGAATCATTCTGCGAAGCCTTACATAACTGCTTATTCTGCTACAGATTCCTCTAATCAGGTTTCGCGTGGTATGTATCGTAATTCGCTTAAAAGTGTTAAAAAAGGCGCTACTTCTTACATAACTGTGAATATCAATGGGAGTCATCGTACTGTTCTTGGCACGGATTTTACAAACGTTAAGTCTGTTCTAGAAGCTGGAGATATTACTCTTGGGCCTAATGATGTTGTAGAGCCTGCACTTGATTCCAAGGTAACTGAATCGACAGTTATCAACATTAAGCGTGCAGGCGCAAAGCTTGAAACTTCTGATGAACCGATTGCTTTTAACACGGTTAAGAAGGAAACTGCAGCTCTTCCAAAGGGCACGGAAAAGGTTAAGGATCAGGGTGCTCCTGGCGTGATGGAAACAAGTAAGATTGTTACTCGCGCAGGTGATAAAGTTGTTTCGTCTAACGTTTTTGTATCGTTTGTTAAGCAGGCTCCAAAAGATAAGGTCATTCTTGTTGGCACAGGTGGAGCTAGCGTAGATTCAGATTTTGCATCTTCTATTGGTACTACAGTTCCTGCTGGTGAAATGCAGGAGTGGGCGCATTCTTGGCTTCTTTCTAACGGTTACAGTGAAGCTGATTTTACTGCTACAGTGTTTATTATTTCACATGAATCAGGTTGGCGCGTAAATGCTATGAATCCTTCTGGAGCATACGGTTTGCCTCAGGCTCTGCCTGGAAGAAAGATGTCTTCTATGGGTGCTGACTGGGCGACTAATTATCAGACTCAGCTTCGTTGGTTCTGGAATTATTGCAATGGTCGTTACGGTTCCATTCAGGGTGCCTACAGGCATTGGTTGTCTCATAGAAGCTACTGATTTGTATTATACTTGCTACTATTATGAATTTTGCGGCAATTGTAAGTTTGTGAGGATTATAGATTTATAGACGCACAGACTCATAGTGTGTACTTATAGATTTGTTTTAAGGCGATTATCGTAGAGTCAAGTATGTTTCTTGGTTTTACGATAATCGCTGATTATTTTATGCGTGTTGTGTGAATATGGAAGGAAATTTAAGTGACAATATTGCCTAGAAAATCATGGTTTAATAAGGGTGATGAATTTGCTAGTGAGCATGCTAGCTGCAAGTCTTTCGTGAACTTGTCTAAACTTAGTCATGCTCTTGTTGGTGAAGAAGCGTATAAAAACAATCGTCTTACGCGTGCAGCCTTGGTTTCTCTGGCGATTCTAACTTTTATAACTTTTATTGGCAATTTTGCGCAATTGCAGCTCACTGCTGCATTACCTACTATTGTGCGTGAGTTTAACATAAGTGTTACTACGGGACAGTGGCTTACGTCTATTTTTCAGCTGATTATGGCTATTATGGTGCCGCTAACAGCATTTTTGACTAGACGATTTTCTACTCGTCAAATTGTTATTACTTCCATGATTCTTTTTACTCTAGGCTCAGTTATGGCATGGCTGAGTAATGATTTTATTATGGCGTTAGCTGGGCGAACTCTAGAGGCTATTGGCACTGGAGTTATGTGGCCTGTTCTACAGATTACTGTGTTTTCTGTATACCCAGTTACTCGTAGAGGAATGGCTATGGGTAGCGTTGGTATGGCAATGAGCATTGCTCCAGCAATTGGACCAACAGTTGGTGGTATGCAAACTGATTTTAATGGTTGGCGTTCTATATTCTTATCTCTTACAATTATCGGCGTAATTTCTATTATTCTTTCCATACTTTTCTTACATAATTTCGGTGAACATGATCGCTCTGCTAAGGCGGATTTTTTCTCCGTTGGACTTTCAATTGTTGGCTTTGGTGGAGTTATGTTTGGTTTCACAAACATTGAGTCTTATGGTATTTCAAATCCGCTTTCGTGGTCACCTATGGTTGTTGGAGCATGTGGAATAACGTGGTTTGTGATTAGACAATTGCGTGCGCGAGTTAAAGGAAAGCAGCCGTTGCTTGGAATAAGCGTGTTGAAGAATCGCTATT
Organism: Gardnerella sp. c11Ua_71; assembly: GCF_055818025.1. Lineage (NCBI taxonomy): Bacteria > Bacillati > Actinomycetota > Actinomycetes > Bifidobacteriales > Bifidobacteriaceae > Gardnerella > Gardnerella sp. c11Ua_71. The sequence goes on along the minus strand of NZ_JARFVR010000001.1, from coordinate 248,200 downwards.
TTACGATTGGCACCGCTTGCGCATGTTTAACATTCTTTGCGTTTAGCTCAATTATGGTGGTTATTCCGCTGTATATTCAATCAGATCGTGGTTTTTCAGCTACTATGAGTGGTCTGGTATTGTTGCCTGGCGCGTTTGGAATGGCAATTTCGCAATATTTTGGTGGGCGTATGCTCGATCGTTTTGGTGTGCGACCTGTAGCAATGGCAGGCTCTCTTATTTTGCTTTTTGGCACAGTTATGATGAGCCTTATCGATAAAGACACATGGATTTGGTGGATTTCAATCTGGCAGTTTACGCGACAAATCGGCATGGGATTTTTGCTTATGCCTGTTACAACATGGTCTTTAAATTGCTTGCAACCTAGTGAGTTGGGCGATGGTTCTGCAGTCACTAATACAATGAGACAGCTTTGGGGTGCTATTGGTGCTCCAGTACTTGTTGTTACTATGGCTACTTTTACTCAGTGGTATCATATGCTTACTGGAGTTGGTTCTGCAGATAATTTGGCAGCCAGCATTTTTGGTGTTCAATGGACTTTGAGAATTAGTGCGATTATTACGGCTGTTATGGCTTTAATTGTGATTTTTGGGGTTAAAGGTGATGGGGCTGGTTCTGCTCACCAGCTTGCGCGTAAGGCGATTGATCGTATGCGCGTTTTGCATATTCCTCATGCGTCGGAGCATAAAGACGTTATGCACGATCACACGCATCATCAATACTGATATATTGCACGCTCTTTGACTTGTTTGCTGTTGCGCGCTTTCTTGTTTGGTATTGTGCATCTTCCTTGTTTGTTGTTGTAGGAGGGCTGGCTAATTCTTGTCTCACAACGCTCTGCCTCTTGCGTGTTGGTTGTTGTTGCGGTTGTTCCGTTTTGTCTTTGATTTTGTTTTTTGGTTGAAGTTTGTTTGTAGTGGTTGATCATTTGGATTATTTGGTATCGGCTGCCGCTCTTATATTGTTCGACCAAGAATCACCCAGCCCTCTTACGTACTAGAACAATTGCGTATATCTTAATCACCGAGATTCTCGATTTTTTCTTGCTACTTCAGCGAATCACCATCGGAGGACTGCGAATCGACTTGCATGAGCGCTTTGACTGAGCTTGAAATTGCATAACGCATTTCAAGCTCCTTCAAAGCGTGATTTGGCTTAATGCATAAAGTCCAGTGGACTTTATGCGCCAAATCAGCCGAACGGCTACTAATAGCCGTGAGGAATAGCGTAGCGCGCGAATGCACTTCGATTCGCTGAGCTTGCTCAAAGTTGAAAGCACAGTGTGCCTTCAACGCAAGCGAAGACGTGAGCGCGCTGTAACGCGCGAGCGATACATCTCATTCGCTGCGAAAAATCTCGAATCTCTACCTAACTTGGTATTGGTAAATTTTGCATAATCATTTGTTCGTTTTGTTGAATTTTGCAAAATTTTCTTATGAATTTTGTTAACTACCTAACGTTTTTCACATAGAAACGCTCATTTGAGTTTGTTTTTTGCGTTTAGTTGTGCGATAATGTTCACATGATTTCTTCTCAGCGTCAGCAGTTGATTTTAAGCCGTCTTCGCACTAGAGGGGCTGTGCGTATTACTGCTCTTTCTAAAGAGCTAAGTGTTTCGGCAATGACTATTCGCAGGGATATCGCCGAGCTTTCAGACAAAGGTCTTTTAAAAAGAGTTCATGGTGGTGCTGTTACAACTAACACTCTTCTTTCTGAGCCTCTGTTTTCGGTAAAGTCGCAGATGGATATGGGCTTAAAGGACGCAATCGCCAGCAAAGCTGTGGATTATGTTCAGCCTGGAGATGTTATAGCTATTGGTGGTGGCACCACTGCTTATGTATTTGCTCAGCATCTACTTGAGTCTCGCAGAGCTTCTGGTATTACGATTTTAACCAATTCGATTCCTGTTGCAGAGCTTGTTCAGGCGCTTGAGTCTAAAGATATTGAAGTTATTGTTACTGGCGGAGTTATTACTAGATCTAATTCTCTGGTTGGTCCTATTGCGGATAAGGTTGTTTCGTCTTTGCGCGTAAACACCGTGTTTTTGGGCACTCATTCCGTGAGCCTACCTCGTGGATTCCTAATGCCTAATTCTCTTGAAGCTGCTACAGATATGGCTTTGATGGATATTGCGGATCGTACGATTATTTTAACAGATCACACTAAATGGACTTGCACATCGCTTTCACTGTTTGCTCGCTTCGACCAAGTGGATACTGTTATTACAGATGATTGTCTGGATGCGGATTCTCAGCTTCGTACGCGTGAGCTTGTTAAAAATTTGGTTCTTGCTCCTACAATAGATTCTTTGGAAGAAGAGTAGCTTGTAGATCAGTATTGCATTACTTATTGCGTATTGTGTGGGGCTTGTGTTAGGCTCAGTTAGTTCATGACTTTGTAGTGATTACACATTAAAGTTGCGCGGCTTATGCTTGCGATTCACGGTTTGCTTGTTTTGCGCACTTTTGCTGCTTTGCAGTCTGTAGATTAATTTTGTGCAATTACATTTGTAATTGCGCCTTTGAATGTTCGTAATTACGCATTGTCAACATTATATGTCAACTATGTTGAAGTAATTTACGAAAGGCTATTGTGCCACATACTCATTATGCTGCGTCTGCTAAAACGCAAGGTGCTAAGAAATCTGCTGGTAAAAAATCTGCTGTAAGTCAGGGAGCTAATAAGAATTTTTCTAAAAAAGGCTATAAGTCTAATAGAAACCCATTTGAATATCAGGGAAATCGTAAGAATAACGAATTTAATGCGCGTAAAGCACGTAATCGCAAGGCAGACAAAGCTAGAAGTCGTGCTCGTGAAAAGGCTTTGCAATATGAAGAGATTGCAATTCAAGAAGCTGAACAAGATTTTGGCAAACGCGATTTAAAAAAGCGCGATTTTGATTTTGACAATCGCAATATGAAGAAGAGTAGAGATAGTCGCCACAATAGACACCAGACAAGTCGCCAGCAACCGACGACTATTGATACTGAGTCTTCAATAAAGAAAAATCTAGAAATTACAAAAAATTCCGTAATGATTCCAGATACAGCTGTGGAATCTCGAGAAAACTATAGTGATGATGTTACTTTTGCACAGCTTGGTGTTCCAGAACCATTGGTTAACGTTTTGCGTGCAGACGGTAAAAACACAGCTTTTCCAATTCAGCAGGCCACTCTGCCAGACTCTTTACAGGGTGCAAACATACTTGGTAGAGGGCGTACAGGAAGTGGTAAAACTTTAGCATTCTCGATTCCTCTTGTAGCAAGATTAGCTGAAAACTTTGTTGATTTAATAAATTCTGGTCGTACTTCTAGAAAAAACAAAAATCGCGAAGATAGTAATATTCCAGCACCTCATGCGATGATTTTGGCTCCTACGCGAGAACTTGTGCATCAGATTGATGAGGTGATTGCTCCTCTTGCAGCAGCATATGGGATGCATACTGTTACTATTTACGGCGGAGTAAGATATCAGAGACAAATTGCTCCATTAAAGCAAGGTGCTCAGATTATAGTAGCGTGCCCAGGGCGATTAGAAGATTTACTAAAACAAGGCGCATTAACGCTTGAAAACATAGAAGTCAGTGTTTTAGATGAGGCTGACGAAATGGCTGATATGGGGTTCTTGCCAGCTGTAACAAGGCTTTTAGAGCAGACAAATCCTAATGGTCAAAGAATGCTGTTTTCTGCAACTTTGGATAAGCAAGTTGCTGCTATAGTAAATCGCTTCTTGCCGAATGCTGTTGTGCACGCTGTGGATGATGCGGATTCTCAGGTAGATACAATGACTCATCATGTGTTTGGAGTGTCTGCAGGAGATAAGTATGAGGTTCTACGTAAATTAGCGTCTGGTAAAAAACGCTCTATATTCTTTACTCGCACAAAATACCAAGCTAAGAACATGGCTAAAAAGTTCATTAGTCAGGGTATTCCAGCCGTCGATTTGCAAGGAAATTTGTCTCAGAATCAGAGAGATAGACACTTGGCTGTGTTTTCTGATGGGCTAGTGCGCGTTCTAGTTGCTACAGATGTTGCGGCTCGAGGCATTGATATTAGCGATGTGGCGCTTGTGGTGCAAACCGAGCCTCCAGAGGATCCAAAATCGTTCTTGCATAGATCTGGGCGTACTGCGCGCGCTGGGGAGTCTGGCGATGTTGTAACTCTTGTGTTGCCGAATCAAAAGCGCATGGCGAACACTATGCTTCGACGCGCTGGAATTCATGCTAAGGCAGAAGACGTTAAGCCAGATTCGCCTGTTTTGCAAGAAATTGTTGGGGATTTGGCGGATTTGCAAGAGGGCTGGAGTATGCCAGAGCCAGAGCAGCCAAAGCGCAGAGGCAGAGGAAGAAGCAGAGGACGAGGACGTTCGCGTGATTCGCACAGTTCGCGTGATTCTCGCAATGGTTTGCGCAAACGCGCGCTCCGAACTGCCTGAGCGCTTAAAGCGTAGCGCGCGAAGGCAACTCGGAGCGCTGAGCTTGCTCAAAGTTGAAAGCACGGTGTGCTTTCAACGCAAGCGAAGACGTGAGCGCGCTGTAACGCGCGAGCGATACGCTTCATCCGCTGCGAAAAATCTCGAATCTCTACTTCATTTGGTGTATTCCTGTAGTGCGTTTGTACCTGATTTACGGCGTGTCGCTATACAATCGCACTACATAAATATTAAGTCAATAATGTGCTATGAATCGCTGAAGCGCTGAAGCACTACAAAAAGCGCGTAGGCTAACTAACTAATCGCCGACTATTTGCGCTATTTGCTCTGACCCTTGCCGAATGCGCGCAAGAGGATTCCGTTCCAATCTTCGCTTACGGTTAAAGGAGTTGCAGCATTCATGCCAGCTGTTTTAGCAGCGGATTGCACTGTGCTGGAGCTTGGAGAGCCTTCGCGACCAGGCTTAGGCGTTAGAACCCACATTGGAGCTTCGTCGTCTAACATGTTTGTGGCATCCATAATCGTGTCTGCCAACTCATCCTCATCGTCGCCATCGCGCCACCAAATAATGACGCCGTCAACAGATGAGTCGTAATCTTCATCTACCAGATCTTCTCCAGTAAGATTTTCGATATTGTCGCAGATTGCATCGTCAACGTCATCGTCCCACAGCCACTGCTGTACGATATCTCCAGGTTGGAAGCCAAATTCTTCTGCATGTTGAAAAGCTGTCTGTTCCACGTGACTCAATATATCAAAGTGCCACGAATTTGTGCGATTTTTAAGTTTAGTGCGTGTTTCTTGATAACGGAATGCATATATATTCCGGTTGCATCGAGACACGCCTCAAAAATCGCGAAAATATCCAAAATCACTATATATAGTTTGTTTTTTGAATAAAGTTCCCTAGATATTGTGCAGAGGTTGGGTTATAGTTGAGCAAGTTGTTTTGAATAATGGTCATTATTCAAAACAGGATGGATAACAGGATAAATAAACTGTAGATGTAAGAAAGGTCTGTAGGATGCAGGTCTCTGGTACGACTTTAGAAGACATGACTTTAGAATCGCAGCTAAGCGATGTTGATGTAGAAATGGCTGATTCTATCTCGGATAGTGATTCTTCTAAGAAGTCTCGTGTGCAGGTCGAAAAGCGTGATGGTCGCGTTGTCGATTTTGATCAAATGAACATTATTATGGCAATCAAAGCCGCTTTTAAGGACTTGCGCAAAGAAGTCGGTCCTCAAGAAGAGCAGATGATTCGCGATATTACGGACCATATAGAAGCTGAAATTCAGGATCGTTACAATGGACCTGCAAAGATTGAAGATATTCAGACTCTTGTCGAGCATGGTCTTATTGAAAATCACCTTTACGAAGTTGCGCGTTGCTACACAAGCTATCGTCTAAACCGAGATATTGACCGTGCTAAGGCAACCGATATTAACGAAGCAGTAAATCGTCTTGTAAACCGAGATGAGTCGCTTGTTCGCGAAAACGCCAACAAGGATTCCAATGTTTACGCCACTCAGCGCGATCTTCTTGCAGGCGCTGTTTCCAAGGCTTCCGCGTTTTCTATGCTTCCTCATGCAGTTTCTAACGCGCATATGAAGGGTGATATTCACTTCCATGATGCTGATTATTCGCCATTTACTTGCATGAGCAACTGCTCGCTCCCAGATTTTGGTGATATGCTCGCTAAGGGATTTGCTCTTGGTAACGCAATGATGGATAGCCCAAAGTCTATTGGCACTGCTGCAACTCAGGTTACGCAGATTATTAAGGATATTGCAGGCGCACAGTACGGCGGTCAAACAGTTAATCGTGCAGACGAGATGCTTGAGCCTTACGCTAAGTGCGATTACAATAAGAATCTTGCTATGGCTCATGCCATGATTCCTGATTCCACGCCGATCGAAGTTGCCAAAGATATGATTGACGGTTTGAAAGCTCAGGAGCCTAAGAATCTTCATTGTTCGGATAGGGATCCGCTTCCTGCTGATACTCCTTTTGATGAAAACTTGAGTGAGCTTGATCAGATTCGTGAAATTTACGCAAAGATTATGACGCGCAAGGCGATTTACGATGCTATGCAAACAATGGAATATCAGATTAATTCCAACCGCGTTTCTAACGGTCAGACTCCGTTCGTAACTGTTGGATTTGGTTTGGGTACTTCTTGGTTTGCTCGCGAAATTCAGCGCGCTATCTTACTTAACCGTATTCGTGGACTCGGCAAAGATCGTCATACTGCAATCTTCCCTAAGCTTGTGTTTACTATTAAGCATGGTGTAAACGCAGATGCTGGCGATCCGAACTACGATTTGAAGCAGCTTGCGCTTGAGTGCTCTACTAAGCGCATGTATCCAGATGTTGTGTTCTACGAGAATATTATTAAGATTACTGGCTCCTTTAAGGCTCCTATGGGCTGCCGATCCTTCCTTCAGGGTTGGATTGATCCAAAGACTGGCAAAGACGTGGAAGACGGTCGTATGAATCTTGGCGTTGTGACAGTTAACGTGCCGCGTATTGCGCTGGAGTCTCATGGAGACGTGAACCGATTCTGGAAGCTTTTTAACGAGCGTATGGAAGTGGCTCATCAGGCTCTGCGATTCCGCATTATGCGTTGCAAGCAGGCAACCCCTGTGAATGCTCCAACGCTGTTCCGCTACGGTGCTTTTGGTCGTTTGGAAGCTAACGAAAGCGTGGATCAGCTGTTCCGCAACGAGCGTGCAACGGTGTCTTTGGGCTACATTGGCTTGTATGAGGCTACATCCGTGTTCTTTGGCAAGGATTGGATGCAAGATCACAGTTGGAACGAAGATGGCAAGCAATTTGCGCTTTCTATGGTTCGCCGAATGAATCAGCTTTGCCAGCAGTGGTCAAAGGCTGAAGGCTACCATTATTCCGTTTACTCAACTCCTGCTGAGTCTTTGACGGATCGCTTTAACCGCATGGATCGTCAGAAGTTTGGTCGTATTGAAGGCGTTACCGATCACGACTTCTACACCAATTCCTTCCACTATCCGGTTTGGCTGCAGCCAACTCCTATGGAGAAGCTCCGCTACGAGGTTGACTTCCCGTATCTTGCTTCTGGCGGCTTTATTAACTATTGCGAGTTCCCATGCTTGCAGGCAAATCCTAAAGCTTTGGAGGCTGTTTGGGATTATGCTTACAAGATTGGTATTGGCTACTTGGGTACGAACACTCCGATTGACCATTGCTTCGTTTGCGGATTCCAGGGCGATTTTGAACCGACTAAAGAAGGCTTCCGCTGCCCAGAGTGCGGAAACAGTGACCCAGATAAGTGCAATGTTACTAAGCGCACTTGTGGCTACTTGGGTAATCCTGTTCAGCGTCCAATGGTTCACGGACGTCACGAGGAAATCGCTCATCGCGTTAAGCACATGTCTGGAGAAACTGGTCATGTTGTTCTTAACAACGGTGAGTCTCGTGAATGGTACGAGGAGACCAAGTAGTAGCGGAATAGCGTGAAATAACGTTTTAGTTTGTGTTTATTATTTGGTGATATGTAATATATCTAGCCGTTAGAAAATGTTGATCGCATTTTTTGACGGCTGGATTTTATTTTATTTAACAAAAGTTAATACAATCTAACAAAAGTTTATTTAAGATTATTTAATAAAATATTTAAAGCTAGAGGAGGTTGACTATGGCTCGCATAAGTTTACATGATTTTGCTCCATCAGACGTTAACCGTGGACCGTGGATTCCTACCTCTCTTTCTAACAATCCTCGCGCAGGTCAATGGTCTAGTGAGCGCATGAGCAAGGGGATGGTGGCAGATTATAAGCGATTTCTTATGACAGATGGCGAAGGAATCCGCTGCTCGCTTTACGTTTCTGGCTGCCCATTCCACTGCGTTGAATGCTATAACGAGTCGATTTGGGATTTTCGCGCTGGTCACCCTTATACTCAAAAGCTCGAAGATCAAATTATGGAAGATTTATCGCAGCCTTATGTACAAGGATTGACGCTTCTTGGCGGTGAGCCGCTGCTTAACACTGGTATATTGATTCCACTATGTGAGCGTATTCGAAGCGAATTCGGTAATACAAAAGATATTTGGAGTTGGACTGGTTACACCTGGGAAGAGCTTATGCGACCAGGCGAGACGCCTGACAAGCTTGAGTTATTGCGATACATTGACATTCTTGTTGACGGGCGATATATGAAGAATCTTCACGATTCGCTATTGCAATTCCGCGGCTCTAGTAATCAGCGAATTATCGACGTGCCAAAGTCGCTGGAAAATCCACAAAATCCGCCTGTAATCTGGGAAAAGCTACACGATCAAGAGCGTTTTATTCCATCAATATACGGCAAGGATCGAGTGCAAGGCGAAGGTGACGCTTCGTAATCCTATTGAATGCGCCACTCATACGATATATTTAACAATGTTTGCGGACGATTATAAGAATGCATACATATACACATGTTAAGCTAAATATAATTAACCTAGTAACATCTGTATTGCAAACTGTCAAAAGAATTATGCTAACTATGCTCATAAATACTGTAACTAAACGATATACAGTTGGGTATGTTTTTTCTTTGCATAAATATAAAAGATAGATTAGTAATATTAATAGGACGAATGCTTGAATGGTGAGACTAACAGTATTAATACAAGTGTTATCGTCTTTTAAGTCCTTTAATTGTTTAAAGAAATAAATAGCTGACGAAATATAACAAAGCAGCGTTATTGGCAGTAGAACTACGTGTTTGCTGTTCATATTGTTCCTCACATAATTGTTGATATTAATGTGGAAATTCTCACTGCAAGTCGACACGAATGCCTTTCTGCTGTGCTACAGCGCCAACTATCTTTGTGTTACTCATAAGTTTCTTCTTGGGTGTTGGCTTGAACTTGCAATGGTAGTAAAAAAGACATGGATAATGCTACTGAGCAAGTAAGTATTCTATTAATAGATTTTTATATTCATGACAGTACCTCTTTATACATGCGAATATACATTCTTTCATTATATAATTTTTTATAAGATGAAATCAATCGTTGTTTATAATTTGAATGTGTAGAAGCACTTTTTCGTATGTGATTTGTCTGTATACTACTATGTCAAAGATTCATCTATTTATGCATTTGGTAATGAAGTAACTCAATACGGAAATGCGCCATGCGCAATAGTTAAAATTTGAGAAGTGATATTATTAAACCTACACATTACGTTATATATGGGGAGGAGCACAATGGCGGGGAATTTGAAGGACAATTCGCGAAAAATTAAAAATAATCCTCCTTGTGCATTGCGTACGATTCTATCATCTTTAAAAAAGTACCGTTTTCTTGGCGTTTTAACAGCTGTTACTATTCTCGTTGAAGCTGCTATGCAAATTGAGATCCCTACAGTAATGTCAAATCTTATTGATTTTGGTATTATGTCACGTTCTCAAGAAGCTGTGCAATATTATGGTTTGCAATTGCTTATTTTTGCTGCAATTGCAATGATTGCAGGCGTTGTTTCTGGTATTTGTTGCGCTCATTCTAGTGCTGGTTTTGGTAAAAATTTACGTCACAACATGTTTTCACGCTTACAAAGTTTAAGTTTTTCTGATTTAGATAAGTTTTCTAGCGGTACTGTTGTTACGCGTATGACTAGTGATGTGTCAAATGTGCAATTTGCTTACCAAATGATTATTCGCTCTGGTATTCGCAGCGTTATGATTATCATCACTGCTTGGTGGTTTACTTTTTCAATTAGCCCTGCTATCTCGTGGGTTTTTCTTTCATTTGTGCCTATTATTGGTGCAATTGGCGCTGTTGGAGCTAGTATAGTTGCTCCAGCATTTTCTCGAATTTATCGAATGATTGACGAGATGAATAATAGAGTTGGCGAGAATTTGCATAATATTCGCGTCGTAAAGTCTTATGTGCGTTCTGATTATGAAATAAGTCGTTTTACGCGTATTTCACATAAAATCTATGATTATTTTATTAAAGCTGAGTATGTGTTAAATTGTAGTATTCCTTTGTTTAACTTATGTTTTTATTCTGGCATGCTACTTATTGCGTGGTTGGCTTCGCACGAAATTGTGGCTTCAGGAAATAATCCTGCTTTTGGTTTAACAACGGGAAATCTTGCTGCATTAGTAGTGTATGCTTTGCAAATTTTGTTTGCTTTAGCGAATTTAGTTGCAGTTTTTGTAATGTCGTTAACAGCTCGAGCTTCGATGCATCGTATTTCACATGTTTTGCAATCTCGAAATACTGAAGTTGTTTCCAAGCATCCACTTACAAAGCTTTCTGACGCTTCTGTGCGTTTTGAAAATGTTTCGTTACGCTATCCTCAATCAGATAATACAGATGAATCCACTCCAGCAGAACAGGAAATTTTACATGATATAAATATATCTATTCCTTCTGGAGCAACTGTTGGCGTTGTTGGTGCAACGGGATCTGGAAAATCAAGTTTAGTGCAATTAATTGCAAGACTTTATGACGTAACTTCTGGTGCTCTTTTTGTAGGCGGAAAAGATATTCGCGATTATGATTCTTCTAGTTTGCGTGAAGAAGTTGGTGTTGTTCTACAAAAAAATATTTTGTTTAGTGGCACAATTGCAGAAAATCTTCGCTGGGGTAGGGCGGAAGCAAGCGATAATGATTTGCGTCAAGCTTGCGAAATTGCTTGTGCTGATGAGTTTATTAAAGATTTACCAGACGGCTACAATACGCATATTGACCAGGGTGGTAAGAATGTTTCCGGTGGTCAGCGACAGCGTTTGTGCATTGCGCGCGCACTTTTGAGGAAGCCGAAAATTTTAATCCTCGACGACTCGATGAGTGCGGTTGATATGAAAACGGATAGTAAAATTCGCGATGGCTTGAAAAAGTTTATGCCTGATTCTACGCAAATTATCGTTGCTCAGCGCATATCTTCAATCGAACATGCGGATATTATTGTTGTTCTTAAAGATGGTCGTGTTGTTGCTAACGGTTCGCATGATGAATTATTTAAATCTTGTGAAATTTACAGAAATATGGCGGTTTCTCAAGAAAAAAGTCGAATAACTAGCGCAACTAAAGAAGAAGGAGCTAAATAACAATGGCTAATAATAAAACGGCTCACTCTTCTAAAAATGATTCAGCTATTAGTTGGAAAACTCTTAGCAGACTTGCCTCTTATGTGCTTGTGTATCGAGTTAAAATTTGCGTAATTATTGCATCAATAATAGTTAGCGCAATCGTGCAAGCTGCAAGCGCAATGTTTTTGCAATCTCTTGTTGACTCGTATATTCTTCCGCTTGTCGGTAAGCATAATCAGGATTGGACGCCTCTTGTTCGCATGATTATTCTGATGGCAAGTGTTTACGCTGTTGGTGTGTTTTGTTCTTGGCTTTGGAGCAGGCTTGTTGCGAATATATCTGAAAGTGTTATGCGTGATTTACGAGATTCTATGTTTAAGCATCAGCAGAAGCTTTCATTGCGTTACTTAGATTCTCAAGGTTACGGCGATATTATGAGCCGTTACACAAACGATACTGAGGTTCTTCGTGAGGCAATTTCGTGGGCATTTCCGGACTCTTTTTCTGCACTAATGTCGATTTTGGCAGCGTTTATATCTATTATGTGTCTATCGCTTCCGGTTGCAGTTTTTGTAGCTATATTTACTGCAATGTTGCTTTATTTAGTGCGTTTTATGCTAAAGAAATCTGGCAGTTTATTTGAGCAATTCCAGCATGCATTAGGCGAGTTAAATGAGTTTGTTGAAGAATCTGCAACAGGCAGCAAAGTGATTAAAATTTTTAATCATGAGACAGATTCTATTGAAAAATTAGATAATTGCATAGAAAAAGTGCAAAAAATTTCTGCAAGTGCCAATTCTTATGCGAATAATGTAATGCCTGTTATTAGTAATGCAAGCTATTTGCTTTATGTATTAATTGCTTTACTTGGTGCGTGGGCTGCTTCAGCTGGTTTGCCAACGCTGGGATTATCTGGATCTAGTACTCTTACATTAGGTACGCTTATATCTTTGCTGGCACTTTCGCGCGCATTTATTAACCCTATTGGCGAAATTACAATGCAAGCTAACGCACTTATGATGGCTCTTGCAGGAGCTTCTCGTATTTTTGAGTTACTTGATGAAAAGCCAGAACTTGATTCTGGCAGTGTGCAATTAGTTAAAGTGCGTGTACTTCAGTCTGCTGAAGATCTTGGAGAAAAATCAGAATTTGATGTGCTTGAAGAAGTAGACGAACAATCTGAAGGAAACAATATTTATTGGGCTTGGAAAAGGTCAAAGCAAGATAATGGCACTAAAGCTAAAAAGTGCGCTCAAAACTTAAGTGAAATGGCTCAAGAGATTGTGTGCCATGCAAAGCGAGATGCTCGCACTTCTAAGGATGGCCGCTATACTTTGCTTCGAGGCGACGTGCGTTTTACGGATGTTGTGTTTGGCTACAAAGAAGATCATCCAGTTTTGCACGATATTACGTGGTTTGCAAAACCTGGTCAAAAAGTTGCTCTTGTTGGAGCTACAGGTGCTGGAAAAACTACTATTGCTAACCTTCTTACGCGTTTTTACGACATTGATGATGGGCAAATTTTGTATGATGGCATTGACGTGCGCGATATTTGCAAAACGGATTTGCGTCACGCTATTGGCACTGTTTTGCAAGATGTGAATTTATTTACTGGCACAATAATGGACAATATTCGTTATGGAAATCTTGATGCTAGCGACGAAGATTGTATTCAAGCTGCAAAATTGGCTCATGCTGACGCGTTTATTTCTCATCTTCCTGACGGATACAATACGCAGCTTAACAATGGCGGTGAAGGGCTTTCTCAAGGTCAGAAGCAGCTTATTTCTATTGCTCGTGCTGCAGTAGAAAATCCGCCTGTGTTGATTCTCGATGAAGCAACTTCATCGATTGACACGCATACTGAAGAATTAGTTCAGCGTGGAATGGATTCTTTGATGGAAGGGCGCACTGTATTTGTAATCGCTCACAGACTGTCCACAGTGCGCAATTCTGATGTGATTATGGTGCTGGATCACGGTCGCATTATTGAACGCGGTTCGCATGAGGAATTATTGGCAAAACGTGGGGAGTATTATCAGCTTTGCACTGGAGCTGCTGAGCTTGAATAATAGCTTGATTTTGTGCTGCAACACGCCGAACACGCGCGGCACTTGCATTTTGCTAAGGATTCTGTAAGATAGTGACTCGGCTGTTCGAGAGAACAAAGCCACGGCCCCGTAGCTCAGTTGGTTAGAGCGCCGCCCTGTCACGGCGGAGGTCACCGGTTCAAGTCCGGCCGGGGTCGCGATTAATAGAATACCCGGTTCGCCGGGTTTTTTATTCATCATGGCTCTGTAGCTCAGTTGGTAGAGCGAACGACTGAAAATCGTTAGGTCAGCGGATCGATCCCGCTCGGAGCCACTGTCAAAATAAGCGTTAGAAGTGTTTGATTGCTTCTAGCGCTTTTTGTTTTTGCGTCTTACCTACATTATCCATCCTCACCCTGTTTTGCTGCTTTGATACCATACGATGAGTTGATATTATGAGTCGTAGTTGAACAATTTTATGTGAATAGAAGTGGAATAAAGTGGAAGAATCTCAAATAGTAAATTTGCAATCTGACGAATTAGAATCCAATATTTTGGAATCTGATGAATTGAATTGTATGAATAAGCATAAAAACAATAAAGATGATAAAGACAATGGTTCTGCTAGAGTAATTCTTTCTTTTGTAAGAAGGTCTGCTCGTTTGGACGCGCGTCTTGAGCGAGCAAAAGAGCGATATTCAAGCCAATATTTATTAAATGTTGAAGATAGTTTAGGGTCTTTACGTGTAAAAAGCGATTTGCTGGCAGACTCCAACTGGGTTGCTAAAAATTGGGGTAATTCGAATCCTCTTATTGTAGAAATAGGATCTGGTCAGGGCGAAAATATTGTAGCCGCAGCCGAATCAAATCCAAATATTAATTTTCTTGCACTAGAAGTTTATGATCCAGGAGTGGCACACACAATGCTATTAGCTGGAAAACAGGGTGTAGAAAATCTTAGAATAGCGCAAGTTAATGCACCTGATTTTCTAGCTTCATGCTCTAATGGTGTTTTGAAAGAAGTTTGGACTTTCTTCCCAGATCCATGGCCTAAAATGAGACATCACAAGCGTAGGATTGTGCAGCCGTCTTTGGCAGATGCGGTGCATAACGCACTTATTGATAAAGGTGTTTGGAGAATTGCTACGGATATTGAGGATTATGCACTACATGTTCATGAAGTTATGGATGAACGAGAAGATTTTGAAAATACTGGAAAGTTACAAGTAAGTTTGCCGATTGAGCATGTTGGTAAGGGCAATGCTCAAGATGCTAAAGATTTACCTCATGCTGATTTCGCGGAATCTGTAAGATTTGAAGGTAGGGTTTTGACGAATTTTGAGCGTAAAGGATTAGAAGCAGGTAGAAAAATTCACGATTTGACTTATGTTGCTAAATGAGTGACGAAATGATTCAACACGCCGTAATTTGCTATGTGAGTTTATGAGTGTTAATATCATATGGTTTGGTTAAAGCCCCCTTCGTCTAACGGTTAGGACACCAGACTTTCAATCTGACAACAAGAGTTCGACTCTCTTAGGGGGTACAAATTCTAAGCCACTTAGTTTGCTAAGTGGCTTTTTGATTATCAATGTATTGTTGCAAGTAGTGATTTCAGGGTAGCGATTACCCCGATTACCCGTAATTCAACCAAAGTTAATTGCAAATAAGAAATAAGATTATGTCAGTGGTCAGTGGCGCGTTTAGTGGCATGCAGGGTAAAATAATGAACAGCGTGTGTTTACAAGATTATTTGTAGATAATATACAAAATGTGTAAATAGCAATGACTATTAGTTAGACGAAAGAGGCTGGTTATGCCAAATATGTTCGGAACAGATGGTGTTAGGGGATTAGCCAATCGAGATTTAACCGCGCAGCTTGCATTGGATTTAGGAGATGCTGCAGTACGTGTTTTAGGTGAAGCAACGCATAGTAGCGAGTCGCATAACGAAGATGCAGGGAAGAAAATGCATGCTCGACGCAGAGCGTTGGTTGGGCGAGATACTAGAGTTTCTGGAGACTTTTTAGCATCGGCTTTGGCTGCTGGAATGAGTGCGGGCGGTTTTGATGTGATCGATGCTGGCATAATACCAACTCCTGGCGTGGCTTTTCTAACTTCTGTGCTCAATGTAGAAATGGGAGCTGTGATCTCTGCTTCGCATAACCCAATGCCAGATAACGGCATTAAGTTCTTTGCACGCGGAGGCTTCAAACTTCCAGATAGCAAAGAAGACGAGATTGAGGCTGTTTTAGGCAAAGAATGGCAGCGTCCTACAGGCAGCGGCGTTGGACGAATCAGCCATGACACTATTACCGCAACAAACCTTTACATCGATCACCTCGTTTCTTCTGTTGCTCCATTAAACAGCGAAACATCAACACGTCCAAAACCTCTTTCGGGATTAAGAGTTGTGGCAGACTGCGCAAATGGTGCAACGTCTGTAGTAGCACCAGAAGCATTGCGCAGAGCAGGCGCAGAAGTAATAGTAATTAACGCTTCTCCAGATGGATACAATATTAACGATCACGCAGGTTCCACACATCCAGAACAATTGCAAGCTATGGTTAAGGCGTCTAACGCCGATTTAGGAGTAGCTTTCGATGGTGATGCAGACCGTTGCCTAGCTGTAGACGAAAAAGGAAACATGGTTAATGGCGACCAAATTATGGGCATTCTTGCGCGTTCTAAGAAAGCCGAAGGAAAGCTGAATCACAATACTCTTGTTGTTACAGTAATGAGCAATCTTGGATTAAAGCTTGCGCTAAAAGACATGGGTATTTCCACTGTTCAAACAAGCGTCGGAGACCGCTACGTTCTAGAAGAGATGCTTAGAGGCGATTATTCTCTTGGCGGTGAACAGTCGGGTCATGTGATTAATCGCGAGTTTGCAACCACGGGAGATGGCACACTTACAGCACTTACGCTGTGTCGCGAGGTTGTGCGCGAAGGCAAGAAGCTTTCGCAAATGGCTGCCGACTTCCCTCAGCTTCCGCAATGCTTAGTCAATGTGCCGAATGTAGATAAGATGGCAGCTAAAACTAATGCTGCTGTTCTTAAAGCGGTAGAAAAAGAAAGCGCGCTTTTGGGAGATACGGGGCGCGTTCTTCTTCGACCAAGCGGAACAGAACCACTTGTGCGCGTTATGTGTGAAGCTGCAACGCAAGAGCAAGCAGATGAGGTTTGTGCACGACTTGCGCAAGTTGTAACTGATAATCTTAAGCTGTAGCGCGCGACGACCTACCTTTTCGCTTAGAGCGTAGCGCGAAAAGGTAATTCGGAGCGCTGAGCCGCTTAGATCAGAAGCACTGCTTCTGCGCGGCGAAGACGTGAGCGCGCTGTAACGCGCGAGCGATTTCCTGAGAATGTTGTTAGACACGCCGTTTACAGCTACAAAAAACAGATAACCTTGATATACTAATCCTTTTGGTATTGTTGTTTGAGCGTATGTGATTTAGCAACAATAATCAAAGTTGGCTTTGTAAATTACTTTAGAAGTTTTGTAGAATTAGCCTTGGTAAAGGAGCCCTATGTTTACGCATCACGCAAGTGTTGATACTAAGCTTAGCCGCGCGGTGGAGCGCCTTTTAGATTCCGCTACAGACGATGGCGTGCTATCTATAGTTCAAGCAGGAGAGCCTGTGTTAAGACAACGAACAGTGGCTTACGATGGTCAGCTAACGCGTGCTACTCTTAATAAGCTTATTTCGCTTATGCACAGCACTATGTTAGATGCACCAGGAGTTGGCTTAGCTGCTCCGCAAATTGGTTTAGGTCTTGCAATTGCTGTTGTAGAAGACCATGTTCGAGACGATGCAGATGATCCTAGGGATATTGCAGAATTGCCATTTAGGGCGATCATAAATCCCCACTATGAACCAATTGGAACACAAACACGCAGTTTTTACGAAGGATGCTTGAGTGTTGCAGGATATCAGGCGGTTCGTCAGCGTTGGTTAGATATTCAAGCTACATGGCAAGATGAAGATGGTAAGCAGCATTCTGAACGTTTACATGGTTGGCCAGCGCGAATCTTCCAGCATGAAACAGATCATTTACGCGGAGAGCTTTATATTGATCGTGCTGAGATGCGCTCGCTTTCTACAGATGAAAATCTTGAGGATTATTGGGCTGATGAGGCTGTTCCTGTAACTGCTGCTAGAACACTCGGTTTTGCGATTTAAAATAAAAGACGAATGCAAAATAAAATCCCCCACAAGTTTTCTTGCGGGGGATTTTATTAATCACAAATATCAGATATGGAAGTAAAGCTCATACTCGAGTGGCGTTGGAGCCAAACGAGCCATATCCATCTCTTCATGCTTTAGATTAAGCCAAGTTTCAATCAAGTCGCTAGTAAACACATCTCCTTGCATAAGGAAGTCGTGATCTTCTTCCAAAGCTTGCAAAGCCTCACCAAGTGAAGAAGGAACTTGCTTAATGCCGTCATGCTCTTCTGGAGGAAGCTCGTAGAGATCTTTATCAACAGGAGCAGGAGGCTCAATGTGGTTCATAATGCCGTCTAAGCCAGCCATAAGCTGAGCAGAGAACGCTAAGAATGGATTGCAGGAAGGATCCGGAGCGCGGAACTCAATGCGCTTAGCAGAAGGAGCCTCTCCAGCAAGAGGAATACGAATAGCTGCAGAACGGTTACGAGCAGAGTAAACCAAGTTGACTGGGGCTTCGTATCCTGGAACAAGGCGGTGGTAAGAGTTAAGTGAAGGATTTGTAAAAGCGAGCACAGAAGACGCGTGCTTAATTAAGCCGCCAATGTACCAGCGCGCAATATCGGAAAGCTGAGCATAACCAGTTTCCGCATAGAACAATGGCTTACCATCCTTCCAAAGCGACTGATGGCAGTGCATGCCAGTGCCGTTATCTCCAGCAATTGGCTTAGGCATAAATGTTGCAGCCTTACCAGCCAAAGCAGCAGTCTCGTGAACAACGTACTTGTATTTCATTAAGTCGTCGCCAGCATGAACAAGCGTATTGTAACGGTAGTTGATTTCCTGCTGACCTGCGCCGCCAACCTCATGGTGAGAACGCTCAAGAATCAAGCCAACCTTTTGAAGGTTGTAAACCATGTCGTCGCGCAAGTCTTGATTATGATCAACAGGTGGAACAGGGAAGTAGCCGTGCTTTACGCGATTCTTAAAACCAATGTTGTTGCTGCCATCATCTTCAGTATCAATGCCAGAATTCCATGGAGCTTCGTTGGAATCCACCTCGTAGAAGGAGCGTTGCATGTCGTTTGCAAAACGCACCTTGTCAAAAATGAAGAACTCGGCTTCTGGAGCAAAGCTTGCGGTATCGGCAATGCCAGTTGCCTTTAAGTAGGCTTCGGCTTTAATTGCCACTTGGCGAGGGTCCCTAGAATAAGGCTCGTCTGTTACAGGATCCACAATCGAAAAAGCAACATTCAAAGTCTTATGCTTGCGGAATGGGTCAATGTATGCGGTGTCTACGTCTGGAATCAGCTTCATATCGGACTCGTTAATAGCTTGGAATCCTTGCATAGAAGAGCCGTCGAAAGCCATCCCATCTGTAAAAGCGCTGTTTAAGAACTCGCTTGCAGGCACAGTAAAATGCTGCTGAACGCCAATCAAATCGGTAAATCGAACTGATACGTATTCAATGCCTTCTTGCTTAATCAAAGCTTCGGCATCTTCTTTAGTTTGTAAAGTGGTCATGCACAATCCTTTCGTAAAAATCTCAGTAAATAGTTTAGATTGTTGCATAAGATTTTGGATTTCAGCGACTCGACTATCTGGTTACGATTGTGTTACACGCTACTTATTTGTGTTTATATGCACAAAACATGCAAGCGGCTCGTGCTCCCACGTTATAAAGTACAATGTATTTTATGAATAATAAAGAACAACATGAAGGCAGTATAGATAATCACAGCACAAGTGCAAAGCTTGATTTATCCGCGATTTTCCCAGCCAAAGGGGATGATAGGCGCCCGCCAGATTGGCTTAGCCGCGCGCTTATGTATGCTGTTATTGCAGCGTTCGTAGCGATTTTTGTATGGTTTGCTTGGGGAAATATCGCCTTTATAGTCTTCGATGTTGTAGTATCCATTTTTATAGCGTTGGCAATTGAACCTCTTGTTGTGCGGCTCATAAAACACGGGTGGAGTAGAGCTTTTGCATCTTTGGCAAGCTTGTTTGGGCTGCTTGTAATAGTTATTTTGCTTCTTGTGCTTTTTGGTAATCTTTTTGTGCAACAAGCAGTTTCCATGGTTTTAGGTCTACCTGATTTATACAACCAGTTTGCCCATTTTGTACTAAATTCCACTGGTTTCAAAATGCCAAACATTGAGCAACTCGGCATGGAAATTCTTAAACACGTTCAAACCTCTTGGGTTGTAGATTTTGCTGGACAAGCAATTAATACAACGTGGGGATTATTGGCGGTTTTGCTTGATTTACTCACTATTCTTATGGTGACCTATTACATTTCTGCAGCTGGTCCTTCTATGCGCAGAAGTGTGTGTAGGCTGTTGAATCCTAAGTCTCAGAGGCGATTTTTATTTATCTGGTCCGTTGTACAGGAGCAGATATCAAGCTTCCTATTTTCGCGCACAATTTTGGCAGCTATTAACGCAACGGGTACTGCGATTTTCCTAATATTCATGAATGTTCCATATTGGCTTCCGCTTTCACTGTTTTGTGGAATCGTTTCGCAATTTGTTCCGACAATAGGAACATATTTAGGTGGAGCACTGCCAATTTTATTTGCGTGGGGATCTAATGGTTTTGGATCAGCTATAGCAGTTTTGATTTTTGTGACAATTTATCAGCAGATTGAAAACATGGTGATTTCACCTAAGATTTCCGAAAAAACCATGGACTTAAATCCTGCCGTAGCCTTTTTATCGGTGTTGATTATGGGTGCTGTGTTTGGTGCTCTCGGTGCATTCTTAGCACTTCCAGTAACCGCTAGTTTGCAGGCAATTCTCAAAGTTTGTACAAAACAATACAATCTAGTTTCTTCACCTTTAATGGACGATCCAAAGCCTAATCGTAAATCAATTATGGTTACGAGTGTTGAAACTATAAGAAACAGTTTTGTTAAACCTGTTAAAGATAGTGTGCTTAGAGTTATGAAAGGCTCTTCATCTCGAGTATCTATTAACGAAGACATTATGTATTGGTATAAGCAAGCCTATAATTCTTCAGACGAAACTATTGAAAATGAAAATTCAGTTGACGATTCTGGGTATGTTGAAACTATGGCAATTTCACGCGATATTTTAGACGCGGTAAATAAGGATATTGCTAAAAAACGCGCAGAAAATTCAGATTCGGATAAGTCGCAAGCAACCGATCAAGATAAGGAAGAACTAAAGTCAAAAACAAATAAATCTGGTACAATTCCAAACGAAAATAAAAAAGAAAATAAAAAAGCAACAAACTCAAATAGTAATCCACGAAGTGGGTGGAATAAATGATTCTTTTGTCTATTTTCGACGTTTTAGTAATCATAATTGGCGTAAGTAGCGTTGTATATCAAGGTGTTTGCGCAGTCGCATCGCTTGTAGCAAAGCCTATTGTGTTTCCGCAAGCACCAATGGACAAGCATTACGCCGTTCTAATATCCGCGCGCAATGAGGAAGCTGTAATAGGGAACCTCATAAAATGCATACAATCCCAAACTTACGATCAAAAATTAATCGACATTTGGCTAGTCGCCGACAATTGCACCGACAGCACGGCGCAAGTTGGAAGAGAGTACGGGTGCAATGTTATAGAGCGATTCGATAAGCAGCATATTGGCAAAGGCTACGCTTTAAGCTACCTGCTGGATCACATAATGGAGTTTGGAAAAGACAAAGATTACGACGCGTACTTTGTTTTCGATGCCGATAATAAGCTGGATTTGCACTATTTTGAAGAGATGAACAAAGGATTCCATGCAGGATACCAGATTCTAACAAGCTACCGAAACTCAGTGAATTTATCGGATAATTGGGTGTCTTCTGGGTCGGCATTGTGGTTTATACGCGAATCGCGATTTACCAACAATTCGCGCATGCTTTTTGGGTCTAGCTGCCATGCAGGCGGAACAGGATTCATGTTTTCGCGCGAAATCATGCACAGAAATCGCGGGTGGAAATTCCATCTGCTTACAGAAGACCTTGAGTTTACAATGGACTCGATTTTGCACGGTGACAAAGTGGGTTATTGCGGATCGGCGGTTCTCTACGACGAGCAGCCAGTATCGTTTAGGCAAAGCTGGAGACAGAGGTTGCGCTGGAGTAAAGGCTTCTTGCAAGTGTTCCGCTATTACGGAGCAGCTCTTATACGTCACGGAATCCGCGAGCGCGATTTTTCGTCAGTTGACTTTACGCTTATGCTATGCCCGTTTATGGTGCTTGCGATTGTGCGACTCATACTCGGATTTATTTTTGCCGCGTTTGGATTCGTCACTTGGACAAGCCAGATTGACTCGACGCTTAACTTTATAACCACTACTGTCACAAGCGTTTTAGGTATGATGGTGTTTGTTTCGCTTACCATTCTTGTAGAACACGATAAGCTTGGAGCCACTAACAAAGAGCTTTTTGCGTACGCACTAAGCTTCCCTATTTTTATGCTTTCGTACGTGCCGATTGCGTTCCAAGCTGTGTTCTCTAAGAGCGAGTGGAAGCCGATTCATCACACGGGTCGGTAAATCGGAGCGAGCGCGCGAAATTCTCTGTTTGGTGTTGCGCTACTTCCTGTTTGGTGTGTAGGAGGGCTTGGTGTTTCTTGTCTCACAACGCTTCGCCTCTTACGTGTAGTTTGTTGTTGCGGTTGTTCCGATTTGGTTTTGATTTTGTTTTTGGGTTGAAGTTTGTTTGTAGTGGTTGATCATTTGGATTATTTGGTATCGGCTGCCGCTCTTATATTGTTCGACCAAGAATCACCCAGCCCTCCTACGTACTTGAACAATTGCGTATTGCTTAATCACTGAGATTCTCGATTTTTCTTGCTGCTTCAGCGAATCACCATCGGAGGACTGCGAATCGACTTGCATGAGCGCTTAAAGCGTAGCGCGCGAATGCACTTCGATTCGCTGAGCTTGCTCAAAGTTGAAAGCACAGTGTGCTTTCAACGCAAGCGAAGGCGTGAGCGCGGCTAATCCGCGCGAGCGATACGCTTCATCCGCTGCGAAAAATCTCGAATCTCTACCTAGCTCGGTGTAATTTATGCAATCTCGTAGTGCGTTCATACGCAATATATGAGATAATAGAAGCCTTGATGTAAACGTGCGATTGCGCAATAATGTGGCGCAATACGTGCGTTTATCTGTGTATTGCGAGGTTTTTATGGTAGATTCTGTTCCTTCTGCAAATGCGTCTGGCAGTGTTCCAGTTTTTGGCGTAAACGCTTACGACGCTACTAATGAAGAAGTTCCAGCGGTTTCTATTCGCGGATTTGTTAAGACTTTTGGAAAAAAAGTTGCTGTAGATAATCTTTCTTTAGACATTCCAGCAGGCTCTTTCTACGGATTGGTAGGTCCGAACGGTGCTGGCAAAACCACTACGATTAAAATGCTTACGGGCTTGCTTATGCCAGATGCTGGCTCGGCTTCGATTTTTGGCAACGACGTTTGGAGCGACGTAAATAGCGCTAAGCGCTCAATCGGTTTAATGCCACAAGCAGATGAGATTTTTAAGACGATTACTGGTCTTCAGCTTTTAACTTACGCTGGCATGCTTCGCGATATGAGTCGCGCGGAATCCGTAAAGCGTGCAAACGACTTGCTTTCTGCTTTCGATTTAACAGAAGCTGCAAATACTATTGTTTCTGACTATTCAACTGGTATGACTAAGAAGATTTGCCTTGCAACAGCTATGATTCACAGCCCGCGCGTGCTTGTGCTCGATGAGCCTTTTGAGGCAGTGGATCCTGTTTCTAGCGCAAATTTGAAGGATATTCTCGCCGAGTATGTTTCTACTGGCGGTACGGTTATTATTTCTTCGCACGTTATGGAATTGGTTGAAAAAATGTGCTCGCACGTGGCAATCATTAACGAAGGTCATGTTGCAGCTTCTGGCACTCTTGAAGAGGTGGCTCAGGGCAAAGATCTTGAAGATCGCTTTATGGAGCTTGTTGGCGGACGTCACGCTGCTGCACGCATCGACTGGCTTAATGGCGGTAAATCTGATAATGCTCCTGCATCTTCCACCGATCTCAACGCTTAAAAAAGGAGAGCCGTAATGTCTATGATTTTCACAATGGTTCGCCTTCGCTGGGCGCTTACTTTTTCTGTTATGCGAAAGTCAATGTGGCAAAAAATTGGCTTTGGTATAGTCATTGTTTTTGGGCTTGCGATTATATGCGCTCTTGGTTTTGCCGGCTGGCAAACTGGCAAGTACATTGATCCAGGAATGCTTGCAGACGCTAAAAATTGGCAGGAATTCCAACTTGCTCCAATAATGGTTATGTCGATTGTGTCAATTTTTACGCTGTTTATAAACCTGTTTATGTTAGGCAGCGACACAACACTAAAATCGCGCAGTTTTGCGCTTTATGGCATTCCTTACGTAAAGCAGCAAGCTGGCATGCTTCTTGGCTCTCTTTTTGGAGCATTTTCAATAAGCTGCACAATCGCGCTTGCTTTGTGGTCTTTAGCGTACAGAAGCTTTGGAATTGTGCCGGTTTTAGTCAGCGTAATTGCAGCTCCGCTTTACGTTGCAACAATCGTGTCTTTAAGCAAAATGCTTATTGAACTTTTGGATACTATTTTAATAAACAAGCATTCAAGAAACATTTTCTACTTTGCCATTTTTATAGCGTACATGATTTTTGTTGCCACTGTGAATATTGGTAACAAAAATCCAAGCGGAATTGTGCTCGGCTCAAGTTTCTGCGCTGCGTCTGCTTTTACGCCGTTAAGTGCGGCTATGGCTTTGCCTCTTGACGCCATTAATGGCAATTGGCTTGCGCTTGTTATTCGCTTCTTTATTTGCGTTGTAACGATTGCTGTTTGCTTTGCAATATCCGTATTTTGCGCAAAATTAGAGCCGAAGCTACTTCGCGGCGAGCAAAAAACAGTTGTTAAAACTAAAGGAATCGGCTTATTTGCAGCAGTTCCAGACAACACAGTTGGTGCGATTATTGCGCGAATTATTAGCGTTATGAGAAGAGACATGCGTCAACTGTTTTTGCTTCTTACGCCGCTTTTTATGCTGATAGTTGCAGGAGGAGCTACTTTCAAAACTAAAGGATTTGCTTCTATGGCACAGGACTTAGGTGTTTCTTGCTGGCTTATCTATGCTGCTTCGCTTATGGGCATGGTTGTTGGAAACAATATTGCATACGATGGCACAGCTTTTACTATGCACGCGATTATTGGTGTAAAAGGCTTGCACGATCGCTTAGCGCACGCAATAGTTTGGTCCGCCATTTGCGCTGTGTATTTTGCGATTATTGGAGTAGGAGTTTACGTTTTTCTTTTCTTCGTATTAAATGTTCATCAAAGTGTAAATGCAATTCTGTTCCAAACTCTTTCACCAATCGGAATAGCTTTTGCTACCATAGGAATCGGCTTAATCTCTTCGTGCATTGCAATGTACCCTGTATCATCAATCGAAAAGCCATTTTCTAGGCCGCAAGGCTCTGCTGGCGCTAGATCTTTTGCTCCAATAGGTTTTATGCTGCTATCTTTCGTATGCATGATTCCGTCTATTGCTTTGGCTATTGTGTTTGTGGCTATTAACATGAATCTTTTGTGGATTGCAAGCATACTGTTTGTAATAAACGGTGCAATCGTTCTGGTTGTTGGCGTTATTTTGGGCGGTAAAGTGATGGATAAGCGCATAATTCGCATTGTAGAAAACTTGCGCAGATTCGCATCGATTACTGCTTGAGTATTACTGCGCACGCCTTTAAAAATTATGCGCACAAACTTACTCTCGGCATATGCAAGTGTATAGTTTGTATAGTTGTAAAGAATTGCAATTAACTTAAGTACATACACATACAACTTAAGTACATACACATAGGCGGCGTGCGCATGCAAGACGATGAAGACCTTAAGAATCTAGATAACATAGTCGAGATTCCAGAAGATGCTTTCACGTCGAAAGAGGCTAGGGAAAAAGCTGGTTTTACATCTAGCTTAGGCGCGCAAAAGCCGCCAAAGTCGCGTAATCGCGCTGTTGTGTGCTTAATCGCAGCTGCTAGTGTAGTCTCACTAATGTGCGGCTACATTATGTTCGATAGCAAAGATCTTTTGCAAAATCGCGATTTTATTCAGTCGCGAATGGCAATTAAAAACAGTGAATCTTTGCAAGAGTTAAGCAGTCCAAAACCTAAGAAAATAGCACATTACGCGTCTTTAATAAAGAAATTAGATAAAAACAAGTCTGTTGATAAAGCTGCTGCGGAAAAGATTTTGAAGGAATTTTTTGAATATCCAGGTCTTGGTCCTAATGCTTCAGTTGTTATTGCTGATGCAAACGGAAAGATTATAGCTGCTAAAAATGAAAATCTTGCTTTGCAGCCGGCGTCTACTATGAAAACGCTTACGGCTCTAGCTGCCTCGCATGTTCTAGACATGGGATCGACTCTTTCTACAACAGTTTACGCAAACTATGTTGGAAGCTCTAGAAATGCTGATTCTGCTGTATCTGGAGTGAAAAATGGTTTTGCTAGGCTCGTTCTTCATGGCGGCGGCGATATGCTGATGGGTGCTGCAACCAATGATCCAAATCATGTAAATGGTAGAGCTGGTCTTGAAACCCTTGCTAGCAATACTGTGAATTCGCTTAAAAAACAAGGTGTAAAAGTTGTTGAGCTTGCTGTTGATGATTCCTTGTTTGGAGAGAAACGCTATCCTGATTTGATTCATGAAAATGATGAAGAAGGACGTTTTTATGCGCCAACATCGTCTTTAGCTGTTGATGAAGGCAGAGATCGTAATCTTGCAGCATGGGTGGCTGCTGGCAATGATGCTGATGACCCAGATGATTATCCACTTTTAGATCGGCATCCAGCTGTAAGTACGGGATTAATTTTTGCGAATCTACTCAAAAAATTTGGTATTGACGTGAGAACTTGGAGCACTGATTCTGCAAAAATTGGCAAAACTTCCAAGATTGATGGATTATCATCCATATATGTTAGCTCTAGAAAACCGATGATTTCCTCTGATTTTAAGCAAATAGCCTGCGTTTCTTCTGCTCCACTTAACGAAATTATGGCATATATGCTAAGGCATTCGGACAATTCTATTGCGGAAGAATTTGGTCGTCTTACTGCGCTCGCTATGCGTAAAAGTAATTCTCCAGAAGGTGCCACAGACGCTGTACGCGACGTTTTGCGCGATTTAGGCGTTGATGTAAACGGATTGCACATGTCTGATTGTTCTGGGCTTTCACCTAAGTCCGCTGTTCGCGCTGTGACTCTTGTGCAAGTTCAGGCTCAGAATCTTAAAATCGGTAAAGGTGCTGCTGCAGCAGAAGGCTTAGCTTTACCTGGTGTATGGTGCACTTCGGCACGCCATCGTTTGTCAGATCCTTCGGCAGCTGGCTTACTGCGTGTTAAAACTGGTTTTCTGGGTGATGTGTCATCTATGGTTGGCAACGTTTCTAGAAAGTCGGGAGGCGCGCTAACCTTTGCGGTTGTTGTTAATCCTCCTGGAGATGTTAACTACACTTATGTTGGCATTAATAAGATGATGGCCGAGCTGACTAATCTTTAGTGCGCGCCAACCTGCCGGAGCGCTTAAAGCGTAGCGCGCGAAGGCAATTTGGCGCGCTGAGCTTGCTTAAGGTTGAAAGCACGGTGTGCTTTCAACGCAAGCGAAGTCGTTCGCGCGCTGTAACGCGCGAGCGACTTACCGAGAATGTTGTTCAAAATGGAAAAATCAGCAACAAAATCGGGAAATCGCTAGCGTTCGCAAATAGTTATAGTCTGTGATTTTCTGCTTGCCGCATATCCGCCAGGCAGCGCTACAGGTTTTTGACCGTGCCAGTTTGTAATTAGCTCGTCGATTGATTCTATATGATTTGACGAAAAACGTATTCCAGCGGCGGTTAGAGCGCGGGCGATTATTCTGCGTCTTATCGAAGTGTGTTGTTTTGTTAAAGGTGATATTGCTATTTTTACTTCGTGTGCGCAAGAATCATAATTTTGCTTTAAAATCGTCTCTTTTTCTATTATGTCAACTTGAGAATTAATGTAATCTAAATCGTCTTGTGCAAATTTGGCACCTTTGGCAAGTAGTAAAGTCATGTCTGTAGCAAAAAACCGTGAAATATAAGGCATTAGAGTATGTCTTATTCTTGAGCGAAGAGGGTATGACTTTGGCAGTTCAACATCGCTTTGTGTTAAATCGCCGTTTGTTGGGTCATCCCACCACTCAATGCCCAAATCTTTGCAAATACTAGTTGTTTCAAGCCTTCTAATATTAATTAGCGGTCTAGCAAAACGTATTCCACTTCGAATCGTAATATTTTTCATTCCAGCTACAGCCTCAAGACCTGCAGAGTCTCGTAAACCTATAATCACTGTTTCTGCTTGGTCGTCAGCCGTGTGCGCTAAAAGAACTGCGGATGCACCCAAATCCTTAGCCACGCCAATAATAGCAGCGTATCTAGCGTCTCTTGCTGCAGATTCTTCTCCCTTTTCGCCATCTTTAACTTGCACGGACTCAACGAATATAAGTGATTTGTCTACTCCTAAACTTGCAACAGTATTAGCAGCGTTTTGTGCAACTTTTGCGGATCCTTCTTGCATGTTGTGGTTCACTATAATCGCCGCACATCGAATACCTCTGCTCGCGCATACTTTGACTGCCAGCGCTGTTAATGCTAGCGAATCGCGTCCTCCAGAGCATGCTACCAGCACGATTGGTGCGTTTGGTAAAGCCAAATGTTGCCCGTGCTGCAAGAATTGTGGACCTTGCACTTCTAGCCCAAGATTATCGAAGCAGCGTTTTACTTCGCCAATTCCTTTACGCCAACTAGGTGAGTAAACCATGCTTATAGTCTAAATCATAATGTGTAAGTTGCGTAAATGTATACCATGTTGAAGCTTGTTGAACTTCCTTGTTTGGTGTGTAGGAGGGCTTGGTGTTTCTTGTCTCACAACGCTTCGCCTCTTACGTGTTGTCCGGTGTTGCGGTTGTTCCGATTTGGTTTTGATTTTGTTTTTGGGTTGAAGTTTGTTTGTAGTGGTTGATCATTTGGATTATTTGGTATCGGCTGCCGCTCTTATACTGTTCGACCAAGAATCACCCAGCCCTATTACGTACTAAAACAATTGCGTATAGCTTAATCACCGAGATTCTCGATTTTTCTTGCTACTTCAGCGAATCACCATTTCATGCTGAGGTTCGCTTCATTCGCTGCAAAAAATCTCGAATCTCCACAGCGCTTGGCATCTAAATCATAATGCGTAAGTTGTAACACGTCCGTCATTCGTTTATGCAATCATAGTTAGCATGCAGATTGCTGATATAAGAGATGATATTGATTACGAATTGATCAGTCACGAAGAACTTATGAAGCGTATTCGTGAGGTTGCGGATCAAGTTAGTAAAGACTACGAGAACCGCGATATTTTGCTTGTTGCAGCTCTTAAGGGTGCTGTTAACACGCTTGCTGTTTTCTCGCAGGAGCTTAGTCTTAATGCTCCTATGGATTTCATGAGTCTTTCCAGTTATGGCAGTGGCACTAAAAGCAGTGGTCAGATTACGGTTCGTGAGGACTTGACTACTGATGTTCGCGGACGGAACGTGCTTATTGTTGAAGATATTGTTGATTCTGGCAAGACTTTGGATTGGCTCGTTAAAGAGCTTAAGAGCAGAGGCGCTGCGAGTGTGAAGGTGTTTGCACTTCTAACTAAACCTGCTCGTCGCGAAGTTGAAGTTGATATTACTTACGTTGGATTCGAGATTCCAGATGCTTTTGTAGTTGGTTTTGGAATGGATTACGACGAAAAGTATAGGAATCTTGATTCTATCGCGGTTCTTAAGCCATCTGTGTATGAATCTTAAGTATTCTTTATTGATTTTGAGTAGTAATCTTAAGAAACTTTGGTTAGTCTTAAAAAATCTTGATTAATTTTATGTAATCTTGAATAATTAAGTACTGGATAATAGAAACCAAATAGTAGGATTTAATCCTAGTTTTAAGCATATTTCTATGTAAGGAGCCTTCGGAAGGATCCTGAAAGGAGCCTGATTATATGGGCGCTTCTCCAATGTCGCCTCGCGGACCTATGGGTGGACCTATGAAAAGTCCTTTGGGAGGTAACGGGAATAATCCGTTCCTTCCGCCTAATTTTGGAAAAAATCCAGATAGGAATAGTGGGAATAATAAGAACAATAAAAACAAGAACGGCAATAAGAATCAGAATGGTAATGATTCGCAGAATGATAATAATCCTGATTCTCGTCGTAAGTTCTTTAAATCTCCTTGGACTTGGATTGTTCTTCTTGTGATATTGTCTGTAGCAGGATTCCAATTGTTTGTGCATAACAGTACACAAACAATTGATACGCAAGATGGCTTGGAGTTGCTTCATAAGCGTAGTGCAAATTATGTAGAGGTTATTGACAACAAACAGCTTGTAAAGCTTACGCTTGACAAGAAGTATGTTAAGCTCGATAAGCGCGATAAGCAGAAGCACGATTATGGAAAAGACGTGCAATTCTACTATACGATTGCTCAGAGTAAGACTGTTGTTCAGGATATTGAAAAAGCTAAGCCAGTTAATGGTTGGACTGTTAGCATGCAGTCTTCTAGCATAATTTCTTATCTGATCACATCTATGCTGCCGATTTTGATTCTGCTTGGACTTGTTTGGTTTATGTTTGGCAGAATGGCAAGCGCTGGCGGCGGAATGCTTGGAATGGGTGGCGGCCGTGGTCGCGGAAAGCTTTTGGAAGGTCAAACACCTAAGACTAAGTTTGCTGATGTTGCAGGTGAACAGTCTGCTGTAGAAGAAGTTGAGGAAATTAAGGAATTCCTTAAGGATCCTTCTCGCTACAAGGCTTTAGGAGCGCGCATTCCGCGCGGTGTGCTGCTTTATGGTCCTCCAGGAACAGGTAAGACTCTTCTTGCGCGTGCTATTGCAGGCGAAGCTGGTGTGCCGTTCTATGCTATGGCTGGTTCGGACTTTGTTGAGATGTTTGTTGGTCTTGGTGCTTCTCGCGTGCGCGAGCTATTCGATGAGGCTAAGAAGAACGCTCCAGCAATCATCTTTATTGATGAGATTGATGCAGTTGGACGACGCCGCGGTAGCGGTATGACAGGCGGCCACGATGAGCGCGAGCAAACGCTTAATCAGCTGCTTGTAGAGATGGACGGCTTCGATAACGACACTAATTTGATTATTATCGCTGCTACGAACCGCCCAGATGTGCTTGATTCTGCGCTTTTGCGACCAGGACGATTTGATCGTCAGGTTGCTGTGGAAGCTCCAGATTTGGAAGGTCGCGAGGCGATTCTTAAGGTTCACGCTAAAGGCAAGCCTTTTGTTCCAGACGTTGATCTTCATATGGTTGCTGTTCGAACTCCTGGTTTTACGGGCGCGGATTTGGCTAATGTGCTTAATGAGGCGGCTTTGCTTTGCGCTCGTTCTGGCGCTCAGCTTATTGACAATCGCGCTATTGACGAGGCGATTGATCGCGTTCAAGCTGGTCCTAGAAAGAAGTCTAAGGGCATGGCTTTGGATGAGTTGCGTAACACTGCGTATCACGAAGGTGGTCACGCGCTCGTTGCTGCTGCCTTGCATCATACGGATCCTGTTACTAAGGTTACGATTTTGCCTCGTGGACGCGCTCTTGGATACACGGCTGTTATGCCAACTAGCGACCGCTATTCTCAATCTCGAAATCAGTTGCTTGATCAAATGGCGTATGCTATGGGCGGCCGTACTGCGGAAGAGGTTGTGTTCCACGATCCAACTACTGGCGCTTCTAACGATATTGAAAAAGCTACAGCAATCGCTCGTAAGATGGTTGTTGAATATGGTTTCTCCTCTAAGCTTGGTGCCGTAAAGTGGATGGACGCTGATCAGGATTCTTCTGGTTCTTTGGATTCTTTGCAATCGCGTAAGTTCTCTAATAAAACTGCCGAAGTGATTGATGAAGAAGTTCACAAGTTGATTGAAACGGCTCACACTGAGGCGTGGGAGATTATTAATAATAATCGTGATGTTTTGGATGAGTTGGTTCGTCAGCTTCTTGTTAAGGAAACGCTTAACGAGAAAGAGCTTGAGCAAATCTTCTCTAAGATTCGTAAGGCTCCAGAGCGCGATTTGTGGCTTTCTAATTCGGATCGTCCAGATTCACCTCTTCCTCCTGTAGAGATTCCAGAAAGCTTGAAGCGAAATATTGGTGTTATTAAGGATGATGCCTCTGAGGGTGATTCTTCTAAGGATAATACTGAGGATAATGCTGAGGATAAGTCGCCAGCTGATTCTACAGATGAAGATAAAAGTCTAAAATAATAATTTAATTTAAATAATAATTTAATTTAACAATTTTACGCGCGGTGTTTAGCGATTATGCAAAGCATCGCGCGTATAATATTTTTGGGAGGCGATTATGGACACAATTAAGTTAAGTGGTATTAAACCTAGTGATACTGATGCTTTTATTGGCTTATATACTCGCCTTAGTGTTGATGCTGTTTTGAGTTTAGATTTGAGGGCAGCGGTTGCTGGCGACTCTACCCAAACGGTTGATATTGCCCAGATTTCTAAAAGACTTAGCCGCGTTTTGGACTCGTGTGTTCAAGATGATGATATTGCTAAGAATTCTTCGATTTGTTTGGAGCTTACGGCTGGAAGGCTACTGGATTCAGCTATGAAATCTTGGCTTGTTAAACAGGCAGAGATTACTGTTAATGCGCAGTTTAAAGCTGATTTTAACGATGCTTCTTATGATTTACCTAATGCAGATGGCGTGTCTATTACGATTCGTAGGGTTGCAGACGATGTGGAAACATCGCAGATTTTTGGATTGGCGAATCCTACAGATGCGTCGCTTTTTGCGGCTGAGCAGAAGGAAAAATTACAAGATGAGACTTCGAGAGATGAGTCTAAAGATAAGTCGCAAGCAACCAGCGATTCTAATTCTTCTTTAGATTCTGTCTATAGCCAATCTGGCTATAATCCAATTATCACAACTGCAGTAGTGTCAATGCAGGGAGAAAAATCAGAGTCAACAAAATTCGCCATGCTAGATGTAATCACGAGTTTGGAGCAATCGAAAGAACCTATTTCAACTCAATTAGACGGCGTTTCGGCGTTATATCAGGTAAGCTCTGATAAAGGCGAAGAATATTCTGCAATAATAGTGGTATCTAGTACAATGGTAGAAGATGATTTAGCGCTTAAGATCAAAGAAATGCAAATTTCTCAAGAACAAAATTTGCGATTGAGAATTTTAGGCACGAGGCAATACGGATCTGATAGTTCAAACACAAAGACTATGGATTCAGATAGGCTTGATTCACAGCTAAATGCTGCACAATTGGAGCCATGGATGCAAATTGAGCCAGATGCTTCAATTGACGGAGAACCACTTGCGTACAAACTTGCGTTTGCACCAGATGCAGCGCGAGTCGGTATTTATTCAGAACGTTGGATTATGGGAGAGTGTTGATGAAAGCTTACCGCACGCCTTGGTGGTACTTTGTACTCGGGGTGCTATTTGGATTTGTATTCGGCGCATTCCTGGTGTCTATTACGGAATCAAGCGCAATATCGCTTTCTGGTGCGCCGTGGGTTGTTCTTGCGTTTATGACAATTGGTGGAATAATTACCTTTATTCTTACTTGGCAGACGCATCAGTATGTTACTGCAAAGCCAGAGGAGCATAAGCATTTAAATATGCAGCTTGCTGTTGCAGCTCTTATGCTTGCAAAAGCGCTTGGAATGGCTGGAGCGATTCTAACTGGCTGGTATGCTGGGCAACTATTCATGTGTTGGCCGCATGCAAATATTCCGCTCTATTCCAACATTATTCGTGAATGCATTATAGCTGGAATAGTATGTCTTGTAGACATGATTATTGGTATTGTGGGTGAGTGGATGTGCCAACTTCCTCCAGAAGATGGTGCGGATGCATCAAGTGGTACTTCCGACAGGGCACAGTCAGCTGCTGCGATTTAAAATTATTTAAAATATAAAATTTAAAAATATAAGTATAAAACCGAAATACAAAACATAAACACAAACCTAAAATTTAAAAATCTGCTGTAATAATTTAATTTTAATTCAATTTAAATTCAATTTTTAAGGATGGTATATTACTTTGGCTGAATTTATTTACCAAATGATTAAGGCACGCAAGTCTTACGGGGATCGCGTGATTCTAGACGACGTTACCTTAAGCTTCCTACCAGGCGCAAAGATTGGCGTTGTAGGGCCTAACGGCATGGGTAAATCAACGTTGCTGAAGATTATGGCTGGTTTGGAGAATGTATCAAACGGCGAGGCTTCGATTACGCCAGGTTATACCGTTGGAATTTTGCAGCAGGAGCCACCTCTAGATGAAACGAAGACGGTTGGCGAAAACATTAAGATGGCGTTTGGTGAGATTGCGCAAAAAGTGGATCGATTCAACCAAATCGGCGAAGAGATGGCAAATCCAGATGCTGACTTTGATGCATTGATGGAAGAAATGGGTAAGTTGCAAACAGAGATTGATGCTGCAAATGGTTGGGATTTGGATTCTCAGCTTGAGCAGGCGATGGATGCTTTGCAATGCCCAGATCCAGATTCGCCTGTTTCTGTGTGCTCTGGTGGAGAAAGGCGTAGAGTGGCGCTGTGCAAGCTTCTTCTTGAAGCCCCAGATTTGCTTCTTTTAGACGAGCCTACAAACCATTTGGATGCTGAGTCTATTCTTTGGTTGGAACAGTTCTTACACAAGTATGAAGGCGCTGTTATTGCTGTAACTCACGATCGCTACTTTATGGATAACGTAGCAGAGTGGATCTGCGAGGTGGATCGTGGTCAGCTTTACCCATACAAGGGCAATTACACCACTTACTTGGAAACCAAGGCTAAGCGTATGGAAATCCAGGGCGCTAAGGATGCCAAGCTTGCTAAGCGCCTAAAGAATGAGTTGGACTGGGTGCGTAGCTCGCCGAAGGCACGTCAGGCCAAGAATAAGGCTCGTTTGGAGCGTTACGACCAAATGGAGCAAGAGGCACGCAATTCCAAGAAGCTTGATTTTTCGGAGATTCAAATTCCTGCAGGTCCACGCTTGGGATCGCAAGTTTTGGAAGCGAAGCATATTCACAAGGCTTTTGGAGATCGCGTGTTAATCGACGACTTGTCGTTTACTTTGCCGCGTAACGGTATCGTTGGCGTGATTGGTCCGAACGGCGTTGGTAAGTCTACGCTTTTCAAGACGATTGTGGGCTTGGAACCACTTTCTGGTGGAGAGCTTACAGTTGGAGACACTGTAAAGATTTCTTACGTGGATCAGAATCGTGCAGGATTGGATCCTAATAAGAACTTGTGGGAAGCTGTTTCAGGCGGACTTGATTTTATTGAAGTTGCAGGCGTTGAGATTCCTACTCGCGCATATGTTGCAAGCTTTGGATTTAAAGGTTCGGATCAGCAGAAGCTTACTGGCGTGCTTTCTGGCGGTGAGCGCAACCGATTGAATTTGGCTTTGACGCTTAAGCAGGGTGGCAACTTGCTGCTGCTTGATGAGCCTACTAACGATTTAGATGTTGAGACGCTTGAAAGCTTGGAGAACGCTTTGCTTGACTTCCCAGGCTGCGCTGTAGTGGTGAGCCACGATCGTTGGTTCCTTGACCGAGTTGCCACGCATATTCTTGCATGGGAAGGCGACGATGAGAATCCTGCAAAGTGGTACTGGTTCGAAGGTAACTTCCAAGCTTACGAAGAAAATAAGATCGCACGCCTTGGTGAAGAAGCTGCTCGTCCTCATCGCTTGCATCGTAAGCTTACTCGTTAAATCGCGTATAACTCGTGCTATCAGAGTAAAACTGAATTAAAATCACGTATTGAGCTAAAAAGGAGAACAAATGCCGATACTTGATAAAAATGATTCTTCTAAAGTCCAAGAGTATGAGGAATTCATAAAACATTCGCCTTATGGAAACGCTATGCAAGATATGCGTTGGGCAGATGTGAAAAGCAACTGGATTAGTGAATACGTTTATCTAGAAGAAAACGGTAAGATTACAGCAGCAATGTCTGTTCTCGGCATAAAAGCTGTTGATGATAAAATGTTCCTCTATGCTCCTCATGGACCAGTAAGTGATTTTTATGATATAGAAACCACTAAGAAGCTGATTGAAGAAGCTAAGCCTCTTATTGAAAAGTACAATGCGTTTTTGCTGCGAATGGATCCTTGCGTTCAAAACGATCAAGATCTTGTTAAGAAGTATAGAGAGCAAGGTTTTACTTTTAGGAGCGATGGGGAAAAACTTCACTCTTTCTCCAATCCTCGATATGAGATGATGCTAGACCTTGAGGGTAAGTCTACGGATGATCTTCTTGCTGGGTTTAGTGCGATGACAAGAAGGCACATAAGGGCTTCTTTAAAAGCTGGCGTTACATCTAGGTGGAGTCGTTCTCAGGAAGATATTGACAAGTTCTATGAGCTTACTGAGATTATGGCAAAAAGACACGGTATTACATACAGACCTAAAGAGTATTTTGAGAGATTGCTTGCGGCTTATCCAGAAATGAGAATTTATAGCACGGACTATGAGGGTGAGACTATTGCGTGCATGATTGGTTTGCCTTATAACGGTGAATTATGGTACATGTATGGTGCTACCGCGACCATGCAGGGCAAGGTAAGCCCAGGGTATTTGTCTATATGGGATTTGATTCAGTGGGCGCATGAGCTTGGAATGAAGTACTTTAACATGGGTGGTGTGTTCTCACTTGATGTTAGCGATGGTCTTTATTTCTTTAAGTATGGTTTCTGCAAGGCTACTGATCCGTTCATTTGGATTGGTGAGCTTGATGTTGTTGCAGATGAGGATGCATACAGCAAGTTTGTTAATAGGTGATTGCCTGAGATTTGCTATTTCTATAATGCTGTAGTGCGCGAGCTATATTGAATCTGGCGCAAAGTACGTCATGTCGTTCGCGCGCTACGCTTTGAGCGCGAAGGCAGGTCTCGCGCCTGTGTTTGTTTCTATTTTGCTCAAAAAGGGAACAAATGCGGGAATATTCTTACGTGATTTTGATTATCTTGTAGTGTTTTTCTTATCCCGCGTTGGTTTACTTGTATTCGAGTGTAACGGCATGTCGTGTATAGCTTATGCTTATCAATATCATTAATAAAAAATATAGCGAAAATTTGTGTAAATCTTATTTTGTTAATGTTTAGTAAGGAAAATCAGTAATTTTTTAAAAAATAATATAAATCTGTGATTAAAATCACTCAACGAATTCTCTCAAAATTATTGAATTTTTCCACGGGGGGGGGGGTAAATTGCTCTAACTGGCAATTTGCTATCGCTGTGCTTTGTTTTGTTAGTTATTCTACATTTTATGCACAAATATTTGCCTGTGATGCAAAAAGTCGAAAAGTATAGACGTCCTAAAAGGGTGAAGTATATGACGAGTAAACAAAATAGCGCGAAACACATATCCATATCTAAAAAGTGCACAAAATCTTCGTACCTAGATAATTCTGTTATCGATTCAATGGCGAAATCGATTACGTCTACAAACTTTGAGGCAACTTCTTCTAGAAGAGTCTCTGTACTTCCTAAAATTGCTTTAACAGCAGTGCTAGCAAGTTTGCTTGCATGTGGAGCAGGATTGCCATCTAACCATGCATGGGCTAATGGCGTGAATATGCCTGACGGCAGCTATAGGTATGCGAATCGCGATTCTTCTACAAAAGCGCAGAAGTATGTTGATATTAAAGCACTTCCTTGCGATAAGAATCAGGTAACTGATAAGAATAAGGCTGATAGAGAAACTTACGGACAGTATTACAAGGTCGAATACCAGTTTAATTCTAATGGCGATTGGTGGGGTGGTCGACCATTCTGGTGGGCGAGCGTGCCTAAGGATGTTGACATTGTAGATAATAAAGTTACTTTGCATAAAGATGAACAGTTGACTGGTGATGGCGGTTCCAAACAAACAGGTACACAATATACAAAGGATACTTGGAATCAGTCTGCAAGCCGTTTTTGGTTTGATAACAATAGAGAGCAGGCTACCGAGTTTAAGAATAACTGGGAAAGAATGACAGGAGAAGCCGGCGGTTATGACGAATCTGGTAATACTCTCGGTACTTCTAAGAAATATAAGGAAGCTACTAGTGCCTTGATTATTAACTGGGAGAGTAGGGGCAATAGAAAATCTAAGATTAGCTTTGTTATCAAACTGAAAGATAAAACGCAACCTCTTAAGTTTGCTGGCGGAGTGTACCAAGTAATGGGCAACTGGCATTACACTGTTGGCAAAGTTGAGATTGCTCCAACGTTGCCAGAGTATGCTCAGGAGTTAGAGCTTAATTATCCCAATGATAAGGTAGAGGTTGATTCTGCGAAATATGGCAAGAGTCTTACGAAAGACGAAAAGGATAATGTTCTTACAAAGCTGTGGGATGCTAATAAGAGTAATACTGATGTGCTGAAAAAGCTTAAAGGTATGGAACAGACTCAAACTGAAGAGGCTTTCAAAAAGGCTGTAACTGTTAATGCTGATGGCAGTGCAAAGGTAACGTATAAAGATAACTCTATGGATACTATTTCTAAGGAGAATCTGACTAAGCGTTACATACCATTGGCAGATCGCACAAAAATTACGTATCCAGATTTAACTTCTGTGAAGAATCCAACTGCTCTTGATCAGTCAGAGAAGAAGCAAGTTGAAGATGCTATTAAGAATGCTAATACTAAGATTGAGAATCTTATAGAAAAGGTTGATGTTGCTGCTAATGGTGATGCAACAATCACATTCAAAGATACAACTGGTACTCATTCAACTAAAAAGCTTGAAGGCAAGTATCTTGTAAAGAAGCAGCGTTCACTTGCAGATAAGTTTACCCCTTACTATCCAGTGCCAATGGCAGTTGGGAATCCAAGTAAATTGTCTGCATCTGAGCAAAAAACATTGTTAGAAAAAATCTATGAAATTAATCAATCTAACAAAGAATTCATGGATGCTATAGGAAATCCAAATACAGACGATGCTAAGAAAAAAGCTATTTCTGTTAGTAGTAATGGTGATGTAACTATAACTTATACTGATAAGTCTAATGATAAGCTCGATGGCAGCAAGATGGTGTACAAAAGTAAGCCACTTGCTGATTTGACGAATATTACACTTCCAGATCGTACAGCAGTTGATAATGCTAAGAGTTTAAAAGAGGAAGACCA
This sequence comes from Gardnerella sp. c11Ua_71, assembly GCF_055818025.1. NCBI lineage: Bacteria > Bacillati > Actinomycetota > Actinomycetes > Bifidobacteriales > Bifidobacteriaceae > Gardnerella > Gardnerella sp. c11Ua_71. Next base: position 209,330 of record NZ_JARFVR010000001.1, on the reverse strand, counting down.
GAATAAAGTTAGAAAAGCTATATTAACAGCCAATAATGGTCTTAAAAGCAAGCTAAAAGGTAATAATGAAAATAGTGCTATCACATTTGATAATGATAAGCATATTATGACTGTTAAGTTTAATGATGATTCAACTTCTACCTTCGACTATTCTGAGTTGGTGTATACCAAGGGTAATCCAGAAAAGCCAAAAACTGAAACAAAAAATAATAATGGGTACAAGTACAACATTACTAAGATTGCTGTTGCTGATAAGAATAATATAAAGCCTGCTGATTGGAATAGTTTTGTCATAAAGTTCATTCAAGATAATTGGAAAGTTAAATCAGGAAATGCTGAAATAACTACAGATTTTATAACTAAGACTGATGGTTTACTGAATAAACTTACCACTACTGGTGACAGTATAGGTAATGGAATGCAACTTTACAGATATAGTGGACAGTGGATTGAAAAAAATGGATCTAATCTTAAATTGGTTAGAGGTGGATTTGGTGGTGAAGATGGAATTGTAACAATTTATTTAGGCGACTCCATTGAAGTTAGAAAATCTAGTAAATATGGTGGTTCTGATTTAGCATTCAGTCTTACTAAGAACGACTGCTTCGTATCTAATGCTGCTGCTCCTCAGCCTGAAGAACTTAAGAAGGAAGCTGAGAATCTTATTGACAAGATTCTTCAGAAGCATGGCTTAAATGATGAAGAAATCAATAAGTTTAAGCAAGAACATCAAAGTGAAATCAACAAGATTGCTAAGCCAGACGATGTAGACAAGATTATTAAGTCTGCTGATAAGCATGGTCAAGATGAGAAGAAAAAGAAAGATGCTCAAAAGCAGATTGAGAATGCTCAGGATAATCTTGGTTTAACTGAAGATCAGAAGAAAGAACTCAAAAAGAAGATTGGTAATGAGACTGATCCTGAAAAGATCCGTGAGAAGATAAACGAGTTCCAAAAGGATCAGGATCAAAAGAAACAAAAGGAAGCTGATCAAAAGCAGCAACAAGCTGATCAGCAGGCTGAGCAACAACAGAAACAGCAGCAGCAGAAAGATAATACGAAGGTTGATACTGATATACAAACTCAGAATCAGCAAGAACAGCAAGACACAGGCAAGGCTGAAGAAGCTAAGAAGAAAGCTGAGCTTGAGAAGCAAAAGCAGTCTGCTATTGATGAAATTAGCAAGAACGACAAACTTAAGCCTGAGGACAAAGAGCAGTTTATTAAGAAAGTTAATGAAGCTCAGGATACTGATGGTGTAAACAAAGCCAAGAATGATGCTACGTTAAAAGGCAATCAGAATCAGACTGCTGCTAATAACAGTAATAATAATGGTCTTGATGCTGCTAAGACTGATGCTAAAAACAAGATTAGCAAGCTGAATAATCTCAGCGAACAAGATAAGAAGAAGTATCAAGACCAAGTAGGTACTGCAGATAGTCTTGATAAAGTTGCAGAAATCCTCAACAATGCTGAGTTTGAGGATGCTAAAGCTTCAGCTAAGAAGAAGATTGCTGATTTGAAGCAGAAAGGTAATCTTACTGATCAAGAAGCTACAGATCTAAATAATCGCATTGATAAAGCTAAGGATTTGCGAGAAGTTGAGGGTATTCTTGAGGAAGCTGAGTTAAATAAAGCTAAGAAGGATGCTAAATCTGATGTAGATAAGCTCACGAATCTTAACAAAGCTCAAAAGGATGCTTTGAAGCAGAAAATTGATGATGTTGAAACTGATCCTACCAGCGATAATTTGAAGACTGTTGATCAGGCTAAGACTGCCATCACTGCTGTTGTTGCTAAGGCTAAAGAGCTTGACAAGAAGATGGGAGATCTTAAGACTCTTGTTGATTTGGTCAATAAACAGAAAGAAACTCTTAAGAAGTCTGATGGCTACAAGGATACATCTAAGAAGACTGCTTTTGATAATGCGTTAAAGGCTGCGGAAGATCTTGTTAAGACTGATTCTGCTGATAATAAGACTGCTGATGAAGTTGACAAGATTAGTAAAGCTCTTGAAAAAGCTGTTAATGATCTCGGTGGTAATACTGTTGACAAGTCAAAGCTTCAGGATGAAATTGAGATAGCTTATGAATTGCAAGGCAAGAATAAGCAGGGTCAGGATGATTCTTCTAAGAAGAAGAATCCAAAGTATGAGAATGCTTCTAAAGATAAGAAGAATGATTTTGATACTGCTCTGTCTAATGCAAAGAAAGTTTATGACCAAAAAGATGCTTCACAGCAGTCTATTAATGATGCTGAATCTAAGTTAAAGAAAGCGATTGATGCTCTTGATGGTCATAATAAATCTGATTTGAATGATGCCATAAAGAAAGCAAATTCAAAGAAATCTGAAATTGTTTACAATAACGCGTCGGAAGATAAGAAATCTGCTTTTGATAAAGCGTTAAAATATGCTGAGGAAATCGAAAAGAAGCTTGGCGCATCAGATGTTGAGATCAGTAAAGCAAAAGACGACTTGGATAAGGCACTTAACGATCTTAATGGTAAGGTTAAAACTTCTGATTTGGAAGCTGCTGTAGAAAAAGCAAAGAAAATGAAGAAGTCAACAACTGATCCTAAATCTGATGGAGATCCTAAGTATGAGAATGCTTCTCAAGTAAAGAAGCAAGCTGTTGATACTGCTCTCAATCGCGCTGAGTCTGCTCTTGCTGACGCTAATAATGATAAGTCAAAGAACACTCCTGAGCAAAAGCAGAAAGCTATTGATGAAGCATTAAATAAACTTAATGATGCTATTAGTAATCTTGATGGTGTTGACAAGACTAAGTTGACAGGAAAGCTTACGGAGGCAAAAGGTAAGAAGGGTACTCCTGCTTATAAGAATGCTTCTAATACCAATAGTAAAGCGCTTGATGACGCTATAGCTTCTGCAGAAAATATCGTAAATAAAGCTGGTGCAACAGAGAAGGAAATTTCTGATGCTATCAATAAGCTTACCAAAGCTATCGATGGTTTGGATGGTCATGATATTTCTGATTTGCATAACGCTGTTGATAATGCCAATACTAAGAAGTCTAAAGTGTCTTACAAGAATGCCAATCAAGATAAGCGAGATAATTTTGATAAGGCTCTGAAAGATGCTGAAGAAATCTTGAATAACCCTAATGGTAAGACTGAGCAGGCAATAAAGACTGCTAAGGATAATCTTGAAATTGCATCGAACAAGCTGGATGGCGTTGTTGATACATCTAAGCTGCAGTCTGAAGTTACTAAGGATACTGATATAAAGGATAAGCCGCAGTATAAGAACGCTGATAAAGATAAGCAGACTACTTTTGATCAGGCTCTTATTGAAGCTCAGAATGCTTTGAGTGAAGTGAAGAACAATAAGTCTCAGAAGTCTCCTGAGGATAAACAGAGTGCTGTTGACAATGCTTTGCAGAAGCTTCAGACTGCTGCATCTTCGTTGAATGGTGCTGATATTAGTGCTTTGCAGGAAGAGATTGCTCTTGAAGGCACTGTGAGAATGTCTTCTGCATACCTCTATGACACTTCGGATAAACAGACTGCATATAATGATGCTTTGCAAGATGCGCGAGATCTCGTTTCAAAGTTGGCTGATATATCTGGTACTGGTAAAGATCTTGCTTCTAAGACTCAATCAGAGCGTCAAGCTCTTGTTGATTCTGCTTTGAAGAAGCTCCAGCAGGCTAAGAATGCGTTGACTGGTGTAGCTCCTACTCAGTCTCTGTCTCCAGTTATTCCTGTGAATCCAGAGTTTGAGCAAAAGCCTGTTCCAGTTCCAACTCCCGATACAACTCCAACTCCAGAGCAAACTCGTGATTCTGGTTTTGGTGTGAATGATAATGCGCCAGCTATTGTAGATAAGGGCGAGTTGCATTTGCAGATCGAGGGTGCTGAATCCGATTCGCAATCTAGCGATAATGCCAATGGTTCGCAGCAGAACAATGTGGATGATAACTCTGACAATTCTAGTAATTCAGGGAATGTTAGCAAGAGTACAAATAGTGGTAATGGTGTCACCAGCAGTTCTGCTGCTAAGCAAGATAATGCATCCAATGATAATGGATCACATGATGCAAATATCGATTCTGGTGTAGAGAATTCTCCAGCTGTTAAGCAGGCGGATATTGATGTTTCTAAGGCAAAATCTAATGTTGATAGTGCTTTGGCGGAAGCTAAAAAGGTAGCGGCCGATCCTCATAGCACTCAGGAACAAGTGAATGCTGCTGTTGAGAAGCTGAGTGCTGCGCGTAAGGCTTTGCTTGCTGCTAAGTCTCGTGCTTCGCAGGTTCGTGATGAGGTTCGTGCTCAGGTTATTAAGAATTCTAAGTCTGCTGGTATGCGTGCTTATTCGAATGCTGAAATGAGTAGTGATAGTAATAAGCGTGGAGAAATCAGTGGCATGAATACTGGTTCTGTTGTTGCTCCTACTGGGCTGCTGGCATCGCTTCTCGCTGCTGCTGGAGCGCTATTTGCTGCTCGTCGTGGTGGATTGCGCAAAAATAAGTAAGCAGTTTTAGCAGTGTAAAGTGGTTGCTCGGTTTTATAGCTTTTTGCTTGTAGCTGAGCAACTTTTTTTATTCTCGTAACCTGCATGGCTGACTAGTTTATAACCGTATGCACTATGCAGGTCATTTTTTACTTGTATTTGTACGTGCTATGGGGTGAATATGGCGTAGGGTGTGTTTCGACGTTCGCGCGGTTTAAGTGCGCTTACGTCTTTGCCTGTGTTTGTGTATTTTCGCCCGTGTTTGTAGTCGTTTTTGTATAAAGAGGGAACAAATGTGAGAATAGGGTTACGATTACGTGAGCGTGCTGTAACGTGCGAGCTTTATGGCTTCGAGTTGAAATATGTAATATATATGAAGTTGTAGTGTTTTTGTTCCCAAAATGCGTAGTTTTGAAAACAAAAACACTACAGAGTAGTAACATGCATATGTACTAAGAATGTGTTATGTGATTATTAGAGGTTATTTTTGTTGCTGCTATTTATTTAGAAACAAAATGTATTTCACTCATAGCCATATGATGCCAAGTATTTCCGATATCTACAGGAATAATACGATAGTATTTAAAAGAATTCTTTAGAATAGCTGCAGGGATTTTTATATATTGGCGTTCTATATGGACTTGAGAAGTTTTCCAAGGAATAGTAAAAATCATATCTTTTTGTCCATCTTTTATATTTTCCCAATTTATTCCATCTTTAGATGTGGAAAGCTTAAATTTTTTAATTGCCTGATCATTACCGTAGTTAGCGTAGAACTCTATGCCAGATATTGATCTACATTTATCAAATTTATAATTAATTGATATCTTTTCTTGCTTTAAATGAGAAGGCTTAAAGTCGAATACTCCAGTTTTATATCTATTGGTGATCTCCCCATTAAAAAGATTATCTATAGCATGAGGTTCTACAGGAACAAGTCCATTAGAACTATATCGTTTCATGTTGTTTGCTGAAAATTCAGGCGTGATAACCATGTGGGTTACATGACTGCTATGCTTCTGCAAAGAAACAATATTTACAATCCCACGTTTCATTACTGTTTTACCGCTACGTAATTTTGAAATATCATCTTCTGTTATTGGATCCCATGTTACTGGTTCTTGAGTTTCTATTCCATCACTCCAATTAACGCGTACATATGATTTTGTGCCTAATATGTTCTTTTCATAATAATCCTTAATACCATCACCATTAATGTCATAAGATTTTGTATTTATATCTTTATTACCAACAATTGGGTTTTCAGCAATAATGCTAACAATATGTAATTGATCGGAGGATAAATTATGTTGATTTTTAGGCAACTTTTTGTAAACTCGAACATAATCTATATCCATGGTATTAGGATAAGGCTCCCATTGCCATGACCCTGTCCAACCTCCTGATCGTTTTTCGTATAAAGACAAAAGCTGAATCATAGGATAGTCAATATTTACTGATACTTTAGCGTATTCATTACCATCTACATAAAAAACGATACGATCTGGGTATCCAGAGCGTGTTCCTGTACCTTTTTGCCAATCAAAACCATATACATGATATTCATCATTGAAACTCTTATTTTTGTCGTAATACGATCTCAATCCAGTAAAATGAGGAAAAGCAATTTTATCTCTCCAAGAATGTAGATTTGGTGGAACCTTATGATTGTCCCTGCCTTGTATTTCCATGATATCAATTTCAGCACTTTGCTCTGGAGTATCTTCAAATCCTAAGAGCCACCATGCGCTATGTCTAGCAGAACCAGGTTGACCTTTCATTCTCATCTCGTAATAGCCATATTGATTAATATGAGTTAGCTCTGTTTTGTCTGGATTGCGAACGATGTTTTTTCCTGTCCAATTGTGTAAGCTATTGCGATTACCGGTAGAAATACCGCTAACAATAGTTTGCCCATCAAATTCTGGACACCATGGTTGAGAATTTTGATTAATCTGTAATTGCAAATGTCCATTATTAACTAGATAGTTACTCGCATTTTGCGAAGTAGTGCTCCATGAAGATAGATATTTATTTACCCAATATTTTGTATCCAAATTATTTTCATTAAATTCATCATGAAAAATCAAACGATAGCCTTGTTTTTGTAGTTGATTACCTGGTATATTCTTACCAAATTTTGCGTAAAATGTGACGCCATTGCTTAGTTCAGAATGAAGAGTCTCAGGAATTAGAGATAATTTAAATGGGAAGATTGCCTTATATTCATTTCCTGAGCTTTTTATTCGCCAAAACCAGCCTAGAAAATCTTTACCTTTCCTAATAGGATTTTCTGGCAGATTACTGTCATAGATCGTATAATCTTTGCCATTAAAATCGACTTGTAATGTTTTTATTACGTTGTCGTCAATCATGAAACGAACAGGAATATTTGTCTTGGCTTTATCAGTGTCTCTATTCTCAAATGTACGGCTATGCTTAGAATTGATTTCTAAACTGTTTGCCACCGAAAACCAGTTACTTTGTACAACACATGTACTTATACATATAGCAGAAAATATGCACATGCACTTTTTATTAAAATTGATTATCTTCATTGATTATCCTAATTATGTAAAAACATTTAGCTATAAATATTTAGCCCTTTACTGATCCAGCTAAAAGACCAGAAACTATCCACTTCTGGCAGAAGCAGAAGAAAATAAACACTGGAATCAAAGCTAATACAGTCGTTGCCATGAACAAAGGCCAGTTTGTTGTGAATTGTTGTACAGCATTGTAAACCTGTAAGACAACAGTCTGTTTGTCTGTTGATGATAAGAACACGCTTGGTAAAAGAAAGTCATTCCAAGTGCCCATTGTTTGGAAAACAACTACGGCTACAATAATTGGACGTATAAGAGGCAGAACTATAGTCCAATATATTCGGAATGGTCCTGCGCCATCAATTTTTGCTGCTTCAAATAATTCTTGTGGAAGAGCTTTCATATAGCCAACAATAAGGAAATAGCAAAAGACGCAGCTACCCATATATAGTGCTACAAGACCTGTAAGAGTATCTGTTAAACCTATTGAAGATTCCATACGGTATAAAGGCAATAAAGTCGCTTGTACTGGTATTGCAAATGTAATCATTAGGATTGACCCAATAATCATAGTAAAAAGAGATTTTTTCTGTACTACACCATAAGCTGCAAGTGATCCGATTAATACTTGCAAAATAACAGCAACAGCAGTCACAATAATTGTGTTTATAAATGCTTGAATGATTGTTCCATCTGCAAACGCATCTATGTAATTATTCCATAACCATTGTGTTGGTAGCTGCAATGGGTGTTTAATCATGTCGATAGGTGTTTTGAATGAACTAATTACAACGTAGTACAGGGGGACAGCGCATATTAGAGCAATTGTCCAAACAACTATAGTTCGAACTGTTTGAGATACGATTTTGTGACGCTTGTTCATTATTGGAATCTCCTTGCAACTGTGCTTGATACCTTCATTTGGATTGCAATAACAATTACGCAAGCAATCGTGAATAATGTAGATAATGCTGATGCTAAACCAACGTCAGATTGTCCCATGCCGCGCATAATTATCGCTTGAGTTATGGTATTTGTGGAATGACCAGGACCTCCAGCGGTCAATGTGTATGGTAAGTCGTATATTTTCAAAGCAGTTGTCATCAATAAAAATGTTGAAACAACCATTCCTGGAATTAACTGTGGCAAAGTTATATGAACGAATCGCTGTAAACCATTCGCACCATCTACTCTCGCTTGTTCATAGAGATCTGCTGGAATTGCCTGAAGCCATGCGATGTATAAAGTAGCATGCCATCCAACTTGCATCCATACTGCTACGAACATTACGCAAAAACGTGCCCAGTTATCTTGAGAAAGCCATTGAATAGAAGGTAAGCCAAATGTGTGTAAAACTTGATTGGCGACTCCAGAATCTAAAGGAGAAAAAATGTATTGCCAAATTAGACCAATTACCGCTTGTGCTGGTACTCCTAGGAAGAAGAATAATGATCGCAAAAAACTCTTACCAATCATTGCTTGATTTAAAACAACGGCTAGAGGAATTGCCAGACATGTAACTACGATGGTAACGATGAATGAATACATCAATGTAAAAATTAATGCTGAAAGTAATGATGTGTCAGAAAAGACTTGTTGATACTTTTGCAAGCCGATGAAGTGAAAATTTAAATCGTAGCCATTGAAATCAGTAAATGAGTAAAAAATTGATTGCATTAAAGGAATTAAAGTTAACACAATAAAAATAATCACTATTGGCAATAGGAACCAAAATGAAGTTAAATTATCTTTAAAGGCAGCTGAAGATACAGAAAACTTATGTCTTATTTGCTCAGAATTGCTGTTATTGTTTGGTGAACACCTCATAGTAATGCCCCCTCTATGATCTACAAATCTGCTATTGCTAACAGGATTACAGATGCAAATTACTCTTGTCAATGAAAACGGGTTGCACTCTGTAACAGATTTTACTGATTTAAAATTTCAGAGTGCAACCCATTCTGCTTATACTATTTCATCGAATTCCATTTATCGTCTAACAACTTAGTGAATTCTTTTGGAGTGATTTTTCCTTGAACTAGCTCTTGTTGACGAGATGCCATCTCTGTCATCATTGCGCTAGGAGACTTGGAGAAGTTCACCCAGTAGAATTTGTTATTTTGGAAATAATCTTTAATAACTCCAGCAAGTTCAGCAGGAGGATCTGCGCGATACTTATCAGATAATGACAAAGTTCCAGCATTTGTTGTGAACGTCTTAAGACCATCCTTGCTGTTCAAATATGCTAAGAATGTTTTTGCTGCTTCTTGCTGAGCTTTAGATGCTTTAGCTGCAATAGCGAATCCTTGGTCAGGGCCACCATTAATCCACTGCTCTCCATTCTTATAAGAAGGCATAGGAGCAACACCAAAATTAATTCCAGAGGCTTTTACATCTGCCAAATCCCAAGGACCAGAACGCATAACTGCAAGATTTCCAGTGACAAATTCTTGCTTTACCTGATCTGCTGTTAGGCCAATGCTCTTATGAGGAATGACTTTTGCGTCTATAGCTTTAGCCCATTCGCTCAATGCTGGAGTCCACTCTTTACTAAATGTTGAAGATCCGTTCCAGATTACTTCGTCTTGCTTATCGTTTTTGTCAGAAGCATATTTACTTGCTAATAATGCCTCGAATGTGCCAGATGGCTGTGTGTTAAAATCTTCCAAGAATGCGACTTTACCAGAATCATTAATCTTCTTGCCCATAGTAATAAAGTCGTCCCATGTCTTAGGGAATTCAGTGTATCCAGCTTGCTTCAAAATATCTTTATTGTAAAACATTGCACCAACCCAAGCAGAAACTGGCATGCCATATGTTTTACCGTTGTGTTGGAATAGCTTGAAGTTTGATTCATCAATTCCAGAGAAGAATTTTGATCCTGAAATATCCAGAGCTTGACCAGATTGCATTATGTCAGTGCGGTTATCCATTGTTAAATTGAAAATCGTAGGAGGAGTGCCGCCAGCTAGTCGAGTTTGCAGAGTTTGGATGTATTGCGTTGAATTTTGACCATATTGCGCATCAATCTTAATATTTGGATGTGCTTTTTGAAATGCTGAAATTACATTGCCTATCTGATTTTTCTTGAAGTAAGAATAAAACGAAATAGATACTTTTCCAGCAGAATTTCCATTGCCACATGCTCCCAATGGTAATAACACTGTGGCGAGTGTCACCAGTGCCACCGCCGTGCGCTTTACATTTCGAAACCCACACCTCATTGTGATTTCCTTTCTTTGTGATAGCAAATCTTCTACCATCTTTTCAATACGTATTAGTACTGATAGGTACAGTATGACACATATCTTATAAAAATGCAACTTAAATATAGTTATATGTGTTTTTAAAAAGATATATAACAAGCGTAAAAATAGTGATTTATTAAGGGATTTCGTTATTTATGAGCAGGATAAACTTGTATGGATAAAGAATATTTTATATATATTAGACAATATCCATTATTAATATTATAGTAATAATACGTATTAGTAATAATTGAATGTATACAGATAATATTTTTTAGGATGCAAGATGAACGTGGAAATTAGTCGCACAACGGATGTGCTAAATACAGCAGAGACAACAAAAACAAATGTAGTTTCAAACATGGCTTCAAACATAGCTGATAAATTTGTAACCACAATTAGGTTGCTCGAAGGGGAGCGCTGGTGGGGTGGAACAGTAATTGATGGGATATATGAACCATTTGGGAAACAAGTATTTACAAGAGATTTGTCTGAATGGACTCAAAAACTAAGAGAAGTTCCTGAAGCCTCAAATCAATCTTCTCCGCTACTAATATCTACGTGTGGACGATATGTATGGTGCAAAGAACCTTTCAAATTTACATTCGCAGATAGAACTCTATCGATAGAACATTCATCATCTCTAACGTTTACCAAAGTTGGGGATAAATTATCTGATGCTTATAAGTATGCTTGCAATAAATATTTTCCACCAAGCGGTAGAAGTATACCTGCAGATCTTATTGATAAGCCGCAATATAATACTTGGATCGAAATGCCTTATGCTCCAACGCAAAATAAAGTAGAAAATTATGCGCGTCAGATTCTTGAATTAGGAATGCCATCTGGAATCATTATGATTGATGACAAATGGTCACCTGATTATGGTGATTGGACATTTGATATTTCGCGTTTCCCAAAACCTCGTAAAATGATTGACTCATTGCACGAACAAGGCTTTCGTGTAATGCTTTGGCTAGTGCCTTTCATTAGTCCTGATTCTGAAAATTTCCGTTATTTGGAAAAAGAAAATCTTTTATTGAGAAGTGTAAATGGGGAAACAGCAATACGACGATGGTGGAATGGCTTGAGTGCTGTTTTGGATTTGTCGCATCCAAAAGCAATCTCTTGGTTAGAAGAGAAGCTTGATGCTCTTAGACAAATAGGTGTTGATGGGTTTAAATTCGATGGTGGTGATTTTTATGAGTGTCATAACGATGACATTTCATACGAATCAATGACGTCTGCAGAATTTTGTGAGCGATGGGCGAAATTCGGGTTGCGCTACTCTTACAACGAGTTTAGAGCATGTTGGAAAATGGGTGGTCAGCCTTTAGCGCAGCGCTTACGAGATAAGCCACAATCGTGGGGGGTTGAAGGTCTACAATCGCTTATTCCAGAAATAATAGCTCAAGGTCTTATTGGTCACGCATTCACATGTCCAGATATGATTGGTGGAGGCGAAATTGAATCTATGCAAAATGCTAATAGTATAGATCAAGATTTCTTTATTCGGTATGCACAGATTGCAGCATTATGTCCTATGATGCAATTCTCTACTTTACCTCACCGTGTTTTAGATAAAGAGCATATGAAAGCTCTAATTTGTGCTATAAGAACGAGAGAAGCACATTTGCCGACGATACAAAAGTTTGCATTAAATGCTGCTAATACTGGTGAGCCAATAGTACGACCAATGTCTTACCACTACGATCATTGTGAAGATATAATTGATCAATTCTTACTTGGAGACAGAATTATAGTGGCTCCAGCTCTTCATAAATATCAAAAACAGCGTTCTGTTTATATTCCTGATGGAAGTTGGGAAAGTGATGATAAAATTATTTTTGATGGACCAACTACTATCATTGTTGATACGCCGTTGGATCGAATTCCAATATTCACAAAAAAAATGTAGAGTATATTTTGTATATACTATATATTCTGTATATTTTGGGATTGATGGCAAGTAGTACAAAGGTTGTAATTGCTTAGCGATAGGTTGTAATGCAATGAGAATTTCACAAGACGGATTTGCCTACAAAGCTCCTACAAGTAAAGATGTAGCGACTTTAGCTGGAGTTTCGCAAACAACTGTTTCGTTTGTTATTAATGATAAAAACGGGATTGCTCCTGAAACACGTAACCGTGTACTCAATGCAATGCGCACACTTAACTATCATCCTAACGCTGGCGCTCGCATTCTTCGAACATCTAAGACGAACATTATTGCACTATTTGCAGAGATGCGTAGCAATAAAGATGCAAATGAAACTACTCCTTACATAGATACCATAGTTCGTTATGCTGAAGAACATGGATATGATGTTATTCTTAACACAACTGCACATGATTCAAAGAGTATACAAAGATTAGCTAATAAGACACTTTGTGATGCTTTTATCCTTATGGATATTGAGACTAATGATCCTCGTATACCAGTAGTTTGCCAATTGACTCAGCCAACAGTGCTAATTGGAAGACCTAGAAATGCGCAGGGCTTGGATGTCGTAGATTTAGATGCTCGTATTGCAGGACGCATGGCAGTTGATGAACTATATGAGACAAATCATCATCATATTGCTGTAATAGGGGAGCCTGTGAGTAACCCGTACTCTATAGACTTTGAAGAGCCTGAAAACATGTTCTTTATTCACGAGTTCCATATGGCCATACGTCAAGAATGTGAAAAGCTTAATATTCCGTATTCTATAATCCCAAGAAAATCTCCAGACTGGACAGGTTTTGTTGAATGCGCTGACAGATTATTGAAGTACAAAGATGATAGACTTGGTATTATTGTTCGTCAGCCTAGTGTAGCTCAGTGGTTGTTATGGTATTTGAAAGAACGAAATATTCAGCCTGGGAAAGATTTATCGGTTATCGTACATTGTTCTGATGATTATGCAGAGAGTTTCCCAACGCCTATTACTAATATTTCAACTGTTCCAAGAGAAGTTGCAAAAACTGCGATTCAACTAGTACTTCAGAGACTAGATAGTGAATCCAATCAACAGCATTCTGAATTTAAACAAAATAAGATTATTCCTAATCGAACTAATCGTGAGATACTTGTAGCTCCATCTAATATACATAGGAGAGCAACGACTGTTACATCATGGTAATACGCCTTTTAAGTATTTCATATGCAATTTGTGATATAAAAGTATTATGTCTCTTATGCGCAAAACAAAGCACGTGCTTATGAATAAACTTAAACGCGTGACATGTTTATGCGCAGCTGCGTCGATTTCTCTATTGGCGGTAGCGTCTTTGAGTGGGTGTGAGCCTAATAATCACGCGGTTGGGGATACGGGTAAGGCAGACGACATAGTTCACGATGGCATTGACGTAGAAGATATCAAGCTACTTATAGTTGGGTCAAAATCCGCATCTCTTGATTCCAAGCTTCTTCATTTATGCGAAAAATCTGGTTTGAGCGCAGCTTATGCTTCTGTGTCGGATGTTAAGAACGCTAATGAGGCTGCAAGTGATGCTATTAAGTCTGCTTCCGAGCAGCCTGTTTCTATGATTTTGATTAACAACATTAATATTGATGCTTCAGATTCTACAGATTTAGGTGTTAAAAGCAATGCTGGTGGAGCGCATGTAGATTTAAAGGCTCGTGAATCTTGGATTGATGCGCTTAAATATGCTCGTTTTGCTGGAATACCAGTAGCTCTTGTGAATCCTACAAATCCTCCGAAGGATTCAACTTTGTATGCTGCAAAATTGTATATTTTCAAGGATTTAGACAATCAAGCTTTGTTTGAGTTTAATAGGGATAATAAGTCGAATGTAGATAAATCGGGAAAAATTCAACATTCATCTCTTCTAAAAATCGTTCAATCCTTAATAGATAATACGCCTCACAGCAGGGATGTGATTATAAATGACAAGAACTAGCGTAATTAAGAAAGATTTGCCAGATTTACCAGAAGTTGACGAGTCTGGTTTAAATGCAGATGAAGTTTCTTATGCTGTGGAAAATGGCGACGTTAACATTACGACTAATCGAACATCTAGGTCTGTGCTTTCTATTGTGCGCGCCAACGTGTTTACACTTTTTAACGCGATTATCTTCGTGGCAATGGTGGTTGTGCTCGCTACTGGATCTTGGAAAGATGCCGTTTTTGGTTTTGTTATTTTGATTAACACTGGTATTGGCGTTGTTACTGAGTTGCGTGCAAAACACACGCTTGATAGGCTTTCGATTCTTGTGGCTTCGCAATCGATTGTGCGACGAGGCGGCAAGAACGTTTTTATAAACCATTGCGATATTGTGCTTGGCGATTTGTTATGGGTTCGTGCTGGAGACCAGGTTCCTGCAGACGTGCAAGTGCTTGAATCTTGGGGTTTGGAGATGGATGAGTCAATGCTTACGGGCGAATCTGCAACTGTACGTAAGGCTGCAGAGGATCTCGTATATTCTGGCTCTACCGCTGTTTCTGGTGTTGCTTTGGCTCGTGTTACGGCTGTGGGTGGCAACAGTTATGCTGCTAGATTGGCTGCTCAAGCAAAGGTCTACACTAAAACAATTTCGGATTTGAGCCGCGGAATTAACACGATTTTAAAGTGGATGACGATTGTTGTTGTGCCTCTTTGCGCTTTGCTTGTATGGTCTCAGATTAGTAAGGTTGGTGGTTTTGCGCTTGCGTGGCAGACTGGCAATTGGCGTAGTGCCGTGGTTTCTGCTGTCGCTGGTGTTGTTGGCATGATTCCAGAAGGTCTTGTGCTTTTAACTTCGCTTAATTTTGCTGTTGCTGCTATGCGCCTCGCTCGAAAGAAGACTCTGATACAAGAGCTAGAATCTGTGGAAACTTTGGCGCGAGTGGATTGTTTGAATTTGGATAAAACTGGCACTATTACGGATGGTGGAATCGCATTTGTAGGCGTGGATTTGCTTGATGACAATTTAAGTGATGTTGCAAAGCAGAGCAGCGCGGATGCTTTCGACTTGAATGATGGTTTGCGCGGTTTTGTAAATCAAGCTTTATTTGATTTGTCTAATGAAGAAAATCCAAATGCTACTGGTATAGCAATTATGGAAGGTCTTGGTAGTAAAGATACCTTTAGCAAAGGTCTTAATGATAAAAACGTTGAAAATCAGGGTGTATTCTCTGGCTGCGTAATAAATAATCGTCTTCCGTTCTCGTCTTCTAGAAAATGGAGTGCTATTAATTACAAGCATAAAGATGGTAGTTTTGAAACTTGGTACATGGGTGCTCCAGAAGTTTTGGTTAGTGCGATCCGTGAGTTTCGTGATTGTTCTGACGGCAATTCTGATTCTAACTATTCTAATATGCGCTCGCATGAGCAGTTTGATCGTATTTTGCATACTGTAAACGAATATGCTCAAAAAGGTGAGCGTGTGCTTCTCCTTGCTTTAGATGACAGCGATTCATGTGATTCTACTTTTTCTGATTCTCCTACTATTTCTTCTAATGCGCGTCCTGTTGCCTTGGTTCGCTGTTCGGAGAAAATTCGTTCGGATGCTAGACAAACGCTCGCATGGTTTAGGAAACAGGGAGTTAGATGCCGTGTTATTTCTGGCGATAATCCTATAACAGTTGCTGCAGTGGCTGAAAAAGTTGGATTAACCGGCGATTCTAAGCCTGTTGCTATGGATGCTAGGAATCTTCCTAAAGATGTTAATCAGCTTTCTCAGGTGCTTGAGAATGTTGATGTTCTTGGTCGTGTTTTGCCAGATCAAAAAAAGGCGATTGTTCAGGCTCTGCATGCTAAGGGTCATGTTGTTGCTATGACTGGCGATGGTGTTAACGATACTCTTGCGCTTAAAGAAGCGGATTTGGGTGTAGCTATGGGGAATGCTGCTCCTGCGGCTAAGGCTGTGGCTCAAGTTGTGCTTGTTGATTCGCGTTTTTCGCATCTTCCAGACGTGGTTGCTAGGGGTCGTCAGGTTATGGCAAACATGGAGCGTGTTGCAGGCTTGTTCCTTGTTAAAACTGTGTATTCTGCACTTATTTCGGCTGGTGTTGTTCTTCTTGGTCTTCACTTCCCGTATTTGCCTCGTCACATAACTTATATTGGCTCGTTAACAATTGGTATTCCAGCGTTTTTGCTGGCTTTGGCTCCTAATTCAAGACGTTATATTCCAGGGTTTTTGCATCGTGTTGTGCGTTTTGCTCTTCCTAATGGTGTGGCTGTTGCTATATCTGTGTTGGTTACGGCTGTTTTTGCTCCTATGATGTTGGTGCGTGGTTTAGATGCTTCTGGTGTGAGTGCTTCCAAGCTCATTGTTGGTGCAGCCAAGTCTTTGGATGTGACTCGTAGTATTTGTGCGGTTGTTGTTTTTGCGCTTGGTGTAGTGGTTTTAGCTACTGTTTCTAAACCTATTTTTTCTTGGCGTGGAATAATGGTGTTGTGCTTTGCGCTGGCTGGTGTTGTGGGTGCGTTTATACCGTTTGTCGCTCATTTCTTTGATTTGCACATTCCAACTAATGGAAACGATATGTTTGTTATGATTTGTGCAGTAATGTTTGCTTTTGTTGTGTGGATGCTTTTACACTTATTTAGCAGACTAATCGTAAGTTGGTTAGACAACAGTCATTCTTCTGATATTTCTGCTGCAGATATTTCTATGGATGAAGATGCTGATTAGCTTTTATTAGCTTTTATCAACTTTAGTTGGTTTTTGGGTTTTGTAGTGCATTTTATTTTTATGTTGAACGCAACGTATATCGAATCGCTGCGTGTCGTGCCTTTGAAATTATGCTTACAATGTATATGTGTTCAGTATTTTAGAAATGTTTTCGATTGGTGTAGGACCTAGTTCTTCTCACACTGTTGGTCCTATGCGCGCTGCGAACGCTTTTGTTACCTCGTTGAAGGAAAGCGGAAAGCTTAATAATGTTGCGCGAGTTCATGTTACATTGTACGGTTCTTTGTCTCTTACAGGTTTGGGTCATGGCACGGATCGTGCTTCTGTTGCAGGTTTGGAGGGTAATTTACCTGACGATGTTGATACAGAACACATGATGACTATTCGCGAATATTGTAAAAAAACTGGTACTTTGACTCTTGCTCATAGTCATACTATTGAATTTGATTACGATTCAGACGTGATTTTTGAAAAGTGGAAGCGCATGGTTGCACACCCTAATGGCATGAGGTTTGTGGCTTTTGATTCTCAAGGTAACACTGTTGACGAGCAAGTTTGGTATTCAATTGGAGGTGGTTTTATTCGCAAAGGTAACGCGAATGATGCAATGGTTGGGTTGCATGATCGCGTTTTAGACGATGCGAATAATGTTGATGATTCTAAGTCTGACTCGACAAATAATTCTGTAAATGGCGATTCTACGGTTGCTGGCGATTCTTCCGTAAATTCTTCCAATGATTCAACTGTTCCTTATCCTTTCTCAACTTGTAAAGAGCTTATTTCAATTTGCAAAAAAGAACATAAGAATATAAGTGATATTGTTTGGCAAAATGAGCTTGCTTTGCATGAGGGGGATGCGGATTACGTTCGCTCCTATTTGCTACATGTGTGGAAGGTTATGAGCAAGTGTGTGGAAAATGGTTGTAATTCTAAACAGGAGATTCTCCCTGGAGGACTTGATGTTCCTAGGCGTGCTCCCAATATGTATGCTCGTCTTGCTGCTAATTCAGATATGCTTCGTCAGAATCATCGTAGGGCTGATTCAGCTTTAGAAAGCTCCGATTCTGCGTGGGTTAATCTTTTTGCACTTGCTGTGAGTGAGGAGAATGCTGGTGGTGGTCGTATTGTTACGGCTCCCACTAATGGTTCTGCTGGAATTATTCCAGCTGTTTTGCAATATTATTGGCGGTTTGTAGATAGTGCTAGTGAAGATGGAATTGTAAGATTCCTTCTTGCTTCTGGCGCTGTTGGATACCTGTTTAAACGCAATGCTTCGATTTCTGGTGCAGAAGTTGGATGCCAGGGAGAAGTTGGTTCCGCGTGTTCTATGGCTGCTGCTGGATTATGTGAGGTGCTTGGCGGCACTCCTGAACAGGTTGAAAATGCTGCGGAAATTGGTATTGAGCATCATCTTGGTTTGACTTGTGATCCTGTTGGCGGTTTGGTGCAGATTCCTTGCATTGAGCGCAATGCTATGGCTGCTAATACGGCGATTAATGCTGTGAGAATTGCTCTGCTAGGTGATGGTTCGCATATTGTTAGCCTTGATAATGCGATTAAAACAATGAAGGAAACTGGTCAAGATATGATGTCTAAGTACAGGGAAACATCTAAAGGTGGACTCGCCGTAAACGTTGTTGAATGTTAGATTGAATCCTAAATTAAATTTTGGATTTAACTTGGGATTTAACTTTATATTATTGGCATAGGTAGCGGTTGAGTGCTAATCTAAATCACGCTATAAGATTACAGGACTGTTATAATGTTCGAATATAATGTTCGAAGTTTTTGGATAATGCTATTAAACATTAGTTGATTTTTGCAAATGTTTTAAGCATTTACATATGACTGTAAGGGATTGGAAAAGGTTATAAAGGAGGGCAATATGGCACAGGATATGCCAGAAGTAGTTGCGGAATTTGGTACTACGCCAACGGTGACGTTCCCAGCGTCTGAGCCACCAGCGGGGCTTAAGGTTGTTGAGTTAGTAGAAGGTAATGGTCCTTTAGTTCGTGCTGGAGATACTGTGACTGTTAATTATCATGGTGTTGTTTGGGGCGCGGATAAGCCGTTTGATTCTAGCTTTGATCGTCATAGGCCAGCAAGTTTTGGCATTGGTGTTGGTCAGGTGATTCAGGGATGGGATCGTACTGTTCCTGGTCATAATGTTGGCTCTAGGCTTCTTGTTTCTATTCCGCCTGAGTACGGTTATGGTTCTCGTGGAGTTCCTCAGGCTGGAATTGGTGGTTCAGACACTCTTGTGTTTGTAATCGATATTATTTCTACGCGATGAATATTGCGTGTGATTGATTTTTAATTTGCTGTTTTATTCTTTGTTCTTTATTAAGGAGATTACAAAATGGCTGAAGAAAAAACGATTTTGTTGACTAAGGAAGCTTACGATAAGCTCAAGGAAGAATTGGCTCATCGCGAAGGCGAGTATCGTGATGAAATTACTGAACGTATTGCTGCTGCGCGAGCTGAGGGCGATTTGTCTGAAAATGGTGGTTATCAAGCTGCTCGTGAGGAGCAGGGCAAGAATGAGGGTCGTATTAACGAGCTTATTGTTAAGCTTCGTAATGCTAAGATTCTCGAGGCTCCAGAAGCTGGCAGTGTTGGGAATGGCTCTCTTGTAACTTTGGAGCTTGCTGGCCGAGAAATGACTTATGTACTTGGCTCTCGCGATATTGCTGTTGCTACAGATTACGATGTTATTAGTCCAGAATCTCCAATTGGTGCTGCAATAATGGGCGCTAAAGCAGGTGATACTGTTAGCTATTCTGCTCCAAATGGTCGTGAGATTTCTGTAACTATCAAGGATTCTCATCCTCTCGCATAATAAATTTTATGTGACAGGAAAGTTCATTTTTTAATCGCTGTGATTTTAAAGCTCTTATAGTTGCTAATCACAGCGATTTTTTTTTTATTGTTTGTTTTACATATTGAGAGAGTATTTGTAATGTTTTGCGTTTGCTAGAAATTTAGTTCTAGTTCTGCTCAAAACGTTAAATTTTTCTTAAGATAGTAACAACTTTACCCATTATTTTTGCGTGTGATCCATCAATAGGTGAATACGCTGGATTGTGTGGCATAAGCCAGACGTGACCATTGTCTTTTCTAAACGTTTTTACAGTAGCCTCATTATCTAGCAGTGCGGCAACTATATCTCCATTTGTTGCTTCATTTTGTTCTCGTACAACAACGTAATCTCCATCGCAGATTGCTGCATCGATCATTGAATCTCCATGCACTTCTAGCATAAATAGATTTCCGCTTCCAGTAAGTCTTTCTGGCAATCTCATAACATCTTCAACGTGTTGCTCTGCTGTTATAGGTGTTCCAGCCGCAATTCTCCCAACAAGTGGTACGTCGTGTGAGTGAATCAATGAGTCGTTGTTGTATATGCTTACGTTTACTGCTGATTTTGTAATCAGTGTATGAGCTTTTTCCTTATTTTTCTTTAAGAAATCTCCAATAACCTCAATGGCACGCCCTTTATTGGCGCTTATTCTTATTAGTCCTTTCATTTCTAAGGCTCGCAATTGATGTTTTACGGAAGAAGGACTTCTTAAGCCTACAGCTTCGCCTATTTCTCTAAATGATGGAGGAAATCCATGTTCTTCAAGGCAATTTTGTATGGCATCCATGATTTTGCGCTGACGATCTGTTAGTGGTTCTGTGTTGTGCGCCGCGGAATCACTAATCTCGTTTGTGTTGATATTCATGGTGTCTCCTTTCGATGATTTTATTCTATGACAAACTCGCAAAAAAATCAAACATATGTTCGACACGCCGTTGCATCTTTAGAACAGATGTGTCAAGATTGATACACCTGTTCGATAGAACAAATGTTCATATGGATTTATATTGATTTAAATTTGTGAGAAAGGGTAATTATGCATAAGAGATCAAAAGCAACTGGTGCTTTATATAGTCAGTTTGCGAACAACGGTACTTGCGTAGATAAAACTTGTTTAAAACGAAATGAGTATAGTAAATCTTTTATTAGATTTACTGTTTTTGTTGCTTTAGTGTGTTTTGCATGGATTATTTTTACTCCAAAGCCAGCAGTTTCTGCAGTGTCAAAATCTTTTGTAACATACACTGTTCGTCCTGGAGATACTTTATGGAGTTATGCAAAAACTATAGCAAACAAAGACAGTAATATTTCTGATTCTGTAGATTATCTCATGCAAATTAATAATTTAGATTCAGCAGATTTAGAAGTAGGTCAGTCTATAAAAGTGCCGTTTATAGACGATTAATCAATGTAGATAATTTTATTCGATAGTTAAAATATGGAGGTTTATATGGATTGGATTTGCGAATGTGACTCGTATGATGAAGATTATAACAATGTTGTATTTATGGCTTCGTTGATATATGAAACAACGGTACAAGTAATTGCAGATATGGCTTTATATCCATCAATTCAGGTATTTATTGGTAAAATTTATCAAGAATATGGACAAAAATATGAAAAAATCGATTTATTTATATAACAAATATTAAAGCATATATAACATATTTTAATAATTTTTAGTATGCTAGATGTATGCATTGTCCTTTTTGTAAGAATTCCGATACTAAGGTTATCGATACGCGAATTAGTGAAGATGGATATTCGATTCGTCGCAGACGTGAATGCCAGATGTGTGGCAACCGCTTTACGACAGTTGAAACTACTCAACTGCTTGTTATGAAACGATCTGGTTCAATTGAGCCATTCGACCGAGCAAAGGTGGTTGCTGGTGTAGGAAAAGCTTGTCAGGGTAGACCTATAGACTCTGAAGCTTTAAAGACGTTGGGAATGGAAGTTGAAGCTGATTTGCGTGCTCGCGGATTAGCGCAAGTTACATCTGAAGAAGTTGGAAAAGCAATATTGAAACCATTGCGAGAACTGGATGAGGTAGCTTATCTTCGTTTTGCTAGTGTATATCAGAACTTCGCTGGCTTGAAAGATTTTGAACAAGCCATTGAGGATCTTAAAAAGAGTAAGCAATAACCCTTCTTGTTTGACCCATATATTTCAATAGGTCAAACAATGTACTAGGTTATTCGGGTTTAGTGTTTTTGTGTTTATTTTGAAAAATCAGCATCATCTTGTGTGCGCAAGATGACTAATCGCTGTGTTGGTCTTGTCATAGCAACGTACAGATTTGCTGCTGCTGTAAGCATAGATGCTGCCTCTTGTTCTATTTTAGAAGGTTGCATCAGAATTACGGCATCGTATTCTAATCCTTTAACGTCTTCAGGCGTGCAAACGCTAATCTGACTATCGTCTGAACTCTGTTGAAGTATGCGATTGTATTCTTTATCGGAAAGATTTTTACGAAGAGTATCTTTAACGATTTTATCAGTATGGTCTAATAGTTCATTAGGAACTATTATCGCTACGCGACCACTTCCATCTTCTGATACGAATTCTTTAAACAAATCAATGCAATATTTTGAAAGCGTTCTATCTAGTTCATCTTGATGCTTAAGTGTATGGGTAACAAGAGAATCAGGAACAGATCGTACAGCATTGACTGTGGAAATGTACAATCCAGAGTTGTTTGCCACTTTTCCTGCAGCATCTGAAACTTCTTTAGGGTTACGATAATTAATGGTCAACTCGTAAAGATCCCAGTTTGCATCTCCAAACAGTGAGCTCATATTCTTTTGCCAATGATGCGTTCCACCTAAAGCGGATGTTTGAGCAACATCACCAACGATTGTAAATGATCTGGAAGGGCAGCGACGGATTAGCATTCGCCAATCCATTGCTGTAAGCTCTTGAGCTTCATCTACAACTACATGACCATAAGTCCACTCTCTATCTGACGCAGCAAGATTGGCAACCATGCTTGTATCGTCACCTTGAATGTTCTCTATGAGCATATCTGCGGTAACGATTCCATTTCCAATGCCATTTTGAGCAAGTGTTTCAGAAGCGTATTGCTGCTCTTCGAGCTTTTTGCGAGCATTTGCAGCATTTTGTGCCTCAACTTTTGGATCTTCACCTAGAAGCTCCATAGCCTCATCAAGAAGCGGTATATCAGAGCGAGTTAGAGGACTACCTTTTGGTCTAGTTAATACACGAATATCGTCTTCGCTTAACCAAGGAGCATATATGCGAAGTTGTTCAGGTTTAGAAAACAGCTGGTCAATAAGCCACGTGGCAGTCATAGGGAGCCAAGCAAGATTCAGAGTAATCTTAAGTTTCTCTTCCATACGAAGCTGCGATGTAATATCGGATATTTCAGACTGCGAAGGAGTGTAATCTAACTGTTCGAGGTATCTATTTCTAAGTGAACTTATAACTGACTTTACGAAAGTTTTGCGAGCCTGATTATGAGGTTGATGTGTTCGTTGAGCATCTGATTGTGCAAGCTCAATATCCTCTTTTTTGAGTTGTACAGCAAACCCGTTTATGCGTAGCGTTGGTAAATCTTTAGGAACACGTATTCTTGCACAAACAGCGTTCTGAATAACGTTTTTCATGCGATACATTCCCTTAAGCTTTGCCGCATGTGGAGTATCTTCTGCAACAGCATGAACATTTGGGATCAAATCAGAAATTGTTCTACTTACAACACCAGTTTCACCCAAAGAAGGCAAAACTTGATCTATGTATCTTAAGAATGCCGAGCTTGGTCCTACAATCAGAACGCCTGATTTTTCAAGCTTTCTACGATGTGTATAAAGAAGATATGCTGCCCTGTGCAATGCTACTGCGGTTTTGCCAGTACCAGGCCCACCTTGTACAACAATAGTATGGTCAAGAGGAGCGCGAATAATGCGGTCTTGTTCAGCTTGAATAGTTGCAACAATATCCGTCATTTTTCCAGTTCTGCGAGAACCTAGTGAAGCTAGTAAAGCACCTTCGCCTGTTAGAGTTCCCTGCTTAGAAGCCTTGTTTACCTCGTCTGCATGAATATCAAGAATCTCGTCTTCAACTCCAACAACCTCGCGGAATTTAAGAGTTATATGCCTACGCATAACGATGTTTCCATGGTGACGTGGCGTTGCCTCATAGAATGGTCGCGCAGCTTCTGCTCGCCAATCTGTAAGAATAGGATCGTGATTTTCACTGAGTAGACCAATCCTACCTATGTAGTGTCTTGTTCCTTCGCGATCATCAAGTCTTCCAAACACAAGTCTGTCTTCTACGGCTCTAAGTTGAGTTAACCGATCCTCATACATTGTTGCAAATGAATCACGTTCGGTGCGCTGAGTAGGAGAACCGTGTGATCCTGCAGCTCGTACAGCGTCAAGTCTTGTACGAACCGTAGAACGCAAGTCATCCAAGCGTCCGTAAGCGCAATCAACTGCTTGTTGTTCTTCGCTAAGTTGTGAGGAGTACGTAGACATTTGTGTCCGTTCTTCTTAAATGTTGAGCTAAAAACTAGGCGTTTAAGTATATCTCGAGGCTTATACACGGTATTTTCTAAGAAAGTTTTTGCAACGAATGCATAAAGTGGCACTTTTATGAAAAAAATATTATTTTTTTATAAAAAAGTGGGGATTTTTGGTGAGGAATGGGGTAAAATGGTGAACGATGTGCAAGTGGCATATTGCATGTTGAAAAGGAGGTGGAGTTATGGCTCGTAATAATGCGGATGATAATGCGCAGAATAAAGCCAATTCCTCCTTTGTGCATGCTCAAAATCTCTCTGACAGTGATTCACAAAATATTGCTCAAGCTAATGCTCAGGGAATGCATATGCCAATGCAAAATCCTCAAGCGTACGCTCAGCCTTATTATGTGATGCCACAGATGTATCAGCCACAGCAGATTCCGCCAATGCAGCAGATTCCTTTTGCTCAATCCATTAACCAGGCTCCATATTCGGCTTTTAATTCCACTCCTTTACCGACTAATGAAGATTCTCGTGGTAATGGCATAAGCAATCAGAATCAGCAACAGAATCAAACCCCAATTCTTCTTGGCACATATGCTCCAAAAATTGATGGAAAAGGTCGTGTAGCTTTACCAGCGAAATTTAGATCTCAATTAGGGAATGGTTTTGTTATGGCGCGCGGTCAGGAACGTTGCGTATATGTACTGCCAATGCAAGAGTTTCAACGTATTACAACGCAGATTCAGCGCACATCTATGAGCAATAAGTCTGCAAGAGACTATTTGCGAGTGTTTCTTTCTGGCGCTGTAGATCAAGAACCAGATAAGCAGGGACGCATAGTAGTTCCACCAATGTTAAGAGATTACGCAAATCTTGGAGACGAGATTGTTGTAATTGGTGTTGGCACTCGCGCAGAAATATGGAATAAGTCTGCTTGGAACAAATACCTTGCAGATCGTGAGCAAGATTATGCAGATATTGCAGATGATGTTCTTCCGGCGGTGATCCAATGAAAGGTGATCCGATGAAGGACTTATCTACAATACACGCACCAGTATTGCTTGACGATTGTGTAAATCTAGTATCTCCAGCGTTAAACCACAAGAATTCTGTTGTTGTGGATTGCACGCTGGGTCTTGCTGGTCATGCAACAGCTTTTCTTAAAGCTGCTCCTCTTGCAACGCTTGTAGGCATAGACAGAGATGGCGAAGCTCTTGAGCTGGCTACGAAAAGAATGCGTGAAGAAGGATTAGACGAACGTTTTATTCCAGTACATGCAGCATTTGATGAAGTTGACAAAGTTCTTGAAGATTTAGCAATCTACCATATTGATGCAGCATTTATGGATTTGGGACTTTCTAGCTTGCAAATAGACGAAGAAGATAGAGGATTCTCATATTCTCACAACACTGCATTAGATATGAGAATGGACACTACACAAAGCATAACAGCTGCGACTATTCTCGCGACTTATGATTCGCATAAGCTTGCGAATATTTTCCGAGAATATGGTCAAGAGCGTTTTTCTGGTCCAATAGCTCGCAAAATTGTTCAAGTTCGTGAAGAGACTCCGATTACCACATCTGGTCAGCTGGTTGAATTAGTTGATAACGTCATTCCTCGTTTTCATCGTGCTCCAGGAAACCCAGCTAAGAGAGTTTTCCAAGCTCTTCGCATTGAGGTTAATGGAGAATTAGACAAACTTGCTAGGACACTACCAAAGTTGGCTCTGCGTTTAAATCAAGGTGGCAGGATTGTTGTTGAATCTTATCATTCGCTAGAAGATATTGCGGTTAAAAGATTCATGAACAATGGCTTAGAAGTAGATGTTCCAGCGAATATGCCTATTGTTCCAGCAGATGCACAGCCTTTCTTTAAGGCGCTAACTAGAGGAGCTGTAAAAGCATCTAAGGAAGAAATAGCAAATAATACTAGGTCTTCGTCTGTTCGCTTGCGTGCAGTGGAACTGATTCGAGATATTCCAGAACGTTGGATTAAGGAATTTGAATCTATTTCTAGAGGTATTGAAGAATCATCTAATTCTTCGACTATACGATTTGCACATAAAAAAGGGGGTAGGTTCTAATGATTAAACCATTAAAAAACCGTGCTCCTGGATTGTCTACTGTTACTGCAACAGCAGCTCCTGCAGGTCGTGTAAAAGAAAAAGTTGTTGGAGATTCAAGGAAAAATCGTGTTCTAAAATCCCTTCCATTGGTATTTAGCGCATCAGACCGCAGATCTTACACAGTAATGAACCGCTTGCATAAGGTTATAGAGTGGAGCAATACTCGTAAAGCGCCTCTTTTTAATGTGATTATCGTTGTTTTGTTCTTAGTAATCACTCCTACAACATCTCTATTGTTGCGCACAAAAATGGCAGAAATATCTTTTGAACAGGCTGCTACACAATCGAGTATTTCTAGGCTTCGTCAAGATGTAGAAACAGCGCAAACAAAATTAGATACTTTAGAGGCGGATCTTCCAGCAAAAGCGCAAACGATGGGAATGGTTCCGCAGCAAGGTGCAATAACCGTTGATTTAAGCGATTATGCAAATAAAAAGAAAGCTGAAAAAGCAATGCTTGATGCTAAGAAAGCTCAAACACAGGCTAATCTCAAGAATCAAAAGTCGCAGCCCAAACAGCAGGCGCATGATTCACAACAATCTAAACAACAATCTAAACAACAAAAACCAAAGGATAAGGAGAAACATTGATGAGCCGCCAAATCAAGCAACGTTTCGCCAAATATTCAGGCAAAGTTAATGGAGTTGTTAATTCTATTAAAGACAAAGTTAATAGAACAAGCAATTCCAGTGGATTTTCAAAAACCAGTAAGTCTCTAAAAGATGGTATTAGTCGCGTTTTTAGCTTACTGAAGCTGATTAAAAGAAAATCGCAATTTACAAGGTTTAAAAAGGCCAGCACATACAATGCGAATTCTTATGAGGCTTACGGATCCTATAATCGGTCTGCTGCTAATAAGACTGCTGCGATGAATAGCACAGTTTTTGCAAAGAAGTGCGTAATTGTTGCAATTATTTTTGCGTTTGTTGCAACATGTGCAATAGTAAAACTTAGTTTTATACAGCTTATTAATGCTCGTTCTACTGCTCAGGCGGCTCAAGCAGAACGTATTAGGACAAAACCAATTCTTGCTAGAAGAGGTCGTATTTTAGATACAAACGGTTCAGTTCTTGCTCAAAGTGTTGAAAGATACAATATAATTGCTGATCCTATGAATGCGCAGGCGTTTAAACCTACTCCTTGCACAAAACAAACTGCTGGTAATTGTCATTCGATTAATGGTAAGGATGTTGAAGGTACTGGTGCCGTGGCGGTGGCACGTCTTTTAGCTCCAATTCTTCATATGAGCTCTGTTGAAATCGGCGGAAAGATTTCTGGATTGGGTCGTTACGCAGTTATCAAGAGGAATGTGAAGCCTTCTGTTAAGCGTGCAATTGACAAACTCAACCTTTCTGGTTGTGTTTATGCAGAAAACAGTAGTGAACGAGTGTATTCAAGTGGTCCTATTTTGGGTGCCCTAATTGGTTCTGTCAAAGATGCCGAAGAAAGCTCTAGACCAGAGGCAAAGGGTAGAAGAGGCGAAATAGGTGAATCTGGATTAGAGCTTTCGCAAGATAAAGTTTTAACTGGTACAGATGGATATCAAAAGTATCAGGGAAACAATGTTGGAAATGAGAAAATTCCTGGCACTGTTAGCGAATATAAAGATGCTGTAAATGGTAATGACATAAAGTTAACCATTGACAGCGATGTAGATTGGTACGTTAAAAAAGTTCTTCTTGACGGAATGAAGCAGTACAAAGCTGGATGGGGAATTGCTGTTGTTCAGGATATTCGCACTGGTGAGATTCTTGCGTTAGAAGATACTGACGATATTAAAGCTGGTTCTTCAGCTGCTAGAGCATCTGTTTCTAAAGCGGTTAGCCAGATCTTTGAGCCAGGTTCTATAGGCAAAGTGTTTGCCATGGCTGGAATGGTTCAATCTGGTGCGCGTCAACTCAGCGACAAATTCTCAGTTCCAGGGACAATAGACAAACAAGGTCAGGTTTTCCATGATTCTCACAGTCATGGTATTGAACGTTTAACATTAGCTGGAATTTTAAAGGAATCTTCTAATGTTGGCATGATTTTAGCTGGCGAAAAATATCCTAATAACAAGCGTTATGAGTTTTTGTCTAAGTTTGGAATTGGGCAATATACTGGTTTAGGTTTACAAGGTGAATCTCCTGGTCTTCTTCCAAGCGTACAAGCATGGGATGGTCGTAAGCAAAACACTGTTTTGTTTGGTCAGGGTTATGCCACTAACGCTTTGCAAATTACTAATGCTATTGCGACTATTGCGAACAAGGGTGTAAGGCTCCAACAGTCAATAATCAAATCTGTAATAGATCCTCATGGACGTGTTTCAGAGCACAAGAGACCTCAGGCAACTCGCGTTTTGGATGAACATGTAGCATCGCAAATGTTGAATGCTATGGAAAGCACAGCGGAATCTTACAAGAACTTTATATCAATTAATGGATACCGTGTTGCTGCTAAGAGTGGTACTGCAGAAGTAGCGGGATTCGGTGGAGGATTAAGTTCTATCGTTGCAGATTGTGCTGGAGTCATTCCTGTGGATAATCCACGATTTGCTATTACAGTGGCATTAAGTAATCCTCAGGGAACTTTCGGCGTTGTTGCAGCAGCACCTCTTTTGAAAGCAATTGGAGAATTCTTGATGCAAAAGTATGATGTTCCAGTTTCTACTCCTCGTAGCAACCCTATTGCTGTAGAATGGTGATATACAACAAATAAGGGCGAGTGCGAGTATGAATGCTGTTGATGAATTTTCCAGAACCAGAGTGACGCTTGGTTTTGCTGCTGAACAGTATGGTTTTGAGGTAATTCCTTCCTTTGCATCTGGTGTGACTATTACATCATTAGCTTGTGATGTTAGAAGTGTTAAACCAGGTTGTCTTTTTGTTCCTTCATCTCGAGTAGATAAGAGACAATTAGAGGCTGCTAGAGATGCTGGAGCGTATGCTGCAATGGTTCCTCCAGAGTTTAGATCTGAAGCAATGAGTGTAGGCATTCCTCTGCTGGTATCTTCTAATAATCCAATAACTCTCGGTAAGCTAGCTTGTGATGTTAATTGCGATCCGTCATCTTTTATAGCAACTTTTGCAGTTGCAGGAGATAGTGATGATGAGATTTACGCAAATGTTATACGTTTGGCTGATTTTCTTCATATGCTCGGCAATCCAGTTGGTATTATTAGTGCAGCTGGGTCTAGCTCTCTTCAAAGAGAGTTAGATTTAGAGTATCCTATGGGAATAATTGATATACAGCATAACTTGTCTGTGTGTGTAGAAGATGGCGCTGCAGCTGTTGTAATAGCATTAAATTCTGCAACTCTTAGTAAAGATGCATTGCAGTCTGTTAACGTTGATGTCCTTGGAGTTGAAAGCAATAATGCTTTAGCAATGGCTGGAAGCCTTGACTTATATGCAAGCGACTCTTCTTATTCTGATCCTTACTCTAATACTTCAAAATTTGATAGTCATGCAAATCATGCAAGTCATGCAGATGATAATGCAGATAATCATTCATATAATAAAAAGAAGTATGATTCTGATACTACATTAAATCAGAATTCAAAATCGCAGCAAAAAGTCGAATCACTTAATTCCGATAGTGAATCTCATAGTGAATCCGATAGCGTATCTGATATTTCTTCTTATAGAACTTCTGCTAATAAATCTGATAAACATTACGAAAATAGTTTTATCAAAAATCAAAATGATGATTCCGCTATAGATGAAGAAAGTATGAAGTCCGCGCGACCAGTAATAAGTTTTTATACTCTTCAACAACGTTATGGGTTTGTAAGTCATGAAAGATCTTATTGCGTTATGCGTTCCCGTGAATCAGATGAGTTAGCTGCTTTAGCAGATCAGATTGGTGGCAAGGATGTTCACAAACATCTTTCTCTTTCAATAGCGATGGTTCTTGCAGCTGGAGTTAGAAGAGGAACTATTAAAAGCGCGTTACGAGTGTCTCATGAATTAAAGTAGTGTTAATTAAAGTAGTGTTCAGAAACGTGTTGATGATTAATAGATTTGTTGCAAAGCAAATGAAACCAATGTTGGGAAAATAACGAGGTTATGATGCAAAATAAGACTTTGGGCAATAATACAACGACCAATAATATGCGTATGATGCCTATGAGTGTTAGAGAAGTAGCTGCTGCGGTTAATGGCAGACTTTTTATAGGTGGTTGTTTAGTAAAAGAAAACCATAGTATTACTTCTGAGAAATTTTGCATAACAGATAATGATGTTGTTATTTCAGATAATGATGTTGTTATTTATGCAACAAGTGATTCTCGTAAAGTTGTGGATTCTTCCATATTTGTAGCAATACCAGGCGATCGTGTTGATGGTCATGATTTTGTTCAAAAAGCTGCAGAACTTGGTGCAAAAATTGCAATAGTGGAGCATTTTGTAAAGTTAGATGAGTCTAATAATAGTAAAATTGCTCAAATAGTTGTTGAAAATTCGGTTGAAGCTCTTGGACTTTTAGCAAAACACAATCTTGAGCGTCGCCGCGCGTTAAATACACCATTTAGTATTATCGGCATAACTGGTTCAGTAGGAAAAACCACTACAAAAGATATGCTCAAGGCTCTTCTTTCAACGCTCGGTAACACTGTTGCACCAATTGGATCTTTTAATAATGAAATTGGTTTGCCGTTAACATCTTTGCAAGTAAATGAAAACACGAGATTCCTTATTGCAGAAATGGGAGCAAATCATGTTGGCGAAATCGCAAAACTAACCACAATAGCTCCTCCTGATTTAGCTGTTGTATTGAAGGTGGGTGTTGCGCATTTAGGTGAGTTTGGTTCTGTAGAAAGAATTGCTCAGGCAAAAAGTGAGATTGTTAGAGGTCTTGTTGCACACGGAATAGCAATTTTAAATGCTGATGATTTTCGAGTATCTGCAATGCGTTCTTTAGCTGATCAAGATAAATTGCGTTGGTTTGGTAAAAACACCAATACGGAAGGTGATTTTGACGCATCTAACAATGGCAATTACCAATTGTCTGCAAGTGATATTTCATTAGATGAAATGGGTTGTGCAGAATTTGTTCTTAATGAGAAGAATGAGGATAAGTTTAAAAACTCAGTTAGAGTCCATCTTGCTATACAGGGACAGCATAATGTTATGAATGCAATGGCTGCTTCTAATGTGGCAAGATATTTTGGAATGAATCTTGAGAGTATTGCTAAAGTTTTGCATGAAGTTTCGCATATTAGTCCGCATAGAATGCAGCTTTCTAAAATTTCTAACAATAATAATGTTTTTACGCTTATTGACGATTCATTCAATGCAAACCCTGATTCCATGAAGGCTGGAATTGATGGATTGTGTTCTTATGAAAATCATGACTTACATAATTTAAACGTTAATGCTGAAGAAGATCTAACAAGTAAAAAGAATAATATTTTTAGAATAGCAGTTCTTGGATCTATGTTAGAGCTTGGTTCTAATGAGAATAATATGCATGAATCAATAGGCGAATATGTTGCAAAGCATAATATTGATGCGCTAATAGCTGTTGGTTCTAAGTTTGATAAAAAATTAGATGAACTAGCTGGTTGCATTTATAAAGGTGCTAAAGATAATTGGCAGAATAAGAGCCTTGATGTTGAAAATGGCGTATATTTTGTTCATGATTGCACTGAGGCGGATAACGTTGTGTGGAACCTTGTGGCCGCGCATTCGAGTAGTGTTGTGTTATTGAAGGGGTCTCATGCTTCAGGCTTGAGCGTGTTAGCTGAACGCTGGTCTAAACTTAATGAGAGTCTTAATGAACATACGGAGGTTAACCTGTGATTGCGCTTATCGTGGGAATTGTGGTATCGCTGATTGTTACTATTGTCGGTACGCCGCTTTTAATCCGCTTAGTACACCGTTTAAATTACGGTCAGTACATTCGTCAGGACGGTCCACAATCTCATTTAGTTAAACGTGGAACTCCTACAATGGGAGGTGTTGTTATAAACCTTGCTGTTGTAGTTGGTTGGGCTGCTTCTGCTCTTTACAGATACTTCTCTGTTGGGCGTACTCCATCTTGGTCTGCGGTTCTTGTGCTTTTTGCAATGCTTTCTATGGGTTTCCTTGGGTTCATTGATGACTTTGCAAAAGTTCGTAAAAAACAGAATCTTGGTCTTTCGGTTCGTGCAAAGCTGATTGGTCAAATTATTTTTGCAAGCATTTACGCACTTTTGGCTCTAATGCTACCAACTCAGTCTGGTATTGCTAGTGCTCAGGCTGGTATGAGCTTTATTGAAAAACCATTCCTTGATTTTTCAATGTTTGGGCAAGTCGTAGGAATTGTGGTTTTTATTATTTGGGTTAACTTCTTGATGGCGGCTTGGTCTAATGCTGTAAATCTTACAGATGGTTTAGATGGTTTAGCTTCTGGCTCTTCAATGATTGCTTTTGCTGGTTACGCTATGATTGCGTTCTGGGAAAGTTACCACGTTAAAGGTGGCGGTCATTTTGGTTTCTCGTACGCAGTATCTGACCCTCTTGATTTGACTATTATTGCTGTTTGTGCAGCTGTTGCCTGCTTTGGATTCTTATGGTACAACGCAAATCCTGCTCAGGTATTTATGGGAGATACGGGATCATTGGCATTAGGTGGTCTTTTTGCTGCTCTTTCGATAGCTACTCATACCGAGTTTCTAGCTGTTATTTTGGGCGGATTATTTGTTATAGAAGCATGTAGTGATGTAATTCAGGTTGGATGTTTTAAGCTTACGCATAAGCGAGTGTTTAAAATGGCTCCTATACACCATCATTTTGAGCTTGTTGGCTGGGCAGAAGGTAAAGTCGTTGTTCGTTTTTGGATGATTGAGCTTATGTTTGTACTTTCTGCATTGATGATGTTTTATGCGGATTGGGCTGGTCATTCTGGGTTACTGATTTAACGATTAGTTCTGACTTAACGATTAGCATTGACTTAGTAATTGAGTATCTACTTGGTAATTGGTGAGGGTTAAATAAATATGAGCAGCGTTGCAGAAGATTGTTTGCTTAGGGAATTGTCGTTCCACAAGAAGTTCCCATTCAATAATGTTCTTGTGGCGGGTCTTGGTGTTTCTGGCATTGGTGCTGTAGAAGTGCTTAAATCTGTTGGTGCTACAGCGATTACTGCAGATGAGCGTAAGGAAGAGGCTCAGGTACACGATTTTTCCAAGATTGATTGGGATAATATAGATGCTGTTGTAACATCTCCTGTTTTTAATCCTCGTACACCTTTTATTCTAGAAGCGCAGAAGCGTAATATTCCAGTTATTAGTGAAGTGGAGCTTGCTTGGCTTGTTCGTGTAAACTCAGATAAAACCAATAATCCTGCACCTTGGGTTGGAATCACTGGTACGAATGGAAAAACTTCCACTACAGAGATGACTTCCGAAATGCTAACTGCTTGTGGTTTTGATGCTCCTGCAGTAGGAAATATTGGAAAATCGGTTTCTCACGCTGCTATGGAATCAGAACATGATGTTTTGTGTGTAGAATTAAGCTCTTTCCAGCTTCATTTTACTAATTCGATGAGATTAGATTGTGCAGCTATTACTAATATTGCTGCGGATCATTTAGATTGGCACGGTGGGATTGAAGCTTACGCAAAAGACAAGTCTAAAGTTTTTAATGGGGTTAAAAAGGCTCTTGTTTATAATGCTCAGGATCCTAGAGTAAGTGAACTTGCAAGTAACGCTCAAGTAGAAGATGGTTGTAAGAAAATTGGTTTTACACTTGAACCTCCAGAATCTGGAGAAATAGGTGTTGAAAATGGTTGGATTGTAGATAAGAGTGGTGTTGCTGGCGGAAAAGTTGGAGATCCAGTTAAATTAGTGGAGCTAAGGGATCTTAAGCATTTATGCGAACCAGACGGAAGCGTATATCCTCATCTTCTTGCAGATGCTTTGACTGCTTTAGCTCTTACATTAGGGTTGAATCCAGATGTTGAAAATGCTGTAAAAGCTTTGTGTAACTTTGCTCCAGGAGGTCACAGGATTCAAACTGTTGCAACTTTAAATGCTAACGATGATCTTCCTGAACACTCGATTCGTTTTGTAGATGATTCAAAGGCTACTAACGCTCACGCTGCAGCAGCATCTATTTCTAGTTTTGGTAAAAAATCTGTAATTTGGATCGTTGGGGGGCTTGCAAAAGGCGGTTGTTTTGAAGATCTAGTTAAAGATAATAGAAGTATTATAAAGGCTGCTGTTGTGATTGGTGTAGATCAAAAACCGATTATAGAGGCTCTTAATGCTAATGGAAAAGATATTCCAGTAACTATTGTTTCTCCAGATGGAACAGGTTGTGAGTCTTTTGATTATGCGGATGATTCTGTTCTTAAAAAAGTGGAAAACGATAAGACTATTAGCCCAGATTCTTCTCTAGGTCAAAAAGTTATTTCTAAAGCAGTTGATGCTGCTGGATGTTATGCAAAACAAGGAGATGTTGTGTTGCTGGCTCCAGCGTGTGCATCAATGGATCAGTTTGTGTCTTATGCGGATCGCGGATCTCGTTTTGCTAAAGAATCTGAGCGATGGGTTAATAGTCATGAACGTGAATAGCAAAAAATCTAATACTAACAATGCTAATAAAAAGCCTTTGCGATTGTTTTCTTCTAGTAAAAAACAGCGTTCTACTAAATCGTCAAGAGCGTATGAAACTTTTAATGAAAACAGTCATGCTTTTAAACAATACGTTGGTATTCGTAGCATATTTAATCCATTATGGTGTTTGTATGGTTTAAGAATATCTGTTGCAATGCTTTCTGTTTTCGGCTTATTTATGGTTTTTTCAAGTTCCTCAGTGACTATGATTACTTATGGAGCAGGTCCTTGGGGTTCTGGAATAAGTCAATTGATTTATTGCATTATTGGATTTATTGGTTATTTGATTGTTTCTCGTCTTCCAGTCGATTTCTATAAAAGTAAGATTGTTGTTATTTACGCAATATCTGTTTTTATGCAATTTTTGACTTTTGTGCCAGGAATTAGACATGAGGTTAATGGTAATGCTAGCTGGATTAAAATAGGTCCTTTTACAATGCAGCCCGCAGAAATAACCAAGTTAGCTATATGTATTTGGCTTCCTATGGCTCTTATACTGGCTAAAAAAGCTTATGAGCGTGTTCAAATGCGCGCATACATTCCGTCTGTAGTGGCTCTCGGAGTTTCATTGCTTCTTGTTGTTGCTGGTAAAGATCTTGGTACTGCGTTGATTATTCTTCTTATAGCCGTAGTCGCATTTTATATAGGAGGATTCCCTACAAAGTGGCTCGTTATCGCTCTTATATCTGCATCTGCAGCTGTTTTATTGTTGGTTGTTACTAGTCAAAATCGTATGAGGCGTATTCTTGCGACTATCCATGGTTGTGATGCTAAGTCTATAAAAGGCGTGTGCTTCCAAGCTATTCATGCGCAATATGCTATGGCTTCTGGTGGTCTTATGGGTGTTGGTATAGGTAATTCTCGAGAAAAATGGAATTATTTACCTTATGCTCATAATGATTTTATTTTTGCTATTATCGGCGAGGAAATGGGATTCTTTGTAGCGTCTTGTGTGATTCTTCTTTATATTGTTATTGGCTGGTGTTTGTTGACTTCCGCATTGCAATCTCATAGTAAGTTTGTTTCGATATCTCTTATAAGTATTGCTACATGGATTGTAGGTCAGGGTTTAATAAACATATTGGTTGTGGTTCAAGTTCTTCCTGTTATGGGTGTTCCTATGCCGTTTATTTCTGCTGGTGGTTCGTCTTTAGTTATGTGCTTGTTGAGTATTGGCGTTGCGGACTGTTTTATTAGAAGTAACCCTTATATTAAGCCTAGTGTTAATAGCAGTATTAAGTCAGTTTCTAGTGAGGATGACAATAAACGTTAAAGTCTAGTTATTGTCTAGTTATTGTCTAATTGTTTAGTCTTAGATTAAAGTTTTAGATTAGGTTAGAAATTATAATTAGCGGTTTTAGATTGATTTAAATTTATTTTAGATTCACTCTAGCTTGAATGTAGGTGGTTTATATGGAAGATGTGAACTCTGATTCCTCTGTCGATAATGTCGATGAAGATTCTTTGCATGTTGTTTTAGCAGGAGGCGGAACAGCAGGCCATGTTAATCCTCTTCTTTCTGTAGCTAGCGCGTTAAAAGATTTAGATGAATCTGTAAAAATTAGTGTTATTGGAACTAATGTTGGATTAGAAAAGACTCTTGTTCCACAAGCTGGTTTACCGCTTGATGTTATTGAGAAAGTTCCTTTTCCTAGAAAACCTAATTTATATATGTTTAAGTTTCCTTTTAAATGGGTTCGTGAAAAGAATAAGGTTCGTGAAATACTGAAAAAAAGACGCGCTGATGTTGTTGTTGGCTTTGGTGGTTATGCTTCTGCTCCTGTTTATTCGCAAGCTCACAGCATGAGATTGCCTATTGTTATTCATGAGCAGAATGCTCGTGCTGGAATGGCAAATAAACTTGGTGCGCGTTGGGCTAACATGATTGGTTGTGTTTATGATGGCACTGGTTTGTGCTCAAAATTAGGTTCGTGCACAAAAGCGTTACGAGTCGGTTTGCCTCTTAGAAAAGCGATATCTGATTTATGCGCACAAATTACACAAGATTCTGATTTAGCTAGGATAGAAGGTGCTAAAAAGCTTGGGTTAGACCCAAGTAGACCTATTGTACTTGTTACAGGTGGGTCTTTAGGTGCTAAAAGTTTGAACGATTCTGTTTCTATTGCTGCTGGCGATTTGCTTAAGTGCGCTCAAATAGTTCATCTTACGGGTTCTGGAAAGTCTAAAGAAGTTAAAGATAATGTTGCGCGAGTGGCTGGTCTTAATCAAATAAACGACGTTAAGCCAGAGCATGCAGGTTTAGGTGATTATCATATTTGTGAATATTTGGAGAGGATCGACTGGGCTTTTGCTTGTGCAGATTTGGTGATTTGTAGGTCTGGCGCTGGTACTGTTGCAGAAATATCTGCTATTGGTCTTCCTGCAATTTATGTTCCGTTGCCTATTGGTAATGGTGAGCAGCGTTTTAATGCGCAGCCTGTTGTGAATGCAGGAGGAGCGATTATGGTTAGCGATTCTGATTTTACTGTTGATTGGATTCGTGACAATGTGTTGGAATTGCTTGACAATACAAATCGTCTTGAACAAATGCGTGAAAAATCTTGGAAATATGGCATTCGTGATGCTGCGAGTGTAATGGCAAAATATATTCTTGATATTGCAAAAGAAAGCAGAAGATAATTATGGATATTAATATGAATCCTATGCGTTCAGCATTTGAAGCAGACCAGACCATATCTTCGTTGGGCTCTGTTCACTTTATTGGAATAGGCGGAGCTGGAATGAGCGTTTTGGCAGAAATGCTACACGAAGAAGGGGTAGAAGTAAGTGGATGTGATTGTCAAGAAAATGACCACACAAGACGCTTAGAAGAACTTGGAATAAATGTAAAAATAGGTCAAAGTGCAAGTCATGTAAAAAATTCCAATATTCTTGTGTATTCTAGCGCGATTAAGCCGAGTAATCCTGAAATTATTGCTGCTTATCAAAATGGTGTGAAACTTGTACACAGAAGTGACATCTTATCCCTGCTTTTAAGTGCTAAAAGGGGAGTAACTGTTGCTGGAGCGCATGGCAAAACTACAACAAGCTCACTTTTAGCACATATTTTGCGAGTTTGTGGTAAAGGTGATTTAGCAGACCCGAGTTATGCGATTGGTGGATCTATTCAAGCACAAGATGGTGGTGAAATAGACGGAGGCCATGCTGGCAGAGGGAATGTTATGGTTGCGGAGGCGGATGAATCCGACGGCAGCTTTGAAAAATATAATCCGTATATTGCAATTGTTACAAATGTTGAAGCGGATCATTTGGATCATTATGGGAATGCGCAAAATTATCGCTCGGCTTTTGTTGAACATTTAAGCCATGCTCTTGGCTATATTGTGATTTGTGCAGATGATGATGGTGCTCGTGCCGTTTTAGATGCTTTAAGCGATGATTCTCTTAAAAAAACAATTGTTTACGCAAGTAATAAAGATAATGTTTCTTTGCTGAATGATCGAGTGAAAAGTTTTGTAAAATTTGCCTTTATTGAGCATGAAAGTGAAAAAACGGGTAGCGGAAGTGAATCGTTTGTTATTGAATTTAATGGCGATTTTATAGACGTTAATCTTATAATTCCAGGATTGCATAATGCTAGGAACGCATGCGCTGCTATTATTGCTGCGATGCTTTTAGGCATGAGCCCTAAAGATGCGGCAGATGGTGCTTCTAGTTTCCGTGGTGCTTCTAGGCGATTCGATATTCGTGGGTGTGTTAATGGAGTAACGGTTGTAGACGATTACGCGCATCATCCTACGGAAATAGATGCTCTTTTGCGCGCTGCAAGAAGAAGATATCCGAATGCTAGTATTCGTGTTCTTTTCCAGCCTCATCTGTTTTCTAGAACTCGCTCTTTTGCGCACGAATTTGCATCTGCATTATCTCTTGCAGATGACGTGATCGTCACTGGAATTTTCCCAGCTAGAGAAAAACAGGAAGATTTCCCAGATATTCACGCGTCAACTATTGTTGATGTAGATAGGAAAGATGATATTACGTCTAATATCGAGGCAGTGGAAGATATGCGTGAAGGTGCTCTAAAATTGGCTAGTCGAGCAAAAAATGGCGATGTGCTGTTTACTGTTGGAGCAGGAAGTATCACAGCTATGACATCTGTTATGCTTGAAGCATTGAGTTCCAAAAGTTTGTGAGTTTATAAGAGTTTATAAAATTTTATAAGTAAGAGTTTATAAAACTTTAAAGTATAAAAGTCGTAAGCTGATTTAAGAGGTAATGTATGGGGCGTGTGATTTTTAGCAAGTCTGAAGGTCGTACTGTATCTAGTACGACTGGAAACGATGCGGAAAATCGTAACCTGATTTCTAAAAAATCATTGCGCAGAAAAGGTAGAACAGCAAAATCGAATTTAACTACATCTGATAGTTCTATTGAGTTTGTTACATCTTCCGTGCCTACAACTGCATCTAAATCTTCTGCGTCTTCTGTAACTGCAGAGTTTTCTGTATCGGGTGAATCTACAAAAAATAATGCTTCTAAAAACACTTTTGTAGATGCTAGGAGGCTTTCTGTAGTTGATTTTGTAAAACAGACTTTGCGTTCAACCGCTGGACCATTGGGTATTGTTTCTAGACCTAAAGTTATAGATTTCAGTGCTAGAGAAAAAGAAAAAAAATTCGCTAGTTTACGTACGATTCTGTTGAGATTTCTCTATAGTTTTCTGATAATTGCAGCTATAACATTGCTATGCTGGGTTCTGTTCTTTTCTCCTATCTTTAGGCTTAAGTCTGAGAATATTAGTATTTTTGGCTCGAACGAATGGGTTAGTGAGCAAAAAATTTCGTCTATTGCGTCTAATCAGGTAAATAAATCGCTGTTTTTAGTGTCATCTCAAGAAATAATTGAGCAACTTAACAACATACCTGGTGTTACAGAAGCTAAGGTTTCAAAAAAATTCCCTCAAGGATTGCAAATAACGGTTAGGGCGCAAAAACCTGCTGCTATGCTTAAAACTCACGGTAGTGAAAAATTAACAGCTGTTGACGTTAAAGGTAGAGTTCTTAATGCAGTTGAAAATGTTCCTACTGCAGGCATTCCAGTTATTGAAGTTACAGACGTTCACAAGAGTTTGAGCAGTAAGGCTGTACGTGAGGCGTTGAAAATTGTAAGTTCTTTGTCTGAAGATTTTCGTTCACATGTAATGCGAGTTAGTGCCAGAACTCAGGATTCTGTTGAAACTGAGATTTCTTCCACTGTTTCTAATGTAGAAATTCATCGTGTAATTGTTTGGGGTGATTCTTCAGATTTAGATCTTAAAAAGGCGATTGTAGACGTGATTATCAATGATCCTAGCAAAATTGGGAACAGGCAACGTCTTGATGTTTCTGCTCCCGCGAGACCTATTTTAAAGTAGTTCGTTTAAGCGAATCTTATTTAAGCGTATTTTAATTGTCAAGCAAGGATGTATAATAGTAATTCGTGTGTGCCAACGGTGCGCCTTATGTTATAGGTGTTCTCGTTGGGATATCCCAAGTGCCAAGGATAGCGCGCAGTAATGCGTGGCTGGAGGCACGAGGGCCATCGGGCCGGTGGACTGTGGCTTTTACTCTTTTAACCGATTCATGGTTTAAGGTGTGCTGCAGTGTGGCGGTTTTCACCAAATAGAAGATAACAATGAATCGGAGAACTTAAGTTGCCTACGATTGAACAACTCGTCCGTAAGGGACGTCAGGCCAAGCCTAAGAAGTCAAAGACTTTGGCCTTGAAAGGTAGCCCGTTGCGTCGTGGCGTGTGCACTCGTGTGTACACCACCACTCCTAAGAAGCCAAACTCTGCGCTTCGTAAGGTTGCTCGTGTGCGCCTCAGCTCGGGTATTGAAGTAACCGCCTATATTCCAGGCGAAGGTCATAACTTGCAGGAGCACTCCATTGTGCTCGTGCGCGGTGGCCGTGTGAAGGATCTCCCAGGTGTGCGTTACCACATCGTGCGTGGTGCTCTCGATACCCAGGGTGTTAAGGACCGCAAGCAGGGTCGTTCCCTGTATGGAGCAAAGAAGGCGAAGTAAAACATGTCACGTAAAGGACCTGCAAAAAAGCATCAGCTGCTTCCTGATCCAATCTACGGCTCGACCGTCGTGGCTCAGTTGATTAACAAAATTCTTCTCGATGGCAAGAAGTCCATCGCAGAAAACATCGTCTACACTGCTCTTGAGCAGGTGAAGGCAAAGACCGAGCAGGAGCCAGTTTCTGTTTTGAAGCGCGCTCTCGATAACATTCGTCCAAGCCTTGAGGTTCGTTCCCGCCGCGTCGGTGGTGCAACCTACCAGGTGCCAGTCGAAGTTAAGCCTGCTCGTGCAAACACTTTGTCCTTGCGCTGGCTTACTGACTTCTCCCGTCTTCGTCGTGAGAAGACTATGGCTGAGCGTTTGGCTAACGAAATTCTCGATGCCTCCAATGGCTTGGGTGCTTCTGTAAAGCGCCGCGAGGATACCCACAAGATGGCAGAAGCAAACAAGGCTTTTGCTCACTATCGCTGGTAATCCACAAGATAATCGGTATCTTAAAGAGCTAAGGATAATAATATGGCACAAGATGTGCTTAACGACCTGAATATGGTTCGTAACATCGGCATCATGGCGCACATCGATGCTGGTAAGACTACTACCACCGAGCGTATTCTTTACTACACTGGTAAGAATTACAAGATCGGTGAAACTCACGATGGCGCATCCACCATGGACTTCATGGCACAGGAGCAGGAACGCGGTATTACTATTCAGTCTGCTGCAACCACTTGCTTCTGGCAGCGTCAGACTCATGACACTGACGATCGCTACCAGATCAACATCATCGATACACCAGGACACGTCGACTTTACCGCAGAGGTTGAGCGTTCTTTGCGTGTTCTTGACGGTGCTGTTGCAGTGTTTGATGGTAAGGAAGGCGTGGAGCCTCAGTCTGAAACCGTTTGGCGTCAGGCTGATAAGTATAGTGTTCCACGTATTTGCTTCATCAACAAGATGGATAAGCTTGGCGCAGATTTCTACTATTCTGTTAAGACCATTAAGGAAAAGCTTGGCGCTAAGCCTCTCGTTATTCAGCTTCCAATCGGTGCTGAAAACGACTTCCTTGGTGTTGTTGACTTGATTCGTATGAAGGCTTACGTCTGGAATGACGTTAAGGACGATATGGGTGCCCACTACGACACCGTTGACATTCCTGCAGACTTGCAGGAGCGTGCAGAAGAATATCGTGCCGAGCTTATGGATCAGGTTGCAGAAGCTGACGAAGAGTTGCTTGAGAAGTACCTCGAATCCGGAGAGCTTTCTGAAGAAGAAATGCGCGCTGGTATCCGCAAGCTTACTATTGCTCGCGAAGCCTTCCCAGTAACTTGCGGTTCTGCATTCAAGGATAAGGGCGTTCAGCCAATGCTGGATGCTGTTGTTGACTTCCTTCCAAGCCCAGAAGATGTTCCATCTATTAAGGGCTTTGATCCAAGCGACGAATCTGTTGAAATTGATCGTAAGCCAGTAAACACCGATCCATTTGCAGCTTTGGTGTTCAAGATTTCAACCCATCCATTCTATGGAAAGCTTGTGTTCGTGCGCGTGTATTCTGGTGAAGTTAAGCCAGGCGATTCTGTGTACGATTCCACCAAGTCCAAGAAGGAACGTGTTGGTAAGATCTTCCAGATGCACGCAGATAAGGAAAATCCTGTAGATTCTGCAGAAGCTGGAAACATTTACACCTTTGTCGGTTTGAAGAATGTCAGCACTGGTGATACTTTGTGCGACGAAAAGAACCCAATTTCTTTGGAATCCATGACCTTCCCAGATCCTGTTATCGAGGTTGCTGTGGAGCCAAAGACGAAGGCAGATCAGGAAAAGATGAGCTTGGCTTTGGCTAAGCTTTCTGATGAGGATCCTACCTTCCAGGTTAAGACCGATGAAGAGTCTGGTCAGACTTTGATTTCTGGTATGGGTGAGCTTCAGCTCGACATTATTGTGGATCGTATGCGCCGCGAGTTCAAGGTCGAAGCGAATGTTGGTAAGCCACAGGTTGCTTATCGTGAAACCATTCGTAAGGCTGTTATGAACCAGGAATACACCCACAAGAAGCAGACTGGTGGTTCTGGTCAGTTCGCAAAGGTTTTGATGAACTTTGAGCCAATCGATCCAGAATCTGGCGAAGTCTATCAGTTCGTTAACGAGGTCACTGGCGGCCACATTACTAAGGAATTCATTCCTTCCATCGACGCAGGTGTGCAGGAAGCTATGGAATCTGGCGTTTTGGCAGGCTTCCCAGTGGTTGGCGTTAAAGCAACCGTTACCGACGGTCAGACTCACGACGTTGATTCTTCGGAAATGGCCTTCAAGATTGCAGGTTCCATGTGCTTCAAGGAAGCT
The DNA here is from genome assembly GCF_055818025.1 of Gardnerella sp. c11Ua_71. Classification (NCBI taxonomy): domain Bacteria; kingdom Bacillati; phylum Actinomycetota; class Actinomycetes; order Bifidobacteriales; family Bifidobacteriaceae; genus Gardnerella; species Gardnerella sp. c11Ua_71. The sequence continues at coordinate 166,023 of NZ_JARFVR010000001.1, read as the reverse complement.
GCTCCTAAGGCTCACCCAGTAATCCTCGAGCCAATTATGGCAGTGGAAGTTCGTACTCCAGAAGAGTACATGGGCGACGTTATGGGCGATTTGAACTCCCGTCGTGGAAACATTCAGTCTATGACCGACGCTACTGGCGTTAAGGTTATTGACGCTAAGGTTCCACTGAGCGAGATGTTCGGCTACATTGGTGATCTTCGTTCCAAGACTCAGGGACGTGCAATGTTCACCATGCAGATGGACTCTTACGCGGAAGTTCCAAAGGCTGTTTCGGACGAGATTATTAAAGCCCAGCGCGGCGAGTAAAAGCGCACGCTACTTCGGTGTTTTGTGTCCCTAGTCAACGCTAGAATTTCGTACGTTGACTGGGTTCTGGCACCGAAGTGGCACCTAACCCAGAAACCCAGTAAATATGTAGCGAGAGGCTTCACATAAGATTGTGAAGCAAACTACGAGACGTCCAGGAGGACAAACACATGGCAAAGGAAAAGTACGAGCGTACTAAGCCGCATGTTAACATTGGTACCATTGGTCACGTTGATCACGGTAAGACTACCTTGACCGCGGCTATTTCTAAGGTGCTGCATGGCGAGTATCCAGATCTGAACCCTCAGTATGACTTCGATCAGATCGACGCCGCTCCAGAAGAGAAGGAGCGCGGCATTACCATTAACATCGCCCACATCGAGTATCAGACGGCTGCACGCCACTATGCTCACGTGGACGCCCCAGGCCACGCTGATTACGTTAAGAACATGATCACTGGTGCCGCCCAGATGGATGGCGCAATCCTCGTGGTTGCTGCTACCGACGGTCCAATGGCTCAGACCCGTGAACACGTCTTGCTTGCTAAGCAGGTCGGCGTTCCAAAAATTCTTGTTGCTTTGAACAAGTGCGATATGGTTGACGACGAAGAGCTTATCGATCTCGTTGAAGAAGAGGTCCGTGACCTCCTCGAAGAAAACGGCTTCGATCGCGATTGCCCAGTCATCCGTACTTCCGCTTACGGCGCTTTGCATGATGACGCTCCAGACCACGACAAGTGGGTAGAGACCGTCAAGGAACTCATGAAGGCTGTTGACGAGTACATCCCAACCCCAACTCACGATCTTGACAAGCCATTCTTGATGCCAATCGAAGATGTGTTCACCATCTCCGGTCGTGGTACCGTTGTCACCGGTCGTGTTGAGCGTGGTAAGCTCCCAATCAACACCCCAGTTGAGATCGTTGGTTTGCGCGATACCCAGACCACCACCGTCACCTCTATCGAGACCTTCCACAAGCAGATGGATGAGGCAGAGGCTGGCGATAACACTGGTCTTCTTCTCCGCGGTATCAACCGTACCGACGTTGAGCGTGGTCAGGTTGTGGCTGCTCCAGGTTCTGTGACTCCACACACCAAGTTCGAAGGCGAAGTTTACGTCTTGACCAAGGACGAAGGTGGCCGTCACTCGCCATTCTTCTCCAACTACCGTCCACAGTTCTACTTCCGTACCACCGATGTTACTGGCGTTATCACCTTGCCAGACGGCATCGAAATGGTTCAGCCAGGCGATCACGCAACCTTCACTGTTGAGTTGATCCAGGCTATCGCAATGGAAGAGGGCTTGACCTTCGCAGTTCGTGAAGGTGGCCGTACCGTTGGTTCTGGTCGTGTGACCAAGATTCTTGCCTAGTATTTTTTCTAACTGAAGATATTAGTTAAGTCTTAGAAAAGACCCCATGAGGAAAATCGTGGGGTCTTTTTGTATTTTCTGTTGAAGAATTACACATAGATCGTTTTGTGTTGTTTGGTGTGTTGTTTGGCGTTGTTTAGCGTGTTTTGAATTTTTACTTTTTTATAGTTATCACAAAAATTATCACAACATTGTTTTTTTTTTAAATGTTATTGTGTAAATGGCGAAAGTGTGTCTGAGAGTCAGTCTTTTGTTGGAATATTGGGGTTATAGGCCAAAAAGTGTGTAATAAATCATGTCTCACGCATTGCAATACAAGGGTTTTGCGGTAATCAAATCTGTTTTCTGCACATTCGCCACCCGGATAAAAAGTGTGTAAAAAATCAGTTCATAACCCTTATAGCAGTACGGCTCGCGGCATATCGAATGTGGGTTATTTCTTATGTTCTTTGGTGTTCGAAACATGTATTAGCTGAATATTTAACAATAAATCGTCAAACGCTGTTACTGTCGCAGATTACGTACTGCACTAGTAACATATGACCCTTACTTTCTCAGTTGGCTGACTGAGTTATTAACAGTGTCCTGCCTATTACCGTTATTTTCTCAGTTCGTTAACTGAGTTATTAACGGTGTGTGTACTGTGGCTTATACGCCAGAAGATTAATCAGCTTAGCTTTACACACTTTTTGGCCTATAGCCCATAAATCATATGTGAATAATGAAAAATCTAAATACGAAAAAACCCAAGCCGCAAAGCTTGGGTTTTGTTTGTGCCCCCTCAGGGATTCGAACCCTGGACACGCTGATTAAGAGTCAGCTGCTCTAACCAACTGAGCTAAAGGGGCGTTGGTCATTTCTTGAGCCGAGTAATAACTATACTCAGAATCGATTTATTTGCAAGTTACGGCGTGTCGTGTTTTGTTATTAGTGCTATAACACTTTTTGGTTTCACATTTTATATTTCGGAAAAATTTCGATAAGAAGTTTATCTAAAGTAACATATGTTTATAAATATAAGCAATATTTATAAAAAATAGTAACAAAAAACGAGTTTTGAATCTTTTGTGTGAACAACATGTTAATTTATAGTTGTATAATCAACGCAATTCTGAAAAATTTTCTCTTTAGAAATGGCTATATTTAGCCGTTCTTTGTGGGTTGATTCGTATTTTTTAACTGTTTATGCATAAAAATTTACATATTTATGTTTTTTTTTATTTTCCTCAATGCTAGGCTTGTGAAAAATATTTTATAAGTATTTCATTGAAGGAGAGCGTATTTATGAAGTTCAAAAGAGCATCATATTTAACTCGCTTAGCTGCATTAGGAGTTGCTACAGCAACCCTTATCGTGCCGCTTTCCGGATTAACTACAGCATACGCAGAAACTGTATCAAACGTAAATGTTAATAAAAAATCTGATAAAACCACAATTTCTGGTGCAAATAAATTGCTCAGCAAAGCTGCTGATTCAGGTCATGTGCCTACAGAAGCAGAAATTAAAAGAGCTATTAAAGATTTTGCTGAAAATAAAAAGAATGAAGGTACGGAAGAATCTTATAAAGGTTCATTGCTTGAAAAAGCTATAGAAGATTATAAAAAAGCGTATAAAAACGAATTTGACTTTAATTCTAAAGAAGAAGTAAATGTTGTAGTTACTCTTAAAGGTAAAGGTGGCATTGGAAAAAGTATTGCTTCAGAACGTAAGAATCAACAAAATAAACTTCTCCCTCAATGGTGCAAAAAATATAAGATGAAGGTTCGCCGTCAGCTTGGATACTTGGTGAATGCATTTGAGGTAACCATGCCTCAGAATATGGTATTAGAACTTAGAAAAGAGCCTGAAATTGAATCTGCTCACAAAGCACGTAAATTCCGGACAATGGAAAACAATGCACGTGTTTTACAAGGTGTAGGTGAGGCTTTTAAAAAGTATAAGCTTGATGGCACTGGTATGCTAGTTTCAATTATTGATACCGGTATTGATATGAATCAGCCAGATATGAAGCTCGATGAATCTGCAAAAGCTCATATGAAAATGAAGCCTAAGCCTGGTTTTACAGATAAAGTTCCTGACGGCTATAATTTTGCAGATCAAAACGATAATGTTAGAGATGATATTAGTGAAGAACAGCATGGCATGCATGTAGCTGGTATTGTGGCTGCTAATGGAGATGAGACAGGTAAACCAGCAGACAAGAATTGGCGTGTAGATGGTGTTGCTCCAAACGCACAGCTACTTGCTATGAAAGTGTTCTCGAATGAGGCTAGCAGAGCTGGCGGTGCTGATGATGCTGATATTGCTGCTGCTGTTGAAAAATCCGTTGAGCTTGGTGCGGATATTATAAACATGTCGCTTGGTTCTATCAACGGCTTTAGTGGAGCCTCAAATATTACAGGTTTGGCATTAAAGAAAGCTAGAGCTGTTGGTGTGCTTCCAGTTATTTCTGCCGGTAATTCAGGTTTGAATTTTTCGTCTAATGGTGAAATAGATGATGTTTTTGGAAAGTTAGATGATGCGACTCTTGGCACGCCTTCTGCATTCCCTGAAGCTTTCAGTGTTGCTTCTGTTGAAAATTCAGTTATGACAGAGAAAAAAGCAACTTATAAAGTAGATGGTTCTAGTAAAGGTACAGATATACTTTATAGGTTGGCTACAGGCAAACCTGATGGTCAAGAGCGTGAAGTCGTTTCTGTAGGATATGGAAGATCATACGATGATGATTCAGATGATCCTGATATAGATGAGTACGATAGCGTAAATGTTCACGGTAAATATGTATTAGTTGAGCGCGGTAAAATCAATTTTGCTACAAAATTCAAGCATGCTTTTGAAGCTGGTGCCGCAGGTATACTTGTTTACAATAATGATAAAGGTACAGAACAATTCCTTGGTATGGCTGGTATTGAAGGATTTGGCAAAAAATTTGGAGTGTCGATTAGGCGTACTGACGCTTTAAAAATGCTCGATGATCTTAAGCAAAATAAGAAAGTTAAGATTTCTTTCAGCAATGATTATGTAAGCGCTCCAAATCCTGATAGCATGCATCCTTCAGGATTCTCTTCGTGGGGTTCAACGCCAGAGCTCGACTTTAAGCCTAATATCGCTGGTATCGGTGGTAACGTATTTTCTACTCAGAACGGTAAAGGCAATTATGTAAACATGTCGGGTACCTCTATGGCTGCTCCAAATGTTTCAGGTCTTTCTGCACTTATGGTGCAATATTATAAGAATCGTTTTCCTTCTATTAGTAGAGTAGAACGCGCAAAGAGAGCAACTCAAGCGTTGATGAATACTGCGAAGATTCTTACTGATGATGGTAAAGATACGGGCGTTCCGTATGTTCCTCGTCAAATCGGTGCTGGCTTGGCACAGGTTGACAAAGCTATGGATACAAATGTTATTGCTACTGTTAACGGTGAATCTTATGTTCCTCTTCGTGAAGTTAATGGTGAAAGAACTATTAAAGTAGATTTGCACAATTACGGAAGCAAAGATTTAACTTTCAACGTTCCAACTCAACAAGTATTAAATGAATCAAACGAAGCTAATAAAAATACTGTTACAAATATAAGTAAGAATGAGGATTTGACTCCTCAAAATTGCAATGGCAGTATTTTAGTAAAAGCTAATAGTGTTGCAACAGTTGAATTTAAGCTTAAGCCAAATACTAGTAGAAATCACTATATTGAGGGTTATATTCGATTTGAATCAAAAGATTCTAATCAACCAAACATCTCAGTTCCATATCTAGGTTTCGTTGGAGATTGGAATAAAGAGCCAATTCTTGTTGATCCTAGTAAGGAGTATTCTTCAGATATTAAAGCAAGTACAACTCTTGTTTCTGCGGTAAGTAATACTAATAAAGTAAAGGTGAATCGTGAGGGTGAAGCTACTAAATTAGGTTCATTCTCTCCTAACAAAGATAAGCTTTTAGACACTATCATTCCATCTGTAATGATGTTCCGTAGTGCTGAAGAAGTCAGATATTCTATATATGACAGTAAGGGCAACCTTGTTAAAGATTTAGGTTATGACAATTATCTTAGCCGTAGTGATTACAGGAGCCTTAAAGGAAATGCTCATGGTAATGAGAGTTCTACTGGTGAATGGGATGGTAGTGAATACGATCCTAAAACCGGTAAAGAGGTAATTGCTCCTGATGGAATATATACGTACAAGGTTACAGCAAAATTGTCTAAGAATTCTGATCGTTCACAAACCTACACTATGAAGGTTGGTCTTGATACCAAAGCTCCTAAGATTAAGGTTTCTGACCGTGACTCTAATGGTGATGTGATTATTACTGTCACTGACGATTTGAGCGAAACTTATGTGCCTGATATTCATATAAATGGCAAATGGTCTGCAGTTAGAAATGTAGATAAAACATGCCAGGAAAAAGATGACAAGGGTGCTTGTAAGTTAAACTTTGATCCTTCTAATCCTGCGACAAAGCATACTTATAAAGTTCATATTGGGTCTGATGCTAAATTCCTTTATGTCTCAACTAAGGATTCTGCTGAAAATAAAAGTGGTTATGTTTATAAGATTTTTAAGGATTCTAAGGATTCTAAAGATGTTGTTATAAATGGAGCCTCTAAGCTTGCAAGTAAGACTATGGCCATTAGATTCATGTCTAAATTCGATGGTGACAATAATCTTTATCTTCCTATCGGCGGTTATGCTTCCGATGATGTGAAAGATATTAAAGTTTCGGTTACCTATAAAGATAATGGGAATAAGACTGTAACTGTTGATGATGAGCATAAGAAATTCTTCAAAGATAAGTCAGCTTTTGCCGCCTATGTTCCTCTTGAGAACGGTGTTAATCATATTGTTGTTACAGGTTTAAACAATGAACGTAAGCCAATTGGTAATGATGAAGTTGATGTAACTTTCAATGCTCATGCTCCAAATATAACAGTAACCAATTTGAACAAAAATAATAATCTCGATGTTCTTAAAAACGGTGAGGTTACTATTAAGGGCAAAGTTACTGATGATAAAGGTGACAAGCTTTCGATGCATTTGGATTATGTTAAGACAGCGCAAACTCCTGATGGTGGTGTTTCCGTTGGTAGCGGTTCTTCTTCTGGAGAATTTGTAGATCCTGATGATGTAAAGCTTAATGATGACGGTTCATTCGAAGTTACTATTAAACCTGATGCTACTGCTTATACAGTTACTTTAACTGCATCTGATGGTGCGAATGATTCTTCTAAAGTGTTTGCTTTAGAAGGTCGTACGAAGCCAGTAGATAAGTTTGATAGTGAAGTTCATAGGATATTCAGCAAGGATTATGACTTTGAAATAGATAAGGAATCCGCAAATAAGTTTGAAGGAATTAACACTTATATAATTCAACCAAAATTGAAAGACGGTAAGCCAAATCCTAATATAAGTGGTAATTCCTTTACAGTAACAGGTAAAGTTGGACCTAAGATTTCAAACATAGTGTTCACGCCTTCTGCTGAAATAGTTGACGGTCATATGAAATTGAAAGATCCTATTGTTGCTGTAATTAAAGATGGTCGTTTTTCTGTGACGCTTCCTATGCGTGTTGGAATAAATGATTTCCGTATGCAACTTAAAGAAAAAGTTAAGAAAGAAGGGTCAACAGAGGAATTAGAGAGAAGCTTCCTTGATACTAAGGCAAGATTCTACTTTGACGTAAATCCAGCTAAGGCTGTGTTTAACGAACCTATTGTTTACGGTAATACATTGTTCACCAATAAAGATTCTGTGGACTTCAAGGGTTCTATGAGCCAGGATTGCTTTGGGTATTCTCTGTTTATAAACGGAAGTATAGTTAGTGAATTCTTCTCAACAGATGGTGGTGGTGAAAAGGTAAACAAGTCATTGTTTAACAAGAATTTTGCTGTAAAAGATAAGGATATTATTCATGTAGAAGTGAATAATACAACTGCTTCATCTTTGGAAACCTTCATACCTGTAGTTGTTGATAAGAAGGATCCTGAAGTTAATATTGGTGTGGAAAGCAATGAAACTATTAGTGATAATAGATCCATCAAGGTGAAGGTCAAGGATAATAATCTTCAACTTGCAAAAGTATATGTTGATGGAAAAGTTGTCGCTTCTGCTAAAAATAATCTAGTTAAGAAGAATATAGAAGATATTCTTGTAGATTCTGATAATAGTAAAGATAATGCTGCTGTTGTTGCTAGCAAGCCGGGTGAGACTGAATTCAGTCTTGATATTCCAACTGCTGATTTAAATAACGGTAGTCATACTATTAGAGTAGAAGCTGTTGATTACGCGGGTAATATTACGACTAATACGAACGCTGATAGTGATACGGTTTCTAAGGTAATTGTGATTGACAGAAAGAAAGAAAAGAAAGATACGCCTCAAGGTCCATCTGAACATTCTGGCTCTTCTAATACTTCTGTAAATCCACCTGCTGAGTCGACTTCAGCGCCTAAGGCTCCTGAATCAATAGCAGATCTAAAACAATCACTTAAAGGTGATCTTGTAGTTGGTAATCGCTTGAATAACGTTGCTCGTGCTGGTAAGAGCAATCCTGTTGTTATGCTGATTGCTGGAATGAATGATTCTGCTGAATCTGGTTCTGAGTCTCCTAATGCTAAAGTTTCTAGTGATACAAGTGCATTCATTAACCAACTTAAGAAGAATAAGTTAGCTTATGCTTATGCTTATGCTTACATTTATTCTTCGCCTGTGCTATTGCATGGTAAAGATGGATCTAAGTATGTAACGGTAACGTTAGGTGATGATGGGTTGCCTCGCTTCGACGCTAAGATCCCAGAAGGATATTCAGGTGAGTATACGATTGTTCTTCTTGATGAAAATGGTTCGCAGATTGCATGGACTACTGTGTGGGTTATTCCGGCTAATGCAACTTCATCTGAAGAAACAATTGCAGAATATAATCTGAAATATTCTGAAAATAATTTCGGAAGTTCTTCAGGAAGTTCTTCAGGATTTGGATTTGGTTCAGATTACGAGAATTATGGATATTCTAGCAATGCTGACAATGATTATTTGAGCTCTGGTTACGCAAATGCTAGTGGATCTGCAAATGCAAGCAATGCTGATGCTAACGGTAGCGGAAGTAAGAACGGAAGCGGATCTAAAGCTAATGGTGCTGCCAATTCTGGTGCAAGCAATTCTGCATCTTCAAAGGAAGCTAATGCAAGTAGCATGCTTTCAAAGTTAAGTGCAACTGGTGTTGGAACAGTTTCCACTCTGGTTACAGTTACTTTGTTGATGCTAATTAGTGCTTTTGCGTTAATTGCTAGCAGATTGCGGAATCGAAGCATTAAATAATTGAATTTTAGATTCTGAAGTTGAATTTTAGATTCTATGATTCTAAATAATTAAGTACTCCTCATGCTTAATCGCATGGGGAGTATTTTATTGTGGGCACTACTGTCGAGTGTTATCGCGTGTTTGTCCCTCTTTGCAGTCAAGCTGTAAACATGACCTCGTCAAATATTATGCCGCAATTATTCCAGGATGATGCTTCGCAAGATATGCAGCAAGATTCGCAGCAGACGATTATGTCGCAGCCGCGCCAGCTTCCTCTGAAGGCAGCCGACACGACTGCCGAAAATCCTTGGCCAGTAAGCGTTATAAGCCAAAAGTTCCATGGTGCTGTAGAAAAGTGGCCTGCAGCTTGGGTAGAAGGTCAGATTGTTGAAATCAACATGAGAAGGTCTACGTCTGGCTACATAACGCTCAGAGACAGTAATGAAGACATTTCAATCTCCATAATGGGCTTTAGCAAGTTTGTTCAGCAAGCTAAAGATTTGCGGCAGGGCGATAGAGTAGTTGTTCACGGTAAGGCGGATATTTGGGTAAAAGCCACTAGATTGAGCTTTGTTGCCGACGAAATTAGACGCGTTGGCGCTGGCGACTTAAAAGCGCAAATAGATGAGTTGCGCAAGAAGCTTAAAGGCGAAGGCTTGTTTGACGCGGAAAATAAAGTGCAGCTGCCTGAGTTTCCAAAGTGCATTGGTCTAGTGTGTGCGCCTCAAGCTCGCGCAGAGGGCGATGTTATTACAAACGTGAATTTGCGCTGGCCTGTAACGCGATTTAAGGTGGTTCACGCGCATGTTCAGGGAGTGCAATGCCCAGCGGACGTTATTGCGGCAATTAAGCAGCTAGACGCCGATCCAGAGGTTGATGTGATTATTGTTGCGCGCGGCGGCGGCAGCTTTGAGGATTTGATTGGATTTTCGGACGAAGGTGTGGTTCGCACTACGGCTGCTTGCGTAACTCCGATTGTTTCTGCGATTGGTCACGAAGATGATTGGACGCTTATTGATTTGGCTGCAGATATGCGAGCCTCTACGCCTACAGACGCAGCAAAGCGCGTTGTTCCAGATGTTAACGAGCAATGGCAGTTGATTGATAACGCTTTGCAACACGCGCGCATGAGGATTTCTGCGCGAGTGGACAATGAGATTCGACTTGTTGAAGGCTACGCGAACCGTCCTAGCCTTACTAGACCGAGCACTATGCTGGAGCCGCATGAGTTGTTTGTGCAGCAGGCGGTTGAACGCATGAGGCATGGTTTGGTGCGGCTGCTTGACGACGCTAGTTTGACTGTTGAAAAGGCACATGCCAGTATTACGGCTCTTAGTCCGCAATCAACGCTTAATCGAGGTTACGCGGTTGTGCAAATTAGCGGCGGAAAAGTGCTTGACGATTCTAGTCGTGTAAAAACTGGCGACGATATAACAGTCACTCTTAAAAGTGGCTTGATTACAGCTAGCGTTACGTCTGTAGAAAAGTCGTAAAGTCGTAAAGTTATAAAGTCATAAAGTCTTAAAACTAAAACGCAAAATCTTAAATAAAAATCTTAAATAAGAAAATTAGAAAAGGATGATTATGAGTGACGAAATAAAAGACGCAAGTGCAAAAGCTGACGCAATTAGCACGCTTAGCAGCGAAGAGCGAGCTGCGATTAACGCAATGCCTTACGAAGAAGCGCGCGAAAAGCTTGTGCAAGCTGTTAAAGCTCTTGAGGCTGGCGGTTTGACTTTGGATCAGTCTATGCATCAATGGGAGCTTGGAGAAGCGTTAGCAAAGCGTGCGCAGGGCTTACTTGCAACGGTTCGCGCTAAGCTTGATGCGGCTCAAGCGGAGCAGTCGGCTACGGCTGCAACCGCTGGAACGCAATCAAATCTTGAATCTTGAGCAGGTTATAGCGTGTAAACCACGCTATAGTGTATAATTGCCATTTGTTGCCTCGGTAGCTCAGTGGATAGAGCACCACTCTCCTAAAGTGGGTGTCGTCAGTTCGATTCTGATCCGGGGCACTTTTTGCTAATGTTAGGGGATAGTGTTAGATTGTTTCTAACTTAAGCGATGATCCGTTATCGGCGGGGAGTTTTCGGAAGAACGGCGAGTGTTCGTAAGATTCTCGCTTATTAGAACCGACGGGGTTGGCCCGTATAGCCAAACACGAGAGGCTGCAAGAGTTGCGTAAGCATCTTGCAGCAAGCGAGGTGGTACCGCGGCAATAACTGTCGTCCTCGCAGGGAAATATTCACCCTGTTGAGCGAGGAGAGCACAGTGAGCGAATCCACTAATCCAGCAACTAGCGCGTGCGCAAATACGTCTGCAAATCACGTATATCCAAAAGCAAATGTAACTGCATCAACGCAAGAAAACACCGGCACGCAAGTTGCACCAAATCCTTCCTTCCCAAAGCTTGAAGAATCAGTTCTTCAATACTGGGATGCAAACAACACTTTCCGCAAGTCAATCGAATACCGCCCGTCCGGCAAGGGTAGCCAAAACGAGTTCGTGTTCTTCGACGGCCCTCCATTTGCAAACGGTCTTCCTCACTACGGTCACTTGCTAACAGGCTATGCAAAAGACGTGGTTCCGCGTTATCAGACTATGCGCGGTCGCAAAGTAAACCGCGTTTTTGGTTGGGACACTCACGGACTTCCAGCAGAGTTGGAAGCGCAGAAGGAACTTGGCATCGAATCGGTTGAACAAATCGAAAAAATGGGCATCGCGAAGTTCAACGATGCTTGCCGTGCCAGCGTTTTGAAGTACACGAACGAGTGGCAAAACTACGTACATCGTCAGGCTCGCTGGGTTGATTTCGAGCGAGGCTACAAGACACTGAACATTCCATATATGGAATCCGTAATGTGGGCATTTAAGCAGCTTTACGATAAGGGCTTGGCTTACAAGGGTTACCGCGTGCTTCCGTACTGCCCGAAGGACCAAACTCCACTTAGTGCCCACGAGCTTCGCATGGATGCGGACGTGTACCAGAATCGTCAGGACACTACCGTTTCCGTGGCTGTTAAGCTTCGCGACGAAGACGATGCTTACGCAGTATTCTGGACCACTACTCCTTGGACAGTTCCAACAAACTTCGCAATCGTAGTCGGTGCAGACATTGATTACGTGGAAGTTCGCCCAACTGAAGGCAAGTTTGCTGGCAAAAAGTTCTACATCGGTAAGCCTTTGCTTGGTTCCTACACTAAGGAACTTGGCGAAAACTATGAGGTTGTGCGCGAACTTAAGGGCGCTGAGATGGCTGGCTGGCGCTACTATCCAGTGTTCCCTTACTTTGCAAGCGATTCTGCGCTCGCTGAGGGTGGCACTCCTGGTCCTAACGCTTTTACGATTTTCACAGCAGATTATGTTGATACCGCTGAAGGTACTGGTCTTGTTCACCAGGCTCCTTATGGCGAGGACGATATGAACACGCTTAACGCGCACGAGATTCGCAGCGTTGACGTGCTAGACGCAGGCTGCAAGTTTACAAGCGATTGCCCAGATTACGAAGGCTTGTACGTTTTCGACGCCAACTTGCCAATTTTGCGTAACTTGCGTGCAGGAGACGGTCCGCTTGCTCAAATGCCGGAAGATCAGCGCGCGTTGCTATTCCAAGAAAAAAGCTACGTGCACAGCTATCCTCACTGCTGGCGTTGCGCAACTCCGCTTATTTATAAGCCTGTTTCTAGCTGGTTTGTGTCTGTTACGAAGATTAAGAAGCGCTTGCTTGAGCTTAATCAGGAGATTAATTGGATTCCTGGAAACGTTAAGGACGGCCAGTTTGGTAAGTGGCTTTCTAACGCGCGCGACTGGTCTATTAGCCGTAACCGATTCTGGGGATCTCCAATTCCAGTGTGGGTGAGTGACGATCCAAAGTATCCTCGCGTAGATGTTTACGGTTCGTTGGATGAGCTTAAGGCTGATTTTGGCTATTATCCTCGCGACGACGACGGCAATGTGAATATGCACCGCCCATATATCGATCGCCTTACTCGACCAAACCCAGACGATCCTACTGGAAAGTCGCAAATGCACCGTATTACGGATGTTCTCGATTGCTGGTTTGAGTCTGGTTCTATGCCTTTTGCGCAGTTCCATTATCCTTTTGAAAATAAGGACTTCTTCGAAGAGCACTTCCCATGCGATTACATCGTTGAATATATTGGCCAGACTCGTGGATGGTTCTACACGCTTCACATTATGGCTACGGCTCTGTTCGACCGTCCAGCTTTTAAGAATGTGATTTGCCACGGCATTGTGCTTGGTTCCGACGGTCAGAAGATGAGTAAGCATTTGCGTAATTACCCAGATGTGAACGGCGTTTTCAACGAATACGGTTCAGATGCTATGCGCTGGTTCCTTATGTCTTCGCCAATTTTGCGCGGTGGCAATTTGATTGTGACTGCAGACGGAATTAGGGATACGGTTCGTCAGGTTATGCTTCCAGTTTGGAGCTCGTATTACTTCTTCACTTTGTATGCGAACGCTGCAAACGGTGGTAAGGGCTACGATGCTCGCAGGCTTTGTGCGGATGAGGTTGCAGGACTTTGCAACATGGATCGTTATTTGCTTGCGCGCACGCGTTTGCTTGTTGAGCGCGTAGAAAAATGCTTGAACGAGTTTGCGATTAGCGATGCTTGCGCGGCAGTAAGTGATTTTATTGACGTGCTTACGAATTGGTATATTCGCGGCAGCCGCGACCGATTCTGGAATGAAGATGAGACTGCTTTCAACACGCTTTACACTGTGTTGGAAGTGTTTATGCGCACGATTGCTCCTCTTGCTCCTATGGAAGCAGAGGCTGTGTGGCGTGGTCTTACTGGCGGCGAATCCGTGCATTTGGCTGATTGGCCTTATTTGGTTGAGCCGCAAATGCTTTCAGATGGCGAGAAGAACCCTAAGTCTGGCGAAGTCACTGAGCTTGGTGCTGTTCTTGCGCATGACGATGCTTTGGTTGCTGCTATGGATAAGGTTCGCGAGGTTGTGTCTTCTACGCTTTCTTTGCGCAAGGCGGAACAGTTGCGTGTGCGCCAGCCGTTGGCAAACTTGACTGTTGTTGCAGAAAATACTGCTGCTGTAGAGCCTTACGAGCAGGTGCTTGAGCGCGAGCTTAACGTGAAGAATGTTACATTCTGCACTTTGCAAGATGCAAGCGAACACGGTTTGAAGATTGTTCACGAGCTTAAGGTTAACGCTCGCGCGGCTGGCCCTCGTTTGGGTAAGCAAGTGCAGTTTGCTATTAAGGCTTCTAAGAGTGGCGATTGGCGTGTTGACGAGTCTGGCGCTCCTGTTGTTATGACTCCAAACGGCGAAGTTGCGCTTGAACAAGGCGAGTATGAGCTTGTTAATCGCGTTGAGTCTTCGGATGCTCAAGCGGCTGCAAATACGGCTTCTTCTGCAATGCCAACTGGCGGTTTCGTTATGCTCGACACTGCTTTGACTAGCGATTTGCTTGCTGAAGGTTACGCTCGCGACGCTATTCGCGCTGTTCAAGATGCTCGTAAGGAAAACGGTTTGGATGTTACAGACCGAATCGCTTTGACTTTGAACGTGCCAGCTTCGGACGTTGCTAAAGTTGAGCAGTTCCGTGATTTGATTGCTAACGAAACTCTTGCTACAAGCTTAGAAGTTACTGAGGCTGATTCTAGCGCAACTGAGCTTAGCGTAAGTCTTAAGCGCGCGTAAAAAACACAACTAACAGCTAATTAACTAAACAAAAAACGTGCCGTTGTATGATTCATACGTCGGCACGTTTTGTTTGTCTTCGGATTTCGCATAAGTGTAGGCGAAATCGGGGTCGCGATACGCTCTAAGCGAAAAGTGAAGCAATGCGACACTCTGATTTTCTACACTTCCATACCTTCATATAAATTCGTTATGACAACAATACAAATTTATTCATGTTTGTATTTGTTAGTTTTATAGAAAAATTGCAATATGAAAGTGCAGGTAACGAAATGAGTGGCGATGAAAAGGGGCGGTGTATTTTATTCGCGTAGTAAGCGCGACTTATCAAGTGTTACCGCAATTGTTGGAATTGCAATAATATCGCTGTTTGTTTTATTGGCGATTTTTGCCGACCTTTTTACTTTTATTACAGGTAATGATCCATATAGCGAAAATCCCGATGTTTTGTCGGATTCTTCCTTGCCTACAGGCATAGGCGGAATAAGTTCAAAACATTGGTTTGGCGTAACACCATTGCGCGGAATTGACTTATTTGCAATCATCTCTCACGGCGCAAGAATTTCTCTTGGAATTGGCTTAGCTTCTACTGCAATCTCCGTTGTTTTAGGCGTTGTAATTGGCGTTATTGCTGGTTATTTTGGTGGTTTTGTTGATTTTGCAATTTCTCGCATTATGGACGTATTCTTTGGGTTCCCGTTCCTAATCTTTGCGATTGCGCTTTCTGCGATTGTTCCTCAAACTTTCCCGCGTCCGCTTCTTTTAACTCTTGTAATCGGCTTTTTTGGTTGGCCTAGTATGGCGCGATTGGTACGCGGCGAAACACTTAGCCTTAAAAATCGCCATTTTGCTGTGGCTTCTAGAGTTATGGGCGCTAGTGCTTTTCATGTTTTGCGCAATCAGATTTTGCCAAACATGCTTCCAATAATCATTGTTAATACAACACTTTCTATACCAGGCCGTATTGCACTTGAAGCGGCACTTTCATTTCTTGGCGTTGGCATGAATCCGCCTTCGCCTTCGTGGGGACGCTCAATATCCGACGCAGTGCAGTGGGCATTGGTAGACCCGTGGTATTTAATATTCCCAGGTTTATCTTTGTCCCTGCTTGCGCTCGGGTTTAATATGCTGGGCGATTGGCTTTCTTCAAAAATGGAGATAGCAGCATGAGCGTTTTTCTTTACATTATTAGGCGCGTTGCAAGCGCTTTGGCTGTTATTGCTGT
Organism: Gardnerella sp. c11Ua_71; assembly: GCF_055818025.1. Taxonomy (NCBI): domain Bacteria; kingdom Bacillati; phylum Actinomycetota; class Actinomycetes; order Bifidobacteriales; family Bifidobacteriaceae; genus Gardnerella; species Gardnerella sp. c11Ua_71. Next base: position 150,144 of record NZ_JARFVR010000001.1, on the reverse strand, counting down.
TATTGCAATGGCAATGTTTTTGATTTTCTTTATGACTCCAACAAATCCTGCTCAGCTTATGTGCGGCAAACCTTGCACGCCTGAGCGTTTAGCACAAGTTTCTGCGTTTATGGGAACTGATTTGCCTTGGTATAGTCAGCTTTTTAACTATTTGCAGGGTATTTTTGTTGGCCGTACTTTTGGCGATTCTGCATCTGCCAGCGCAATTGTTTGCGCGGCTCCTTGCTTAGGATGGTCTTTTGCACTTAATGAGCCTGTTACTGGTTTGATTTTTAGTCGTTTTCCAGTTACAGCATCAATCGCCATTGGCGCTGCTGTTTTGTGGATGATAATTGGCGTATTTGCAGGCGTTTTGCAAGCTGTTAAGCGTGATTCGTGGATTGACCGCTTAATTGTAGCAATATCTTCGATTGGTATTTCGTCTCCTACCTACTTAATTGGTTTGCTGGCGATTATTGCTTTTGCGGTTTACATTCCCGTTTTTCCTACGGGTGGATATGTTAGCTTCTTTGCTAATCCTTTTGACTGGGCTTGGCATCTGCTACTCGCTTGGATTGTTTTAGCGTTGATAAATGGCGCTTTTTATGCGCGCATTACTCGTTCTACAATGATTAGGGAATTTGGTAAAGATTATGTGCGAACTGCAATAGCAAAGGGCATGCCCGATTCACATGTTGTAGTAAATCATGCTTTGCGAAATGCGATTTTACCAATATTTACAATGTTTGGTTTAGATCTTGGCGGTCTTCTTGGTGGAGCGGTTATAACTGAGCGTGTGTTCTCTATGCACGGGTTGGGTTCGCTTCTTTTAGACGCTGTTAAGACTTTTGATTTGCAAGTTTTGGTTGGAGTTACGCTGTTTTCGGCCGCTCTTGTAATAATTGCAAATCTTATTGTTGACGTCTGTTATTGTTTGCTTGATCCTAGAGCGGCTAAAGTCGCCCTTTAAAGTGGTGATTAGTGAGCGATTAAAATCGCCAGCAAAATCGCCATTAAGGTTGCAACTAAAGTCGCTACTAAAGTCTTCTTTAAATCACAATAATAAAAATTTTTAATAACTTTATAACTTTATAAAAAATTAAGGAAAAATCATGCAAAATACACAAAATATACAAAATTATTATCAAATCATCAAAAAATTTAATCGCGGTTTTGCTCTAAATATATTAAGAGCAATTGCTGTAATTCTAGTGTTTTCGCTGGTTTATGCATTTTCTGCTTGCGGAACTGCTGTGCAAAGTGGTCAAAACCTACAAAAAAGACTACCAAATGCTTCTGTGCTTAATAGCAATCCAAAAAAGGGCGGAACACTTACGATTCTAAGCTCTGAATCAAAAATGGATTTTGATCCTGCAAGAAGTCAGGGTTTGCCAATAACCTCTAATAGCCTAGTTTTCCGCGCTTTAACAACGTGGAAAGTAACGCCAAGTGGCAAAACGCGTGTTGTTGCCGATTTAGCAACAGATACGGGAACTGCTTTAGACGGCGGAAAAACTTGGAAGTACACTCTTAAAAAAGGCATTAAATACCAGGATGGAAGCCCAATAACGTCTAAAGATATTAAATATGGTCTTGAGCGTTCTTTTGCAAACTCGCTTACAGGCGGATTCGGTTACCACAAAGCGCTTTTGGAAGGCGCTAAAGACTATGCCGGTCCGTTTAGTGACAAATCTTTGGATTCGATTGAAACTCCAGACAATCAAACAATCATTTTTAAACTAAATGCTGCTTTTGCTAATTGGCCTTGGGTTGCGTCTTTGGCGGCCTTTGCTCCCGTTCCGTTAAATTCTGGGAATGCGCAGGATTATGGTAAAAGCCCAGTTGCTTCTGGCCCGTACAAAATTGTTGAAAACGAAGTTGGCAAGCAAATTGTTATGGTTAGAAACATTAATTGGGATTCCAGCGCGGATTCAATTCGAGCTAATTACCCAGACAAGATAATTTGGAAGTTTGGTGTTGATCCTTCTGTTGCTGCCCAATCTATGATTCAAGGCAATTCTGGCGCAGACAATGCTATTCTTGCAGATTTTGTGCCTCCAGCTCAACGCGCACAAGCTAAAGCAAGCTACAAGTCGAGCAATCTTTTAGTTACAAGCGGTGACGGAGCGTTGGAATATTTGGCCATGAACAATCGCCGTATTAAAGATGTTAAGATCCGAAAGGCGATTCAGTACGCTGTAGATAAGCAGTCGTATCAGCGAGCAAAGGGCGGTGCGGTTGCTGGCGGTTTTGCAACAACGCTTATTACTCCAGGCGTAAGCGAGCGCAAAGTCTATAATCTCTATTCTGCAAATCCGCGTGGGGACGTAGAAAAGGCTAAACAATTATTAAAGGAATCGGGTAAATCTAAACTAAAGTTTAGTCTTATTGCTCGCCCAGATCAGGCGCAAGTGGCATCTTCTATTCAAGCAAGCTTAAAGCGCGTTGGAATTGATGTTTCTATACGAACTGTGGATTCGCAGATTTTTACCGATATGATTACTGGCGATTCTGGCGACTACGATTTAGCTTTGTCTAAATGGCAGCCTGATTTTCCTTCTGCGTATGCAAATATTGGTCCGCTTTTTGACTCTTCGCAAATAGGCGGCGGCAATTGGAATATATCTCGCTACTCGAATCCAAAAGTGGATTCCTTGATTCGCCAAGCTGTTGGCGTTATAGATAAGTCGCGTGCAGATTTGCTTTGGCAGCAGGTTGATAAAGAGATTATGCGCGATTCTCCAATTGTTCCGCTTATTTACTCTAAGAACACTTATATTCACGGAAGCAATGTGGAAAACTTCTTCGTTGGGTCTTTCCCGGCTTATCCAAACTATGCGCGAGTTTCGCTTAGAAACTAGAAAAGGATTTAATAAAATGTTGGAAAATCGCGAAAACCCAGTGCTTAGTGTTAACAACTTGTCTATTGCGATTGGCAAAAATCAGATTACGCATAACGTATATTTAAACTTATATGTGGGCAAAATTAGCGCGCTGGTTGGCGAATCTGGTTCGGGAAAGTCATTAACTTCGTTGGCGTTAATGGGTCTTCTTCCAGGCGATTTTAGTGTTTCTGGCAAAGCGGTTATTAATACAAGCGCTAATGACAGTTTGGATTTACTAAGCAATAATGCTCCGTATTCTTATATTCGTTCGGGGCTTATTTCAATGGTGTTCCAAGAGCCATCTACTGCATTTAATCCCGTTATGCGTCTTGGCAAGCAAATTGAAGAGGCGTTAAAATATCATCCCGAAAAGTTTGGTAAGATGAGCGCTCGCGCTAGAAAATCGCGAGTTCTTGATTCCCTTAGCGAGGTTGGCCTAAAGGATGTAAATCGCGTTTATAGGTCTTATCCGCACGAACTTTCTGGCGGGCAGCTTCAGCGCGCAATGATTGCAATGGCAATTATTAATCGACCTTCTTTGCTTATTGCAGACGAGCCTACAACAGCTTTGGATGTTACAACTCAGCGTAAGATTTTGCAGCTTTTGCGCGATTTAGCTAAAAAGCATAATATTGCGGTTTTGATTATTACGCATAATATGAGCGTTGTTAAGGCTGTTGCAAACACAGTTTATGTTATGAACAGTGGCAGTATTGTTGAAAGTGGACTAGTTAAAGATGTGTTTTCTAATCCTAAAAACAGCTATACGCGCTCTCTTTTAGACTCTATTGTTGATTTTGATATTAATAATTTAGCTAGCGAATCAACTAGCTCGGATGCTTGCGATTTTTGCGTAAACATTCAAAATGTTTCTGCTAAATATGCTAAGTATTCTAAAATTTTCAACCCTTCTAAATACGCAATAAGTGATTTGAACCTTAATATTTTAAGGGGGAAAACGCATGCGCTGGTTGGCGAATCTGGTGCTGGAAAAACAACGATTGCAAAGCTTATTTCTGGTCAGCTTAAGCCAGAATCTGGCAGCATAAGCATAGAGGGTCTTAATTTATACTCCGATTGCAAAAAACGCGCAAATCGCAAGATTTTAAGCAATATTGGGTTCATTTTCCAAGATTCTGGCTCGGCGCTAAATCCTTTAAAAACTGTAGGTTGGAGCATTGCCGAGCCTCTTATTGTCAATAAAAATCTTAGCGAAGAAGAGCGCAAAAAGCGCGTGGAGCTTGTTCTTAATCAAGTGCATTTGCCATTAAGCTTAATAAACAGGTTCCCGCACGAGCTTTCTGGCGGTCAAAAACAGCGAGTTGGCATTGCGCGAGCGTTAATAAATCGTCCTTCTTTGATTATTGCAGATGAGCCAACTTCGGCGTTAGATGCAAATCATTGCCTAAAAATCCTAAATCTTTTAAGTAGCTTGCAAAAGCAGTACAACTTTTCGTGCTTGTTTATAACGCATGATTTGGCTTTAGTAAGCCGCATTGCTAGCCAAGTTAGTGTTATAAAAGGCGGAAGGATTGTTGAGCAGGGAAGCGTTAAAGATGTATTGCGTTTACCTAAAAATCCATACACGCGCAGTCTTATTGATGCTGTTTTGCAATGATTATGTTTGTGCTAAAAAGTACCATTGTAAGAGTTTATTAGGAGGTTTTTATGTCTTCGTGCGCTCCAATAGGTGTATTTGACTCTGGGTTAGGTGGTATTTCTGTAGTTCGTGAGCTTCGAGAAGCAATGCCAAATGAGCGCATTATATACTTTGGGGATTCTGCTAATGCTCCATATGGCATAAAAACTCCGCAAGAAGTGCGTGAGCTTAGTTTTAAGATTGTTGAGCATTTTGCAAGTCTTAATGTTAAAGCTATTGTTATTGCTTGCAATACTGCCACTTCTGCTGCTGTTAAAGATTTGCGTGAGCACTATAGTATGCCGATTATTGGCATGGAACCTGCTCTTAAGCTTGCTTGCGATTTAGGTGGCGGCAAGCCTCAGCGCGTGATTGTTGCTGCTACTCCTTTAACGCTTAAAGAGCGCAAGTTTGCGGAACTTATGAATCGTTTTACGCAAGATCACCAAATTTTTTCTAGACCGTGTCCAGATTTGGTAGAAATTGTGGAAAATGGTGATTTAGGCAATAAAAATATTGTTATGAGTGCTTTGCATAAGTATTTTGATTCTTATGATTTAAACAATATTGATTCAGTTGTTTTAGGCTGTACTCATTTTGTGTTTTATAAAAGTTATTTTCGCGAGTTTTTGCCTGATTGCGTGAAGATTGTAGATGGTAATGCTGGCACTATTCATCATCTTAAAAGCGTCTTAGATTCAATGAATCTTCTTGCGGATAAAGATGACGAGGGGAGTGTTTTGCTCACTAACTCCGATTCAAGCGATCGTATTGCTAAGCTATCGCAATCTCTGCTTAATAGTGACTGCTGATTATAACTTTAATTTAAATTGCAGCTTATAAATATGTGATGAAATATGTGATGAATTTAGTTGTATAAGCTTTTGATTCAACTAAATATAGCATGACCGTATTTGCTTAAAATTAATAGCACGATTACGAATATCCATAGTGAGTCTACGATTAAATCGTAGTTAATTCTGTAATACGCGTTTAGAATTTTATTTTTTAATCCAATTCCTTGCGCGCTAACTGTTGCGTGGCTAAGTGACATGAATTGTATAGTAGTGCAAAACATTAGTACTAAGCACCATGGGCAAAGAACTTGTATTACGAACATTGATTGAGAAAACAGCCAATACGCGTACAAGAGTGCGCATAACCCGCCTACCCAACTAAATATCGCTAGCCATTTTGGAAGTTTTACTTTTGCTATTCCGACTACAGCAAGTGTTACAAATACGCTTTCGGCTGCTATTCCAAAGAAGGCGTTAGGGAAGCTTAGTTCGCCAAATCGTATGAATTCTGCTTGCCATGTTTGAGCTACTTTAGAGCATGATACGAGAGTGTTTATATCGCATCCAAGCGCTTTGTGCGGTGTGCGCGCAAGAGCTAAAGTCTCAGAAGATAATATTAGAGATGTTAGAAGGGCTATTGCAGAAGTAACTAGCATAATAGCGTAAACCCAAGTAGCAGAATGTCTCCAGCCTTTTAATGAGTTTGTTTCGTAAAGTGTTTTTTCGTCTACATTGTTTTCCGTTTTAGATAGCTCATTTATATTTGTGAGTTCTGTTTGTGAATTACAGCTATCCATAAGTACTCCTGTAAACGCTAATAATGTAGGGATTAATCGTTTATAAGATAAACGTTACATGCCACAGTTTACGATAATTGTATGACTGTAACTAGCACTAGCGCTGATATTGATTTTTTTGCAAACCCTGATGAGAATAATTCTGGTTGGGATTTGCATTGTCATACCTTTTATTCCGATGGTACAAAGTCGCCAGAAGATTTGGTAAATGAAGCTAAAACTATTGGTCTTAAAGGTGTGGCTATTACAGATCACGATACTACTGCTGGTTGGAGTGATTTTAAAGAAGCTGCTAATATTGCGGATTTTCCAGTTATTTTTGGATCCGAAATCACATCTGTAGAAGGTAATATATCTGTTCATATGCTTGCTTATCGTTATAATCCAAACGACGAGTGCATTATTGAAATGTTTGATTTAACAAGGAAACGTCGTTTAAATCGTACGCGTAAAATGGTGGAGCTTATGTCTCACGATTTTCCGATTACTTGGCAAGATGTTCTTGATCAAGCAGGTAAAGGGAATCTGACTACGATTGGCAGACCACATATTGCAGATGCATTGGTTTCTGCAGGTGTTTTTGAAACAAGATCTCAGGCTTTTGCAGGGCCAGTAGCGCCTCATGGACCTTATTACATTCCTACGCCTTCTCCCAGCGTTGATGAAGTTATTAAAGTTATTAAACATGCTGGGGGAGTGAGCGTTATTGCACATCCTGCGGATTATAGTAGGAATCCTGTTATTCTTTCAGACTCTCAAATTGCTTATTACGCTAGTTTAGGTCTCGATGGTTTAGAAGTGTATCATCGTGGTAATTCTTTAACGCAAAGACAAAGACTATTTGGATTAGCAAAAGACTTGGATTTGCTTGTTACTGGCGGCTCTGATTGGCACGGAAGCGGGAAACCAAATAGTCTTGGTGAAGAAACAACTAGCGACGAAGTAGTAAGTAAAATCCTAAATCGCTAGTTTTGTAATTACAATGCGTTGAAACCAACAGTGTGTGTTGGGGTATCTCCGATTATTGCATAGGCAAAAGAGTTGCTAGGTACAACAATTTTCCTGTTATTTTTATCTGTAATGGTGATTAATTTTTCGTCTTTGATTGCATTGGTTATAATATTCTGCACGTCTTCTTCGCTTTGTTCTGATTCAAAGCTGATAGTGTCGTTTACGTGTTTAACTCCGATTGTTACCTTCATTTTGTTTCCTTTAATACTTTTGATACTTTTAATAATTGGTTTCTTTGATTTTACTTAATATTTAGCATCTAATATTTAGCATTTACGAATTACTCAGTTTGTCTTTAGCATCTTTAATAGCTTGATCTGCATCTTTTAGCATTGGGATAATAATAGTTGCTGGCTTATCTAAATCTTCATTGTTATTTTTGCCAGTATTTTCTACATTGTTATCTTTGCTTTCGATGCTGTTATTGCTCTCAATCTTGCTTTCGATGCTTCCGTCACTATTCTTGTTACTATTATCGGCGTTATTGATAATGCTATTTATAACTTGTGTTTCTAGATTATCAGCAACAGATGTAGTTTTAGTAGCATTCGTATTATCAGACTCTTTGTAAGAATCTTCTTGCGCTTGTGAATTTGAATAGTTCACTTTTGTAGGGTTTTCACTCGTGCTGTCGTTATTGCTGTTTAAAGCAATTGTCTGACTTTTAGCACTTATATTGCTCTCATTTGTGGCATCAGAAGATTCAATAGTATCGTCTTTAACTATATCTCCTACAGTTAGAGAAGACGCAGGATTTGCGCTTGAATTGTTGTTTTGATTAGCATTTGCGTTTCTAGAATTGTTTATACGCGTAAGCTCGTGAGCAAGACGTTCTACTTGTGCTTTAAAGCGCATGATCCCAGTTGTATCCGCACGCTGCAAAGCTTGAACAAAGTCGCCAACCTGCTCCATTTGAAGCCATAGGTTTGCGCGAAGCATAATCATGCTGTCTAATCTGGCTCCTAGCATTCTTCCGTAAGCGCTAAGAAGTGCATTCCTATGCTGTTCATTAAGTTTTGCAAAAATCCACGCTAAATCTCGCGCAGGATCGTTGATTTGCATGCTCTGCCAATTGGTTATTGCAGTAATCGTAGATCCAGAAAATAGAAAATCTCCATCTTTAAAACCGCCGTGAACAGGGCAAGTGTCAAATGCCCACAATCCATCGGTTTCAAGCACTCTGGACCAGTTATCGGTGATTTCAGTAGGAATGTGACCAGCTTGACGTAGCCTTTTAATCCAAGATGTTAATTGTGCGCGAATCTGACCAGTAGTAAAAGTCGGGTAGCCGCCTTTTGTTAAAAATGCTGGGCTTAGTCGGTGAATCGCGCCCATGGCTGTGCCAGCGTTTACGCAATCGTCTGTTGTAAGAAGGCTTAATTCTCTAGCGCTTCCGTTTAAATGCGGGCAAATCAATACTGTTGGATTATTAAAATCTGCCTGTCCAAGTCTTTCGCCATATAAGCTGTTTGAATCAGATTGGTTATTTTCTTGAGCAGATTGTGTAGATTGTGTAGATTGCGCAACTTTTGTATTTTGCGTATTTTGATTGTTCTGGTTTGAAAGAGAGCCAGGAACAAACTTAAGCATTTCTTCGTGTGCAAATCCAAGAGCTGCAAGTCCTTTGGTTTTTTGCAGCACCCATGCTGCTCTCGCTCTGTCGTGTAAGCGTTTTTGCCCTTTTTCCTCGGAGCTTACAAAAATGTCATAAAGGTTACCAGAAACGTCTTGAATAACGGCATGAGATATTCCCGCAGCGGCATCGGTGGCGTTTGCCTGCTCACTTTGGCGGGTTCCGGCGAATTGTACTTCTGGCATGACCGATGAGGCCAGCGCTACCAACTTGAATCTGCTTATCTGTGTCACAGTTCAACAGTAATACAAAGCAGCGAGATATAGTCAAATAACCTTTAACCACATTTGTGTTTTAATCTTTTATTTTTTCTTTGTTTGCTGTAACAATAGAAATATGATTTCTTCTCCAGAGTCATTATTGAATGATTTAGATGATTCACAGCGTGCAGCAGCCATGGCGTTAAATGGTCCTGTTCGCATTGTGGCATGCGCTGGTGCTGGTAAAACTCGCACTATTACACGCAGAATAGCGTATGCGTGTGCTAAAGGAGAATGGGATGAAAATCGCGTTTTAGCGGTAACTTTCTCTGTAAAGGCTGCTAAAGAAATGCAAGAACGTCTTAAAAAATTAGGTGTTAATAATGCGACTGTTGCAACTTTTCATTCTGCAGCATTAAAACATTTACGTAAGGTATGGGATTCAGTGTGCTCAGCTCCTTTTCCAAGAATAATGGATAATCCTAAAGAAGTTACAGAGCAAGCATTGATTCATTACACAGATCTTGCAAATATGACGTCTGTGCAAATAAGAGATATTATTTCAGAAATTGATTGGGCGAAAGTTTCGCTTATTGCACCAGATGATTATGCGAAAGCATATGCTTGTGTTCATAGAGAACTCCCTGCGGGCTTAGATGTTAAACAATTCGTAGAAGTTTATAAAGCGTACGAGATTGAAAAAAATACGCGTAATCTTATTGATTTTAACGATTTGCTCCTTTTAACCTGTCATATTTTAAGATCTTTCCCTAATGCTGCTAAACAGATTCGTAGTTTAATAGGTTGGGTTACTGTTGATGAGTATCAGGATGTTTCGCCATTGCAACATGAGCTTCTTGTACTATGGTTGGGCGATAACCGCAATATTTGCGTTGTTGGAGATCCTGCACAAACCATCTATTCTTTCGCTGGTGCTAGTAGTTACGATTTACTTGAGTTTCCAAACGAATTTGCACCAATCTACGCGGATATTAGTTTGAATACGGATTACAGGTCTACAGAACGTATTGTTGGTCTTGCTAATCGTGTTCTTTCACAATCTGCGTGTAGGCGTGATTATTTAAAATTAAAATCAAATATTAAGGGTGGCGCTCGCGTTTCCAAAAGTATTTATAATACTGATTACGATGAGGCTCTTTCTGTTGCTCAGCAGATTTCTAAAGCTGTTAAATCGGGGGATGCGCTTCCTACGGATTTTGCTATTCTTACGCGCACTAATGTTCAGCAGAATATGTTTTGTAGAACATTAGGTAGCTTGGGCTTACATTTTTCTGTTAAAAAAGATGCTGGTCTTCAACCTGATGTGCTCGATAATAATATAGATAATACAGAAGTAAGCAATTCCAATTCATCGGTTGCTGGCGACTTATCCTTTGCTGATACAGATAATAAGTTTGTAGATAATGTTTCCGAAAAGAAGCATGTTGATTTAATTAAAAAATCTTTACTTCCTGTAACTATATCTACAATTCACGCGTCTAAAGGTTTGGAATTTAAACACGTTTTTTTGGTTGGCTGTTCTGAAGGTCTTCTTCCTTTTGGATCTTCTGTTAGTAGAAGTGAAGATGAGGATGAAGAAGAACGCAGACTTATGTATGTTGCAATAACAAGAGCGGAAAAAACCTTGCATATTTCTTACGCTCTTTGCAAGGATTATGGAAGTGGTATGCAAAGAACTGTAAGTCATTTCTTAGAATAATTTGTTTAAAATAATTCTAAGAAAATCGCAAGTTTTTCCGCTCTGTTTTATTATTTCTATTCATTTATTATTCATTTGTTATTTATTTATTGTTATTTATTATTTATTTATTTATTATTCACTTATTTATTTATTTATTATTCACTTATTATTTATTTATATCTGAATCGGGATTTGAATCAGAATCAGTTTCACCGTTATCTGAATCTTCGTCAGCATTGTTGTTTGCGTCATCAGATTCGTCGTCAGACGTGTCATTAGATGCTAACAGTTTGCTTAATTCATCGTCCCAATTCACATCTTTGAGTTTCTTTTCTAAATCTTCACTATTCTTGAAGTCTTCCAAATTAGGCATATTCATGCTTGATTCTTTTGACTCTTTATTTGTTTCAGTTTCCGATTCAGAATTAGACTCAGCATTAATTTCAGCATTAGTCTCAACATTATCATTTTTCTTATTTTCATAAGAATTTTCATGTTCAGACTCGTCGTTATCAATCTTAGAAGCTGACGACTCTTCATTATCTGTAGAATCAGCCTCATAGGATTTGCTTGCCTCATCTTTGTTTGTAGAATCTGCAGAATCTATTTGCTTATTATTATCTGTGCTATTTTCATCTGTAGTATTCGTTTTTTTATCACTTGCGTTTGCCTCATCCTGAGACTCTGGTAAATCAGGCAAAAGATCAGGATGATTCCACATAGAGTCTCGCTCCTCAATGCCTTTTTCGTTTGTGATTGAATCCCATAATGCTGCAGCTTCTCGCATTCTGCGCGGTCTTAATCTCAATCCGATAAGAGATTCAAAAGTTATTTCCGAAGGTCCACCTGCAGCGCGCTCGCGTCTCATCATCTCTCTAAGTTGATCGATGTGTGGAATATGTGCCATTCCAGCACGCCAAATAACGCAATCAACCCAGCCTTCTGTAAGAGCAAGAAGTGTTTCCAGTCCTTTAAGAGCCTGTTTTTGACCCTCTGTTTCTGTATCTGCAACTTTAGAAATATCCACCGCTCCAGAAACAGCTTCTGGATCCATTTCTTGAATATCTCTAAGCTGGTCTTCTACAGCATCTAAGTCAATAGAAATACCATCTGCATACTTTATAATCAGAGCTTCAAAACGTGGCATAAGCCATGGTACAGACGCAAACAAGCGAGCGTGTGCAAGTTCGCGTAAGGCAAGATAATTCATAACTTCTGTTACGTCTAATCCCCAGGTTTTTGCATAATCTATGCAATTGTATGGAATAAGACCTCCAGCTGGATTGTTAAGTAGTGCTATACCTTGATCGAAGCTTCCATGAACCTCGTGAGATAATGCTCCAGCAGCGTATCCTAGTTGCATAGCAAAAGATGTATTTCCGAGCAATCTCATAAACTGGTCAGGTTGTTTTACCTCATCTGGCATAGGGATTGGCATAATTCCATCGTATATGCCATCCACTTCTGTATCTTGTGAATCGCCGAATCTTGCGGATATTACGCTTGTAAACGCCTCGCACACAGATTTTGCAACAGGGTTCGCGAATTTAACCCACGAATCTATTGTTCCTTCAATCCAATCAGATCTAGAAAGAATATCAGGTGTTCCTGGCGCAGGATTTAAGTTGCAACTTGTGTCTAGCCACAAGTTTGCTTGGCTAAGTGCTCTTCTGGCACAGTCTGCAACTTCAGCGTTTACGGTTCCTCCGTCGCTTGTTGATCTTTGAATAGCGATAGATTGTGCAAGCTTTTTATTTATTGGACCGTCTTCGAGAGTCACTCTCATTTCAAGAGGATTGTTTAATCCTCCTGTAGAAAAAGCTTGCATCATGGCGTGAACTTCGCCTGGTGTCGGAAGTCCTCCAATTCCACACCTTTCCTTGATGTGTTCGCGTATGTCAAAAGGGAGGTTCTCAAAGTTGTGCCATGCTTTTTCGCCTTGTTCAGAACCAAAGCAGTCGACGAGCCACTGGTGAATTTCTTCTTCGCTCATAGTTAAGTCCTTACAGTCTTAGTTAAAAGTCATCTAATATTTTCTACGTTATTTCGTATTCATTTATTAGTGTGACTTTTTGCAGCTTATTACAGATTCTACCTGATATACGGCAATTTTCATTCAATAAATCAATAATTTAAGTAACTTTTTTAATTTAATATTTTGAATGAATCCTAATTCCGTTATGCGTATGGCTTGAGTATAGAATTATTTCTTATGACTAATAAGATATTTGCTGTTTTTAATAATGGATGTATGACTGTTATAAGTTTTACGAGTAGAGTTTTTAATTATTTTGTTAAATATTTTTCTTCAAAATCCGTGCAGTATTTTATTGGACTAATCATTGGTATTCTTGCGATTATTGTGCTTTTTCTTCCTAGCGCATATGTTGTTGAAGAGCCAGGGCCAACTCAAGACGTTTTAGGAAAATCTTCTGGAAAATATGTGATAAACGTAGATAATCCTAATAATCCTAATAAAAAAGCTGCTTCAGCTGCTTCGGGTTTAAAATCGCATTCAAAAAGTGGCAAATTGCTTTTAGTCACAGTAAATACATCTGGAGTGCCAGGGTATGAGATTCCAAATATTTACGCTGTTTTATCTTGGTTTGATTCAAAAAAGCAGATTTTGCCGCGTGAGGTGTTAGTACCTGTAAATCAAAATGCAAGTGATTATAAAAAAGAAACAAATAAGCAGATGACTTCCTCGCAATCTTCTGCGCAAGTGGCGGCTTTGGATTATGCGAAGAAACATCTTAATGTGAATGTAAAAAACGTAAAAGTTAAGATGCATATAGACGATATTGGCGGTCCTTCTGCAGGAATGATGTATGCTTTGGGTATTTTAAACAAGCTAACTGGCGTAGATTTGGCTGGCGGCAAAACAATAGCAGGCACGGGAACCATTGATAATAATGGGAAAGTTGGGGCAATCGGCGGAATTCGTTTAAAGATGATATCTGCTAAAAGAGATGGTGCAAGATGGTTTCTAGCGCCAAATAGCAATTGTGATGAGGTGGTTGGCAATATTCCGCAAGGTTTAAACGTAGTAAGCGTTAAGACTTTAGATGATGCGTATAAAGCGTTGGAGAAAATTAAGGCTGGTAAAAGTATAAAGTCTTTTAAAACGTGTAATGCGAAGATGTAGAAGATGTAGAAGATGTTGCTTCATTTTTAACTCTTTATTTCTTTAACTCTTTATTTCTATTATCGAAAATCCTATATTTAGTATGTTTTATTATGCAAAGTGCTGCATATTGTGTTTTAAGACACGCCGAGTGTGATAATTTCGATGCTAAAAGCGAAAAATATAAAGTTTCCAATATATTTTTAACGTATTTTATGGTGATCTTTATAGAATCTAGGAATTTTTACGAATGTTAAAAAATGTGTAGATTTTCCTTGAATTTTCCTATGGGGGGGGGGGTACAACTGTATACGTGCTTTGCAGTAGTGCACTGTATTATTTTGCATTTGAGCGTTTGGCGCGAATTTAACTACTGGTTTTGTGGAAGCTAGGTATGCTTACGTTTATTTAACGCTTGCACGCTAGTTTTCATCGATAGTTTCGCGTTGTTTACGTAGTCGGCTTACGTTTATTTACGTAACTTGATTGCGCGCTTTTTTGCTTGCAATGCAGTGTTCTGCACCCCGGGCAATGCTTGTTGGCTTATAAAACCAACAAGCATGAGTATTCGAGCAGCTTTTAGATTTTAAGAAATCGAGGCGTTAGAATGTCACGGCTTCATGGCTTATTGAACTTGCGTAAGCAGTTTAGAATGCTTAACGCTTCTGCTTCTTCAGATAGTTGCAGACGTATTCTTTCGAAGCGTTACGTTTTCCGTGCGTTTTTAGCAATGCTCGTTGCCGCCGCCACCATAGTGACAATGCTCATAGTGCCGCCAGTAGAAGAAGCTAAGGGTTATGCAGATGGTAAAGCACCTATTCATGCTTGGTGGAATAGTTTTGGTACAGGCTTTGTGTCTGGTTCTGGCTTTGGAATAGGGGATGCTCCTAGTCAGATTGCTTCTAACGTTGAAGTTGGTCGCAATGTTTATGACTCTTCTACTGGTAGAAATAGAACTCAGATTAAATGGGAAGTGTTCTTCAATACTTACTCTCAAATGTACGAGAGTATTGTAACAGGTGAACCTTATAGCGGTAAGAGAGAAGATAAAGCGTTTGGTGGTAAAAGACCTCTTCTTATGGCTTGGCTTCCAAAAGGTATTGATAGGAAAAGTATAAAAATTAGTAGAAGGAAGTCTGGTAATAGAACTGGTTACCGTAACTATGGCTGCTGGCCTGAAACAGACAAGTGGTATAGCGCGTTTCCAAAAGATAAACAGTTTGATAAAACTGATAACGGTCGTGGATGTAGAGCAATCCAGTATCAAGAGCCTATTGTTACAATTAATAAAACATTAGATGAGTTTGTTAACAGTAGTTCTAGATGGGCTCATTCGTTCGACGGTAATTTGTATGAAGGTAAAGCTGGTAAAGAGGGTGTTGGTAAAGACCAACAGCTATTTAACTCTTATTGGGATAATGCTTTAGGTACTTCCAGACTTACATCGTATTGCGATTCGCGAGATAAGCATGACATGTGCGAAATTAGAAACTGGAAGAATGATTTCTCTACGGTTCTTGCTGACTGGGAAGTTTCAGGTAATACGGCTTTTCAGTGGAATATCACTGCGTTTGTTGATGAAAGTATGGAAAATCGCTCAGATTTAGTATTGAAGAATCTTCCGTTCTCAGCTGGATGGAACTCTGGCAAAGGTACATATTCCGAAAGCGATTTTGGAGATTTAGAAACGAAGAAAAATGGTGCTGTAGAAGTTAGAAGTAGGTGGACTTTTATTGGACCTTTCGATAGTGATGGCGATGGTATTCCAGATTCTATGGAAGGCTATGACCATAAGAATCCTGACGCTTTGCCTGATTTTAGTAATAGTGATCAGCCGCATACTGTTTTGAATAATATTACTGATCCAAATGGTAAGACTGAAATAAAATATCCTCAATATTCGTCTAGCATGATGAATGATTATGTAAAGAAGTTAAATAATCAGAATTTAAGCTCGGACACTACTTATGGTGGCGTAGAGAATGTGCCTGTTACTACGTATGGTACGCCTGTAACAATTAAGCCGTACGTTAATACTGGTTCTTGGCAGGGATGGGACTTAGGCGACTGGGATGGCCAATATTCTCTACAAAGCCATTATGGCGGTCGCTATGTTGCAGGAAAAGATACTGATACTACTACTAATATTCCATCAGATTTTCCTAACGGCTCTAGTATGAAGTATGAGCTTACTTCTATTCCACAAGGTGTTACGCAATCTAGTAGTTGTAGTACTGGTCAAAATAATTCTGACAAAGGCTGTGTGAGCATAGATAGTAAAACTGGTTATATTACGTATAATCCAGGAAAGTTGGATCGTAATTCTGAAGGTATTACTTTTAAGGTGAAGATTACGCACCCAACTCCTAGCGCTTACCAATACAACTGTAAGTATACGACACCGATGGTTCAGGAAAATGTACCTATAAAAATCAAGGTTGTTTCTAACGCCATGTTGTACAACCCGCAGTACAAGGAAACTACTGTTGCATACGATCCGAATCATAAGAAGTTTAACCCTACTGATAGCGAAGAGCCTAAGAGTGTACGAGCTAACAAAAAGCCGTGGGTTAGAGTAGGTAATCTTCCTAAAGGTTCTACCTTTAAGTTAGAGAAGTATGGTAAATACGGTTCTCCTGTGCTTGATTGGTCTAAGATTGATTCGAAAAATACAGGAAACGGCAAAGTGACGTTTAGCCCGTCTAAAACGCAAGCTGGTAAAAGTGAAAAGACGCCTGTGCTTGTTACGTACCCAGATGGTTCTACGTCTAAAGATAGTGATGCAGGTAATTATGACAAGGTCGTGTATGCTCCTGTTAAAGTTGGTGATTTGCCAATTTCAGGCGGTGACTTGAATCTTGGTTTATATGACGGGAATAGCATAAATAATAATGGTTTCTGGGGCTTTTCCTTTAGAGATAAAACGAATCCTCACGAGATCGATAAGGGTAAGAAAATAGGTCTGTCAGATAAGGATCACAAGAACCCTAATAAGGGTATTGTGTTTGATTCTTGGGCAAAGAATGGTAAAGGTCCTATTACTTTCCGCGTGATATGCCATAGGACTGATGTACCTAATTCTCCGTTCGCGTTGCTTAAGCCTAAAGAAGGAAACAAAGAAGCTAGCGGAGAGATTAACGGCTTGCATTTTGAGGATTTCCGACAGTGGATTCGAGATAACGACAAGCGTTGCAAGGGCAAGGATTGCAGTAACGATAATCTCTACCTTCACTCTAGAGAATACGAAAATGACACTATGGAGCGTTCGCGCGCGATGATTGGTGGCACGCCTAAGGAAGGCGGCTCGTACGAGTGTAAAGTATTCGCTTTCCACGAAAAGTATGATGATAAAAACGATCACGGTGGTTCACTGAAAGCATTTGATGACACGGCGAAAAATGGTGGTCCTACTGAGTATTCAATACTTTTTAATAACTATGAAAGTATTAAAGCAACAACAAAAGGCTCAGAGTGGATTACTGACAGTTTCTACTTTAAAATCAAGCTTAAAGACAACCAAAAGTACAACCCGACTTATATGAAGATGCCAACTATTCAAGCTGGTAAGTCAATTAAGGATGGTAGGTATAGCAGTCCAACAAAAGACAGTATCAGCACTGATCAGCCAAAGAGTACTAAAACTGGAAATGGTGTTCCGAAGGATGAGCAAACTAGCATTCTTGATGATGACCTTCCTGATGGCACGTGGTTTGAGATTAAAAAGCTACTTAGAAAAGTAGATGACAAAAACCATTCTGATAAGTTTACGTTGCAACAAGAGAAGGAAACTTGGTCTAGGTTTGAAGACAGTGAAGACAACGTTACGCGCGATGAGCACGGCAATCCTGTTAAGAAGAGCGGCAAAGTAGTTACTTTAGATCAGCCTAATCGCGAATACGGTTCTGTAACTTTCCACCCAGATAAGTGGCAGTCTGCTGGCGAGTATTGGGCGGAAGTTAGAGTTCACTACCCAGACGGCTCTGTATCAGACGGCGAAGGCTCTGTAAACGAGAAGCACCCTGTGTATGCGAAGGTGAATGTTACTGCTAAGTCTGGCAATAATATATTTGGTCTTAACTTGTTTAGGTATACAACGGATTCTCAATACAGAACTATCAGCGTTGAAAATGGCATAAACCTTCATCCAGGAGATTTACTCGCTGGTAACGATCGTCCTATGTTTGATTCTTACTTAACAAACGCGATTGGCAATCTTCACCAGCATATGATTTGTTCAAAGCAAAGCAAGGATGGCAAGCAAACCGATTACACGTATGGCATTCTTCCTGGTCATGTTAATAATGAGAAGTCGCAGAAAGATAGCGAAAAAGACGGATTGCGACTTTTGGAACCGCAGACGATTTGGAAGCATTCATCACTTAAGGATCAGTTTGAGTGCAATACTAATGGCAAAAAGTGCAAGTCTGATACTTACTTATACGATGACTGGGTTGATAGCGATAAAAGCTATAACACTTTTGAGCGCACGCACGGATCTTTCGGCGGCGTGGCGCAAAAGACAGGCGACTATGTGTGCAAAGTCTACGTTATAAAGGGCGATCAGAAGAAGTCGGATGCGTTTAAGAATGCTGTTGAGGCTAATATCAAATCTAAGAAGAACGAAGACCCAGTTACAAGCGTTCTTAACGCTAGAGGTAATCCATATGGCAAAGAAGGCGAAGGCTACAAAATTGGCGCATTCTCTGTTCATATTCATAAGGACAACCAGCTGTACAACCCGACTTATACAAAGATGCCAACGATTTTGGCGGGTAGTACTTTTGACAAGAACCTTAAGAATCACAAGGCTGACATAAGCTCTGACACTCCGCGAAGCAAGAAGATTGTTAAAGACAGCAATAATCATGACGTTAATGCTAACGGCGTTCCAAAAGAGGATTTGGTTAACGTTAAGGAAGGCGCTCTGCCTGCTGGCACTTGGTACGAGATTAAGCGCTTTGTTAAGGCTGGCGATATTAAAAACTCGAAAGCAAAGAGTTTGCCTTGGGCTAACTTTGAAGACGGCGAAGATAACAAAGCTGATGGCAAGTCGGAAGCAGCCAGCAAGGACGCCACCGGCAAAGGCTCCGTCACCTTCCGCCCAGATAAGTGGCAGGATGATGGCGAGTATTGGGCTGAGATTAGGGTTCACTACCCGGATGGCTCTGTTTCGGACGGCGATGACTCCATCAACAAAGATCACCCTATCTACGCAAAGGTTAAGGTTACTAGACCAGATATTAGCGCTGGCGATTTGCATGTTGACGTGTACAAGTACTTTGACCATACAGCGTATAATTCCGATACCAATAAAGGCAGAGTCGACTCCGCAGATAACATTGCGAATGTTGACAACAAGGTTGGCGTTACTGTTATGCGCGGAATCGGCTTGCTGAATGACCTTGGTGTTGACTCATGGTCTACAAATAAGCGCGGCGGCATTACTCTAAGAACGTTGTGCAGGGATGCGAATGAGCCAGCTAAGGGCAGTGGTAATAAGTCTCAGGTTTGGAGCGAAAATCTAAATAAACTGTTCTTTAAGCTTAACGGCGGCGATAGTCAGAAAGTGTGGGGGCATGCGAACTTCCGGCAGCAGGAAACTTGCCGTAAGAACGGTAATAAGGGTGATGGCTGCGTTACTGATGTAGCTAACCCTATGCTTTTTGACAGCACTCGCGGAACTATGGAACGCTCACGCGGATTTATTTCAAACACTAAAGCGCCTACGGAGACTGGAAAATACTATTGTGCAGTGTTTGCGTTGAAGCCAGATGCTTTGACTGAGTACAAGAATGCTGTGAAGAAAGGCACGATTAGTGTTGTGAATAATAGCGATATTGTTAGCGCTATGAGCTTTAAGGGCGAGAGCGGTATTGACTATGCTGCAAAATTCTTCCCAGTGTACGTGGTGAAACCATTCAAATTACCAAAGACGGGCGGCGTGAACTGGAACATGTTTCTTGGTGGTGTTGTGTTTGTTGGCACTTCTCTGATGTTTATTGCATTGTTGCTTGATCAAAGCAAGTGGGGGCGTGCGCTCATCGCTGAGATTATCAAGATTATTAAAGTTTTTATCCGCAAAACCGCTAGAAAATGGCGCATTGAAAGGTGGCGATGCTGATGAAAATTTTCTGCAGCGCAAAAACTGCAGTATCAACGTTCCATGTGCTGGCAATGGCATTGCGTAGTTGCGTTACATAGTGATGTTACATAGCAATGGCAATTATGCCGAAGCATGGTTCGGATTTAATCTTGCTGCGCGCGGCGCAAATCGTAGCCGCCGACAGAGTTCATACAACTTGCAATGGCTCCGCCGACCGTGCGCAACACAAAACAGAAAACTTATCTCTTAAACCTGCTCGAAAGAGCAATAAAAAAGGAGAAATTATGAACAAGATAACTAAGCAATGCGTGGCGGCAATCGCCTCGCTCGCAATGGCTGGCACGCTGTGCGTTGCTGGCGCCGTGGTGGCTGGCAACTCAGCTTGGGCTGTGGATGCATCTTGCAATGCTGGCGCGCCTTGGTCTGATGCATGCAAGAATGAAAAAGGTTCTATCACAATCACCAAGTATAAGGATGAAACCAATGATCAAGGTGTGCAGACAAAGAAAACCAAGGTTACTGGTGCAAAGTTTAAGGTTTACAAAGTAACCAACTTTGATTTAACCAGTTATGATAAGTGGCTTGAAGTTGCTGCTAAAGTCACATCTCTTAACACTAATCCAAACGATTCTTCTGCTGGTTTAAACTTTGATAACGGAACTGAACAGGCTACAAAAGATGGTGTTGCAAAGTTTGATCAGTTGGGTATCGGCTTATACAAAGTTGAAGAAACAAGTGTTCCAGATGGATACGAAAAGCTTCCAGAACCATTCTTCATGACTATTCCAGAGATTACCAGTGGTAAAAAAGGCACAGAATATAATTACAATCCAACTGTCGATCCTAAGAATGCATATACTAAAGATGCTATTAAGAAGACTGTTGATACTACGGGAATGGTTGGCACAAAGGATGATTTGCCATATACCATTTCAACTTCTGTAGTCACAAATAGTGGTACGCCTGTTAAAGATCGTACGGCTGATGATTATCAAGGCTTTGCTGTGTGGGATGACGCGTTGACTAAAGCATATGATGCCAATGCGAACGTTGTGCAGAAAGTTAAGATCGGTAATTCTGAAATTACGAATACTAAAGGCAAAGAGGATAAGTATATAGTAGCAGTTAGTAATACGCCTGATGATAATAATCGTAAGCGTATTACCGTATCGTTTACAGATACAGGTCTTGGTGAAATTGCTACGGCTCTTAAGACTTCGCCAAATGCAAAGTTAACTGTTGATCTTAAATTCACTCTTAAAGAAGGAGTTGATTCTGGCGAACTCGTTAACAAGTATGGTTATCAGCCAGGATATAAGAAAGGTACTCCTGAAAATGAAAAGCCAAAGCCTGTTAACCCAAACCCAGGCAACGAATCTAAGGTAACTCTTGTCAAATTCCAGATTAAGAAGATAAGCAGTACTAACGGAACACCTATTAAGGGTGCTAAGTTTGCTGTGTTCGCAAAGGAAGATGAGGCAAGTGCATGTGCTGCTGATGCTTCTCGTTCTGAAGCTAAATGCAAAAACAAGTCTTCTAAGGGATTTGCTACTGATACTGAGACGGCTGATAATACTGGTTTGACAGCAGCTGGATTTAAAGCAAAAGTTGGACAAAAGTTCTACGTTGTGGAAACTAAGGCTCCAGACAAATATGTCTTGGCTCCAAAAGTTGAAGAAGTTACTATTCCTACGGAATACACAAAAGATGCTAAGTATGATAGTAGTACGCAAACATTTGTTTACTCGTTCAAGGATGTTCCAACGAGCGACAATGGCATTGACCACTGGTTCAAGCTTCCTAAGACTGGTGCTTATGGCGTGATTATCTTCGCCATCATCGGTTTGGGCTTGGTTGGCGCTGGCACATTCATGTACATGCGCAACAATCGCAAGAAGGAAGAAGAGCAGGCTGCCTGATTTGCTCAGTTTGATGAGTAAATCATAAACGATTGAGTCTATAACGATTGAGTCTAGGGCAAAAACCCTAGACTCAATCCTATGTGGACTGTTAAAGCAACAAAACCCGTCGTTTTCCGCTTTTTGTTGTTGATTTTGTGGTTTTAAGCAACATTTTCGGTAAGTTTTTCCCGATTTTGTTGTTAATTTTGCCGTTTTGAGCAACAAAAAGCACAAAATCCCACTGCGTTTGTAGCAAAATCAAACCAAATATTATCTTTCATTAAATAGCTTGAGCTTGGAGGAGTTATGAAGCTAGCCGATATTAGCAATTGGTGCCACTCGTTGAGCGAGCGCGCTGTTGCTAAATTGTTTAAGAATAAGGCGAAGCGTACCTCCAGTGTGGCTAGCACGAGCAGTGTGGCTGGTGCGAGTGATTTGCTAGCGGAAGAATCGCAAGCAGCCGAAGAGCAAACTCAAAGATCCAACTCAAGCCAAAAAACACAGAAAAACTTAAAAACACAGAAAACTTTTATACATCGCATAATTGAGCCGATTGCGTTAGTGCTAGCAGGCGTATTGTTCTTCAGCTACCCAGTGGCGTCAACACTGTGGAACAACCACGTGTCTAAACAAATTTCCATAGATTACGACAAAGTAAGCTACAATCAGGCCGCTGGCGTGCGAGAATCTATTCTAAGAAGTGCGCGAAAATACAATGCGCGCAGAAAAAAATTCTTTACAGCCGACCCGTATGACGGAAGTGATAATTACAAAAAAACAGCAGACTATAAGTCATATATCAAACAACTAGACGAACCAATGGGAATTATGGGAATCATAAAAATCCCGAAAATTGGCGTAAAACTACCAATTTATCATGGCACTTCGCGCGATGTTCTAGCTCGCGGAGCAGGGCATTTGTATGGTACAGATTTACCTGTGGGCGGCAAAAACAGGCATACCGTTATTACAGCTCATACTGGTTTGCCTACGGCAACTATGTTTGACGGTTTAATCGACATGAAGCGTGGAGACTACTTCTACATTGATGTACAGGGCGATACAATGCGCTACAGGGTGTTTCGCATTAGTGTTGTAGACCCGCAGGATATCAGTTTGCTGCAGCGTGAGCCTGGGCGCGATTTGGCGACTTTGCTTACATGCACGCCGTATGGTGTGAACTCGCATAGGCTACTGGTTACGGGGTATCGCGTGCTGCCGGACCCAGCGCACGCTCCAGAAGATCATCTTCAGTGGCCCCTTTGGATGACGCTGTTTGTAGCTGCTATGATTCTTTCGCTGTTGATAATTTCAATCATGGTAACTGGGTACTTACAAAAGCGTAAGAATAAATCAGATTTGCGCGGCAAACACATACTGCGCGAGACCTGCCTTCGCGATTAAAGCGTAACGCGCGAACGATTTTCCCGAGATTGTTTACGTATTTGGTGGTTTTGGGAACAAACGCGGGGAAAAAATAAACAAACATGGGAGAAGTACGCTAACCAAGAAAAGCGGAAAGTGGGCGATGAGGGACTCGAACCCCCGACATCCACCGTGTAAAGGTGGCGCTCTAGCCAGCTGAGCTAATCGCCCGCTTGAAACAAGATACAGTATGGTGTGTACTAGATGCGTGATTCGCGATTTGCGTGTGTCTTTCAGAGTTTGTGTTTTGCGTTTTGAAGCGTCTTAACAATCGCGTAGAGTATATTCAATAATGATATGTTCAGGAGGTCTATTGTTTATGGCAAGTAAACCCGATACTGCGCGTAATTCTTCTGGTATTGAGCGCGTAGGTAAGCGCAAGAAGGGTTACAGCGTAGAGCAAGTTAATGATTTTCTTGAGCGTGCCCATTCTTTGTATGAGTCCGACGACATTCGTCTTACACAAAAAGATATTCAAGACGTGTCCTTCGATTTAGAAGATGAAGGATACGCTATTCCTCAAGTTGATGCGGCTCTTTCTAGGTTGGAACGTGCTGTTGTAGATAAAACAACCGAATACGAAATTTCTCATCGCGGTAGAATCGTTTGGAAAGCACAAGCCGATAGTGAATACCGTGTTTTGCTTAATCATTCTCAGCGTGATTACAAGATGCGTTTTGATTCTGGTCAATCTCGCAAGCCTTCGTATGATAAAAAACAGGTCGATAATGTTGTTAATAAGACCTTAGATAAGATTTCTATTCTTCTTGGATATAAGCCAACGTGGGGTAATAGTTCAAGCGATCTTGATGGCATTGACGCAATGTTTGTTTCTAACGTGTTGTTTACACAGCGTTCTGGTAAACATGGATATGATGAGCGTCAAGTGGATTATTATTTGAACGCTTGCATACGATTGCTTAGTAGGCTTGAATCTTACGATCGTGTTTCTAAGTACCTAGATTTTGATTCTAATGGTGCTGCCGCATCTTCTGTTAACGCAGCATATAGTCAGACGACGCCACAGCCTGTGCAATCTGCAAATCCTATGCCTCCATCTATTCCCGTTGAGCATAATGCGGATTCGTTTGTAGTAAATCCTGTTCAAAATACTGTTGAAGCAGATAATCCTGTTGCAAATGATATTTTTTCTAGAACTACAGTTGATGAAGTAGATTCGCATCATATTAGTGCAGATAGTGTGCCAGTCGTTGAGCATGTGGCAGATAGTGATAATAGTTCTGCACAGCATATTGAAGATATGCCTCAAGATAGGCAAAGCATTTTCGCACCTGTAGACAACAGTGTTGATAACAATAGTGGTGCTTCTCTTAACGATTTGCACCATGGGGATAGGGCTATTTTTACGCCTCATTCTGCTAATGTAGAGCCTAATGATGATACTGATGACGAGATGTCTCAGGCTTCTACTGTTATGCCTCCTACGTTCCCACCATCGTATGCTCCGAAAGATTCCTATTCGCAGACTTATACAAGAGACAGTGCTATTCCAGCTGCACCTAGCCAAGATTCTTATAGTCAGAATCATGTTAATGCTGCTAATGCTAATGCTGTTAATACTAAAGATGATGATAAGAATGATTCAAAGAATAGTGCTTCAAACCCTGTTGGTGATTTGAATTTGTCTCTTCTTGCATCTCCTAAATTTGAGCCGTCGCAAAGTCTCAATCTAGATATTCCAGATCTTTCATTCCCAGTTATGAATCATTTTAATGCTTCTTCTGAAGATTTTAATGCTAACAATGCTGGCAATAATGATTCAGATGATTTGGATGATACTGGCGAATCTAATTTCGGTGGTTTTGTGAATCCAAGCCACAACTGATCTATAAAAATACTTTGGATTAGCAGATTAAGAGTTTTTGATTTTCATGCCGTTGTATAACGATGAGGCTGTAGTTCTTAAGACTTTTCCTTTAGGAGAAGCGGATAGAATTGTAGTTATGCTTACTAAAAAGCATGGTAAGATTCGTGCTGTTGCAAAAGGTGTTAGGAAAATAAAATCTCGTTTTGGGGCGCGTTTAGAACCTTTTATGCGTGTGAATGCACTTTTTGCTACTGGAAGAACTTTTGATGTTGTTTCTCAAGCAGTTTTAGTTTCTGCTTATGCTGAGAGCATTTGTGCTGATTATGATTTGTATAGTCGTGCTAGCATGATTGCTGAAATCGCAGATGATTTGGTTTCGTCTTCTGCACAGTATCAGGATTCTTGTATGCAATACAATCTGCTAGTTGCAGCCTTATCTGCTCTTTCTAGGGGATTGCATAGTGCTGATTCAATTGGATTCTCATATGTTTTAAGAGCGTTAAAACTAGCCGGCTGGTCTCCTATGCTTAATGAATGCGTAGTTTGTGCAACTAAAGATGATTTATCATATTTTTCCTCTTGTTCTGGAGGAGTTATGTGTTCTAAAGATCATGATTTGCAGTCAATTAAGTGTAATGATTTAGCACGTTTTCAAATGATTTCTTTGATTAATGGCGATTGGAAGAATATAGACGGAACAGATATTGATTATTTAACGTATAGATGCGTTGAGCAGTGGTGTGAATATTATCTTGAGCGTCCAATTAAATCAATGCATTTATTAGAAAATAATATGTGATTTAATATAGCTTTTTTAGCGTCTTATTTAACGTTTTTGTGAACGTTTTAGTGAGCGTTTTTGTTAATTTTTTGTTTGAATTTTATAATAATTGTCCTCGCTGTCTGATGCAATAATGATTGATATCAGACACGGGTGCTCTTTCAAAGAGCTGAGAAGATTACTGTCTAACCGTTTAACGTGATTCGGTTAATGCCGACGTACGGAGTTTTCTGCAGGGTCGCCTTTGTTTGATAACTGATAATGAAAGGAGACCCTAATGGGTGCATCTGTTGAAGAAGAAACCGTGCGTCCATCTTTGCGATGGAATGTAGCTGATATTACGCTCACGGTTGTTGTAGCTGTAGCTTCTGGTATTATCTTCTGGGGTATCGGTTTGATTAGCGAGCCTATTTCTGCTGCTCTTAAGCTTATTCCAGTTCCAGGAGTCAGCGCATTGTACTACGGTTTGTTCTATTTTGCTGGTCCTTTGGCTGCTATTATGGTTCGCAAGCCAGGTGCAGCATTGTTCGGTGAGTTTATTGCTGCAATGGTTGAGTTGACTGTTGGAAGCCACTGGGGTGGTATCGGTACCGTTCTTCCTGGATTTGTTCAGGGCTTGTTCGCTGAATTTGCATTCTTGTTCTTCATGTATCGCAAGTGGAATGTTGGCTTAAGCGCACTTTCTGGCGCATTAGCTGGTTTGGGTGGAATCGTTTCAACCTACCCGTTCTACTATGCAGGTGTTCCAATCTTTGGTTCATTCATGGTGATTCACACTATTTGCAGCATGATTTCTGGTGCTGTAATCGGTGGCGTTTTGATGTGGTACTTGTATAAGGGTATTGCTGCCACTGGCGCATTGAGCCGCTTTGCTTCTGGCAAAGAAGTGCGCGCCTGATTTTACGGGTAAGATTACAAGTAAAATCAACTTATAAATTTGATTTGTGGGCGGGGATTAATTACCTCGCCCATTTTTGTAAAGTCGCAAGTTAAATCGCAAGTTAAGTTGCAAATAAAAGTCAAAATAAAATCACAAATAATAAAATCACAAATCACTATAAAACAAAGGAGTTAATATGCTAAGAGTACGTCTTGAATATGTGCATCCATGGACGAATCACGCAGGTATGTATCTTGCAAGAAAGCGCGGATTGTATGCACAATACGGATTAGATGTAGAGTTTACAAGCACAGATACAGAGCGCGGCGATGTTCCAGCATGTTTGGAGCGTGGAGAAGTAGATATAGCTCTTGTTCGTTTAAATCAACTTTTGGCTCATCAAAATGGTGCAAACAGGCTAACGTCGTTTGCTGTAATGAATCAATCGCAAATTGGTGGAATCATAACAAATAAAAACACGGGCATTACGCGATTTAAAGATCTAGAAGGAAAGCGCGTAGTAATTCCTATGGGCGTTAAGCGCCTATACACGGAGCTTCAGCAGGCGGTTGCTGCCGACGGCGGCGATTTTAGCAAGCTGATTACAATTGACCCAGGCCCATGGGAGCCAGACATTAGAGCAGTAGAACGCGGAATGTGCGATGCTTTTATTAACGTAGCTTGGTGGGAGCCATATCAGGGTTCGCTTCCATTTGATCAAGTTGTTGTTCTTCCATTCGATTCTATTGGCGTAGCGCCGCATCATTCTTACTATGTTTGCGCTCGCCAAGAGATGATTGAGCGAAATCCGCAATTAATACGTAACTTTGCAAGCGCAACAGTTAAGGGCTATGAGATGGCAGGAAAAGACCCTCAGGCTGGTGTTGATGCTTTGCAGAATGCGCTTTGCCATATTAGCCCAGAGGCTTTGCGTGCCTCGCTAGACGAAGTGATTCCGTCTTGGTACGACAAGAATGGTCGTTGGGGCACGGCAGACATGGCTTTGGTGGAAAACTACACTCGTTGGATGGGTGAAAATGGCCACTTAAGCGTGCCTCTTGATTGCGCGCTAAAAAGTTTAGAAAACGGGTGCGTAACAAACGAGTATTTGCCAGAATAGTCGTTAGTTTTGCAATAGTTAGTTTTGCATAAGCAAAGTCGCCAGCAGCCGCACATGAGCTAGTTGGCGTCAAATAATTCTGCAAAAAAATGCGCGAAAATCAATGAGCCTGTAGCCAAATATCTGTAAATTGGAGCGAATATGGAAAACGAAAGCAACGACCCTCAACTAGATATTGTTGCTCAAAGATGGGCAAATGTTGATTTAGATGAGGCAAATACTGTGTGCTCGCTTTTAGAGGAGTCGCTAGAAGTAGATTGCGTTTTAAGCCATAGTTTGCGCCCGATGGCTGCAGGTTCATTGCTTCGCGCGCATTACAAAGATAATGCATCAAAGCAATCTAAAAGTTTGGACGTTTATATTAAAAGATGCAGCACAAAAGTGAGGCAAGCTAGCACAATTAGACCGTATCATCGTTTTGCTGAGCATCTTTTACAAAACAAAATAAGCACGCCAAAATACTTGTATTTTAATAAAAATAGCGAGACTTCATTATCAGAATTATTAGGAAAAAATGTTCAAATAGACGATATTTGCGTAGACGGAACTCTTCTTGTAATAGGCGATTGCGCTTACGAAGTTACTTTAAAAGCTAGTGGAGAAGACCGATACAAAGACGCGTACACTTGGGATCCGCCTAAAACGTGCGAAGAATCCAAAAATCTTGGAGCGATGATGGCAAAAATCGCCTTAGCTTCACAAAGTTTTGACGAGCCAAATCCTAAGGAAATCAACGCTTTTCAATCAAGATTTAGTCTTTGTGCAAGCGAAGACGTGCAAAGTGATGCCGAAGTTTGGTTAAAAAATAGGCCCGATTTAGCGAAATTCTTAAAAGAACAGAATCGTGATTTTGTAAAAGATTTAAGCGAATTTGCTCCAACATGCAAAAAAATTTACGATTTGGGGTACGCGAATCTAAGAAAGCAGTGGACTCATGGAGATCCGCATATATCTAATTTTATGTGGGAAGGTAGTGCTCCAAGCGCAGTATTTGACTTTGGAATGGCGTATAGAAACACAGCAATCTACGATTTAGCAATGACTTTGGAACGCAACACAATTCAGTGGGTAGATATTGCGAATGGCAAAAAAGATTCATTTAGAACAGACTTAGTTAAGTCAATTTTGCAAGGATATGCTATCGTTCGACCATTAACAGATGTTGAAAAAGAGTTGCTTCCGCTTATTCTTAGCGTAAGTCAAATTGAGCAATGCGTAGAATTTGTAGACTATTATTTAAAGTCAAATGGATCTTACGACTTTAAAATTTGGGGCTACGATACTGGGTTCTTAGAGCACGCTAGATGGTATAAATCTAGTTACGGAGAGCAATATTTAAACGCTTTAATAGAGATTTTGCGAGAAATATAAATATAGAGGATTTTGGCGGATTTTAGTGTGCTTTTATAACGGATTTTTTAGCGGATATTGCAGGCTTTTATTGAGATTTGCAAAACGGGTTTAAGTATTCGTTCAATGGGGTTGTTAGATTTTAACTATGAGTTTTGAAAACGTTGACTACACTTCGTTAAATATTCCAGCAGCTCCATTTAGTGATCCTAGCCGCGTGCCAGATTTTCCTAAAGGTAAAGTTCCTCGACATGTAGGCGTGATTATGGACGGCAATGGCAGATGGGCTAAAGAGCGCGGAATGATTCGCACCGAAGGGCATAAAGCGGCGGAGCCAGTGGTTTTCGACACTATTGCAGGAGCCATAGAAGCAGGTGTTCGCTATTTGAGCTTGTACACGTTTTCTACGGAAAATTGGAAAAGATCTCCTCAAGAAGTGCATTTTTTGATGGGATTTTCTAGAGATATTATTCACCGCAGAGTTGCGCAAATGAACGAGTGGGGAGTGCGCGTGCGCTGGGCCGGAAGACGGCCAAAATTGTGGAAGTCTGTTATTGACGAGTTGGAAAAAGCTCAAGAGATAACGAAAAATAACACTACGATTGACGTTGTTTTTTGCTTAAACTATGGTGGTCGCGCGGAAATCGCAGACGCTTGCGCGGCAATTGCTAGGGAAGTTAAAAGCGGCAAAATTAAGGGCGATCGCATTAGTGAGAAGATGATTGCGGAACACTTGTATAACCCAGATATTCCAGATTGCGATCTTGTGATTCGCACTTCGGGAGAGCAGCGCACTAGCAACTTTCTGCCTTGGCAAGCGTCTTATGCTGAGCTTGATTTTGTGCCAGAACTTTTCCCAGATTATGGTCGCGAAGCGCTGTGGAGGTCAATTGACCGTTATGCGCATCGCGACCGCAGATTTGGTGGCGTAAAAAACGCTTAAACTTATCTGTTAGTAGAATTAATTTATTAGTCGCAAGCTAGCCATGCGCAAGCTGCAACAACAGCTGATTCAAGTCCACGATTTAGAGTTGGTTGCAAATCTGGAGCAAAAGCTGGATTGTGGTTTCCTGGAGCATTTTTCATGTCTTCAAATCCACCTAATCCCCAGTATGCGTAAGGTGTATTGAAAGCATTTGCAACAATAGAAAAATCTTCAGAAGCAGACTGTTTGCTGATTTGTACAGAATTTTCACCAAAATATTCGTCGAAAGCTTTGCGCACGCGATAAACTGATGCTTCGTCATTATTGGTTAATGGATAGCGGTCATAGTATGTAAATTCTGGTTCCTTTGGGCATCGTGCTAGATTGCACTCTCCGCGCACAATTCGCTCAATGGCAGAGTGAACAAATTTTTGAGTATCTTCGCTATAAGTTCTTGTGTTAATTAAAAGCTCGGCATCATCAGGAATAATATTCGACTTACTTCCAGCGTTTATTGCGCCGACTGTAACTATTGCGTAATCTTTAGCATCTACTTCACGAGACACAATCGTTTGCAATTTCAACACAATAGACGAAGCTAAAACCACAGGGTCAACGCTTAATTCTGGCATAGATCCATGAGATCCTTTACCAAAAATGTGTACGCGAATTGAAGATGCGGTAGTTAAAAATGCTCCTGATTTAATACCAACTGTTCCTGCAGGAATTGCTGCAAGAACATGCTGACCAAGATAAACATCTGGCTTTGGAATAATGCGTGTAATGCCATTTTCTACCAAGCTTTTTGCGCCTTGAGCTGTTTCTTCTCCTTGTTGAAACACTCCAATGTAGGTTCCATGCCATGCTTCTTTATGATTGTTAAAAGCTTGTAAAGCTCCAAGTAAACTTGCAATATGAAAATCGTGACCGCAAGCGTGTGAAACTCCAACTGTTTTACCATTTTCATCTTGTGTTGTAACTGTTGAAGCGTAGTCTTTTCCTGAATTTTCTTTAATTGGAAGCGCATCGATATCCGCTCTCATAGCGACAACAGAACCTTCGCCGTTTTTAATCTCTGCCACAACGCCTGTTTTTCCAACTCGCTTTGTTTCAATCCCAGCTTTGCTAAGAATATCAATAATTGTTTGAGCTGTATGATCTTCTTTCATTGACAGTTCAGGATGTTGATGAAAATATTTGTATTGTCTTTCTCGTTCTGATTGGGTTTCACCTAAATCGGATAATATTTTCTGAACTGCCGTAAGTTGCAGCATAAATTCCTGCTTTCTTTTGCTTTATTATAACTTTGTTGAGTTTTGAGATTATTTGATTTTAGTTTTATTTTTCTTTATCTCGTTCTTCAAGAATCTTGTCTACAAGAGCAGCTTTTGCGTCGATTTGATCGCTAAAACCAGGGCGAATGTCTAACTTTAAAATAACGCCTGTGCGATAGCCTTTTTCAACAAGAACCATAGTTGCGTCTTTTACAACGCGCATAACATCGTCGAATTCGCCTTCGATATTTGTAAACATTGCGTTCGTTTCGTTTTTTAAGCCAGAATCACGAATCACTTTAACGCAATCTGCTACATATTCGCTAAGTTCTTCGCCAACTCCGCTAGGAGCAATGCACAATGCTGCAACTGTATTAGTTTTGTGGCAATTCTTGTTATTGCAAGTATCGCAAGTATTGTTATCAGTGTTTTCGCTCATTTTAAATCCTCTCAAAGTGAAAAATATGTGTTGCAAAATTATGCTTATACTTTATTGTATTCGTTTAGCTTATATATGATGCTTATATATGTTGCTTTAGCGTCACAGGGTTTTTCTATAATAAACACCGTTTTCACCCAAATTTTCTAGATTTACGAAAAAGGTGTATTGTGGCTGTTTCAAAGCTTGATGAAGTCGTATCCTTGGCTAAGCGTCGAGGATTTGTGTTCCCAGCTGGCGAGATTTATGGTGGTACGCGTTCTGCTTGGGATTATGGTCCTTTGGGCGTTGCGTTAAAAGACAATATTAAGCGCGAATGGTGGCGTTATATGGTCACTACGCGTGGCGATGTTGTTGGAGTGGATACTTCTGTTATTTTGCCTTCCCAAGTTTGGGTTGCGTCTGGTCACGTTTCTGTGTTCAATGATCCTTTGATTGAGTGCTTGAATTGCCATAAGCGTCATCGTGCAGATAAGCTCGAAGAATCCTATGCCGAAAAGCACGGCGACAAAATGCCAGAAAATGGCTTGAAAGACATTGCTTGCCCAGATTGCGGCACTCGCGGAAACTGGACGGAGCCTCGCGATTTCAACATGATGCTTCGCACGCATTTAGGACCAGTTGAAGACGAAAACAGCTTGCACTACTTGCGCCCAGAAACAGCTCAAGGCATTTTTGTTGACTTTAAGAACGTTATGACTGCTACACGCCAAAAGCCACCATTTGGCATTGCGAATATTGGTAAGTCTTTCCGTAATGAAATCACTCCTGGAAACTTCATCTTCCGCACTCGCGAGTTTGAGCAAATGGAAATGGAGTTCTTCGTAGAGCCTGGAACAGACGAAGCTTGGCATCAATATTGGATTGATACACGCGTAAATTGGTATGTTGATTTGGGTGTAAAGCCTGAAAATTTGCGTATGTATGAGCATCCTAAAGAGAAGTTAAGCCATTATTCCAAGCGCACTGTAGATATTGAATACAAATTCGGCTTCCAAGGATCTGACTGGGGAGAGCTTGAAGGTATTGCAAACCGTACCGACTACGATTTGTCTGCTCACGCTAAGCATTCTGGCGAGGACTTGAGCTACTTCAATCAGGCTACTGGCGAAAAGTATGTGCCTTACGTTATTGAGCCTGCTGCTGGCCTTACGCGTTCGCTTATGGCATTCTTGGTTGATGCTTACGACGTTGACGAAGCTCCAAACACTAAGGGCGGAGTCGACAAGCGTACTGTTCTTAGACTTGACCCTCGCTTGGCTCCTGTTAAAGCTGCAGTTTTGCCTTTGAGCAAGAAGCCAGAATTGCAGGCTGTTGCTCAAGATTTGGCTGCGGATTTGCGCCAGCACGATTGGGTTATTGATTACGATGAGTCTGGTGCTATTGGTCGCCGCTATCGTCGTGAGGATGAAATTGGTACTCCTTTGTGTGTAACAGTTGATTTTGATACTTTGGAAGATCATGCTGTAACGATCCGCGAGCGCGACACTATGCAACAAGAGCGCGTTTCCTTAGACAAGGTTGCAGATTACGTAGCAAGCCGCATTAACGAAAAGCGCGTTAAGTATCCGCAAGGTCCTGTAGAGATTGTTGGTACTAGCGCTGCAGACGGTGGTGTGGATGTTTCTAAAGAAAACGGTGTTGATGAATCGCAGCCTGTAAAGATTGCTCAGGCTGGCGGCTTGTATTAATACTCGTATAGTGAAAAATCGCTAATAAACAAAAACAAAATATATTAAAGTGAATGGAGTTAAAGCAATATGGATTTTTCTATTAAACCAGTAGATTTAGGGAAAATTCATATTGCAACTCCTGTTGTTTTATCTCCAATGGCTGGTATTACTAACTGGCCTTTTAGAGTGATTTGCCGCGAATATGGTCCGGACGGGCTTTACGTAGCAGAAATGATTACAGCTCGCGCATTAGTTGCAAGGAATCCTAAAGCCTTGCGTTTATGCCGTTTTGCGCCTAACGAAAAAGTGCGTTCTTTGCAACTTTACGGAGTAGATCCTTCTATTGTAGAGCTTGCTGCTCGAATTGTTGTTGATGAGAACATGGCGGATCACGTTGACTTAAACTTTGGATGCCCAGTTCCTAAAGTTACAAGGCGCGGCGGCGGTTCTGCTCTTCCTTGGAAAACAGATTTGCTTCAAGAGATTTTGCATCGTGTTGTTTCTGTTTGTGATCCAGCAGGAATTCCTGTTACAGCTAAATTCCGCGTTGGTATTGACGAAAATCACGAGACTTTTATGCAAGCTGGTCATATTGCGCAAGAAGAAGGATGTGCTGCTGTAACTTTGCACGCGCGTACCACTGCAGAATATTATGGTGGTCATTCTGATTGGAGCCGTATTGCTGAGCTTGTAAATGCTTTGGATATTCCTGTTTTTGGTAATGGCGATATTTGGGGTGCGGATGACGCTCTTGCAATGTTTAAAGAAACAGGATGCGCAGGCGTTGCTATTGGCCGCGGATGCCAGGGGCGTCCTTGGATTTTTGCTGATATTCGTTCTGCTTGCAATGGAAGCAACGATCGCGTTAATCCAAGTCTTGGGCAAGTTTGCAAGGTGATTTTAAGACATCTTGAGCTTTTAGTCGAGTTTTATGATGGCGACGAGCGAATGGCTGTTCATGACTTGCGCAAGCATATTGCTTGGTATTTAAAGGGTTTCCCTGTTGGAGGTGGAACTCGTAAGAGTTTTATGGAATGTGAGTCTATTGAGGATGTTCAGCGTAATATTGATGCGTTAGATTCTTCACTAAAACTCCCTGAACAAGTTTTAGACACGCCGCGTGGGCGAGTTCGTTTTGCAAAAAAAGTTCATTTACCATATGGGTGGTTGGATTCTCGAATAACATCTCACAGTGAGCGTGAGGAGTTGTTTGGCGATGATCCAATGGATGCAAGTTACTAGGTTTTACTAGTGTTTTCTAGGGTTTTTGAGTATATAAAACATAATATAAACTACTGCTTAATATTTTAAACTTTTGTTAATAAAACGCATTAATGATTTGCGTATAGCACGGTGTATTATCGAATCGGTGACATTTTTTCAGTTTTTATTCATAAAACGCCGCCATTATCGAGCGTTTTGCGCTAAAGTAATGCGTAAACGTGCGTGTGAGTGACAGGAGACAACGGTGAGCGAGATTGCCCAGACTGACAATTTCAACGACAAAACCATAATCAAGGTAGTCGGCGTCGGTGGAGCCGGTGGTAACGCCGTCAACCGAATGATCACCGAGGGTTTGCAGAACGTAGAATTTGTGGCTATTAACACTGATGCCAAGGATTTGTTGCGTTCTGATGCTGACGTGAAGATTTCATTATCTGACGCTTCGAGTCGAGGATTAGGAGCAGGTGCTGACCCAGAAAAAGGCGCTAAAGCTGCTCAAGATCATCAATCTGACATTGAAGAAGCATTAAAGGGCGCCGATATGGTGTTCGTAACCTGCGGAGAAGGCGGTGGAACTGGTACGGGTGCAAGCCCTATTGTTGCCCGCGCTGCACACCAGCAAGGTGCTTTGACAATCGCAGTAGTTACGCGTCCATTCGGTTTTGAAGGACCTCAGCGTGCTGCATCAGCAAAACTTGGTATTGAGAATCTTCGTAAAGAAGTAGACGCTTTGATTGTGATTCCAAACGATCGTTTGTTGGAAATTTCAGATCGAACCATCGGAATTATTGAAGCTTTTAAGACTGCAGATACCGCATTGCTTGCAGGCGTTCAGGGTATTACAGATTTGATTACCATGAATTCTTATATTCATGTTGATTTCTCTGATGTTACCGCTGTTCTTCGCGGTGCAGGAACTGCGCTATTTGGTATTGGTGCAGCGAAGGGTGAAGACAGAGCTACGCAAGCTGCAGAAATTGCTATTAGCTCTCCATTGCTTGAAGAAAGCATTGAAGGTGCTCATGGTGCTTTGATAAATATTGCTGGTCCAAGTGATTTGAAGCTTCAAGAGGCAAGTGCTGCAACAGAGCTTGTTCGTAAGGCAATACATCCAGAAGCGCAGATTATTTGGGGTCTTTCTTTGGACGATTCTTATGGAGACGAGGTTCGTGTTACTGTTATTGCAGCTGGTTTCGATTCTCATCCTAAGTCTGAAGACAGCAAAGCAGGTGCTTTCGTAGATATGCAGGCAGGAGTCGATCCTGTGGCTCCAGCTCATTCCACTACTACTGCTCCTTCTAAGCCTGTGGACACTGTTGAAACCGCGGAACCTGTTTCTTCTATGTTTGATTCTGTTGATCCAGTTAAGCAATATCAAACACAGGCTACTCAAGTGAAGCCTCAAGACGAACCAGACGAGCTGGATATTCCTGATTTTCTGCGTTAAGCATAACTAGGGGAGGGCATCTTAATGGCTGGTTTTATGAAGAACATGATGTCTTATGTAGGCATGAGTGATGTTCAGGACGACGATGATTTCGTTGATTCTCAAACACAGGATACTTCGTTTGACAACGACCACAGTGTTGCTCCTATGAGCCTTCATAATGGTGATGTTGCACAATCTGGTAATGGTGCTTCTACTCGATCTAATGCAGGTCGTATGAGTCGCATTACTACGATTCATCCAAAATCTTATGAGGATGCGCAATTAGTTGGAAGAGCTTTAAGGGATGGAACACCAGTTGTCTTGAATCTTACGGGTGTTAGTGAATCCGTTGCATATCGCATAGTTGATTTTTCTGCTGGCGTTGTGTTTGGTGTTCGCGGATCTATCGAAAGAGTAACTCCTAGAGTGTTTCTTTTAAGCCCTTCTCAAGTAAATATAAAAGTTGAAGATGCTCCTAATGGCGGATCTGCTCGCGACTTATTCTCCTAAAGCTAAATAGCATGAGACTAGTCGCAAGCAACCGAACATTCGATTGCTACGCTTAACTTGTATTTAAGGCAGGTATCTTTTAGGTATCTGCCTTAAATTTATACTTATTCTGTACTTATATTTTGGTTTACGATTAACTTAGCTATTGTGTAAAATTATTGAAAATAATTTAAAGGAAAATCTTAATGAATTTTGTAATACGCTTAATACTAATTTTGAATATTTTTATAAACGCTTATCTAGTAATACTGTTTATTCGCGCAGTTTTAGATTGGATTCCGTTTATATTTCGTTCTTTTAAACCAAATGCGATTTTGCAAAAATTCACTCAAATCATATATTTTATGACAGAACCACTTTTAAGATTTGCGCGAAAATTTATACCACCAGCAAGATTAGGTAGCATAAGTTTAGACGTGAGTTTTATGGTAGTGTACTTTTTGTTACTAGTTTTGCAAATGTTTTTGAACATGCTTTACTGATGCTTATTAATCACGATTTTTAATGAAGCGACACGTTAGTTATTAATTTAGAAAAATATTGGTAGATTTCGTAAAAAAATAATCGCTTTTTACACAATTTTTTCTATAGACGTGATAGCATCGAATAGATATATCAAAAGGGCTGCGCGCCCAAAAGTGAGGTGTAATGCATTATGGCTCTGTTAACGCCTAAAGACATTCGCGAGCATACCTTCCAAATCGTTCGATTCAAGGGAGGCTATGATGTTGACGAAGTTGATGACTTTTTGGATCAGGTTACAGAAACAATAGAAGCGCTTGGTCAGCAGGCAGTGCAGGGGCTTGGAGCTTCCACGCAGTCTCTTGGCGCCGATGTTGCTAGCTTGAACAATAAGATTTCTGATTTGACAAAGCAAGTTGAATCTTTAACAAAAGAAAATAATGATTTACGTGAAGCATCCAGCAGCGCGAACAAGAATGACAATGATCTTGCAGCAAAGCTTAAGGAAGCTGAAGAAAATAATCGTGCATTGAGCGAGCAGAATCAGCAGCTCAAAGAGCAGCTGGATGGTTTAGGTGCTCAGGTAGATCAGCTCACAGCACAGGCTGCAAATGCTGATAATGCTAAGGCAGACGCTGATAAGAAAGTTCATGAAGAGCTTGAAAACGTTACTCGCGAACGCGATGACTTTAGAGCAAGTAGCGAGAATTTGGGTCGCGAATTGGAAGAAGTCCGTCAACAGCTTGTTGTAACACAGCAGGAAAATGCAAAGGTTCAGGATTTGTCTCGTCAACTTGAAGAATCTCATAAACGTGAAGAGCAGCTTCGTGAGCAGGTTGCTAAGATGGAGCCAAGCACGGAAACAGGTAGCTTGCAAAAGATTGCAGGTGCTGGTGCAGAAGTGGGCGGTTCTGAGCCAGAACGCGCTACAGCAATGTTGACTCTTGCAATGCAATTGCACGATCAGTATGTAGATAAGGGTAAGGCTAAGGCAACTCAGATAGTCGAAGAAAGCCAAGCTCGATATAACGAGATCGTTACTAAGGCAGACGATTATTCTAATCGTACTCGTAGCGAGGCTGATGAATACAATAAGCAGACTCGCGGGGATGCGGATGATTACTCTGTTCGTACTCGTAGCGATGCAGACGCTTATGCTGCTCGCGCTCACAACGAGGCAGATGCTTATTCTGGTAAGGTTCGTCAGGCTGCAGATGATTATTCTAAGCAAACTCACGATCAGGCTGATCAATATGAGTCTGAAGTTCAGCATAGAGCAGCGGATTATGATTCCACTACTCGTACTGCTGCAGATGCTTACGCTCGCCAGGTGCGTGAGAATCTTGAAAAGCAGACTAAGGTTATTGAAGGAAACATTCAAAGCCTCAAGCAGTTTGAAACTGAGTATCGTACTCGCTTGACTGACTTCCTTGGTCAGCTTGTTGCTCAAGTTTCCGATGAGAACACTTACAGTTCTATGGAAAATCAGGATCAACAGGATCAAAAGTAGTTATACTAAATCCAGTTAGATTGGAAAAATACATTGACGCATTGTGATATGCGTGTAGAACGGCTGCGTAATCGCGCAGCCGTTTTTGCACTGATTGCTTTTATTGGAGTGGTTTTAGACCGCATAACCAAAGTTTGGGCATTAGCAGCGCTTAGTGGAGGAAAAAACATTGATATTCTTCCACATTTGCTCTCTTTTACTCTTGTTAGGAATCCTGGAGCATCTTTTGGCTTAGGCTCTTCTTTTACTTGGGTTATTAGCGTGTTAGCTTGCGTTGCATGCGCTGCTATGATTGCGGTTGTTAAGCACACAAAATCTTTATATTGGACTATTGCGCTTGCTTTAGCTTTTGCTGGAGCTTTTGGAAATCTTATTGATAGAGCGCAATATGCTCAAGGCTTTTTGGACGGAAAAGTCGTAGATTTTATAAACTACGGATGGTCCGTTGGGAATGTTGCAGATATTGAGCTTATGTTTGCAGGAATTGCAGTTATATGCCTTATTTTGATTGGGATTCCTCTTATAGAGCGCGCTGATGAGTGATATTCGTTTTACAGTTACGAGTCAATTTGCTGGATGCAGGTTCGACGTATGTTTGTCGAAACTTATGGGAGTATCGCGTGCAAACGCAATATCGCTAATCGATAGTGGCAAAGCAAAAATCTTAGATAGAAAATCACAAAAATCCTCAACTTTGCAAGATGGGGATGTGATTGTTATAAATCAAGAGGAAGTTGAGGATCAAAAACAAAAGTCAACTAGCAAATCCACTATATGCGATATTCCAATAGTTTATAATGATGAAGATATTGTTGTAGTAGATAAGCCTGTTGGAGTTGCAGCGCATTCAGCAAAAGGCTGGGATGGTCCAACAGTGCCAGAATGTCTAGAGGCAAGCGGTGTTGAAATAAAAACAACCGTGTGCGATGAATCCAGAAAAGGAATCGTAAGCAGATTAGACGTTGGAACAAGCGGATTAATGCTGGTTTGCAAAACAGATTTTGCGTATGAAGAAATGAAAAAACAGTTCGCAAATCATAGTGTGAAGAAAATATATCACGCTTTAGTCCAAGGAAATCTTAAACAAAATAAAGCTACAATTGATGCGCCAATTGGGCGAGCAAAAGTTTCAGATTTTCGTTTTACAATAACTAAATCAGGTAAGCCTGCAATTACGCATTGGGATGTTATAGAGCGTTTTAAGGGAGCGACTTTAGTGAAAGTCAATCTGGAAACTGGCAGAACACACCAAATTCGTGTGCATTTTTCGTCAATAGGACATCCGGTAGTGGGCGATCCTATGTATGGCGCAAATCCTCAATTAGGTGAAAAATTAGGGCTTTCTAGACAGTGGCTTCATGCAATGAGTCTAAAATTTAAGCATCCTCGAACGGGAGAACTTATTAAAGTTGAATCGAAGTATCCGTTAGATTTGCAACACGCTTTACACGCCATACAAGAATTGTAAAAGTAGAGTTATTTAGTAAAACAGGTCATATTGCATCTATAGAATAGCCACTATGGCTAGGTTGGAAACAAACTTCGTACACTTACATAATCACACGCATTATTCGCTTTTGGATGGTGCTTCGAAGATACCAGACCTAGTTGCACGTGCAAAAGAATTAGGTATGCCAGCTGTGGCTATTACAGATCACGGAAATATGCATGGTGCATACGAAATGTGGAGTACTGCTGTAAAAGCTGGAATTAAGCCGATTATTGGAATCGAAGCTTATGTGACCCCTGAAACAGCCAGACAAGACAAGAGCAGAGTGCATTGGGGAACTGAAGCGCAAAGAAGCGACGATGTTTCTGGCGGCGGTTTGATTACGCACATGACAATGTGGGCTGAAAATGATGAAGGCTTAACAAATCTACTCAAAGCGTCTTCTATAGCTAATTTAGAAGGTCGCGTAATGCGATACCCTCGAATGGATAAAGATGTGTTATCAAGGTATTCTAAAGGGGTTATAGCGTCTTCTGGATGCCCATCTGGTATTATCCAAACGCGTCTTCGTTTAGGTCAATTTGATGAGGCTTTACGCGCTGCAGGCGAGTTTCAGGATATTTTTGGGCGCGATAATTTCTTTATAGAATTAATGAATCATGGGCTTTCTATCGAAACGCGCGTTACTAAAGATTTGCTTGAGATTGCTAAGCGTCTTAATGCGCCTCTTCTTGCTACAAACGATTTGCATTACGTGCACGAAGAAGATCGCGAAGCGCAAGATGCAATGCTATGCATTAATTCAGGATCGCGCTTGGATGATCCAGACCGTTTTAAGTTTGATGGCTCTGGATACTATTTAAAATCTGCCGAGCAGATGCGTGAATTGTTTAAAGAGTTTCCAGAGGCTTGTGACAATACGCTAGAAATTGCCCGTCGTTGTAACGTTATGTTCGACGATGGTGAAGATGGCGCTTTTATGCCGCAATTTGATTGCCCTGAAGGTTGGGATGAGACTTCGCTATTCCTTAAAAAAGTTGAAGAAGGATTAGAGCGTAGATATAACAACAATGTTCCTATGGAAGTCTTAAAACAAGCAGACTACGAGTGTGGTGTTATATGTCAAATGCAGTTCTGCGGATACTTCCTAGTTGTTGCGGACTACATAAATTGGGCAAAAGCACATGGTGTTATGGTTGGTCCTGGACGTGGTTCTGCAGCAGGCGCAATGGTTGCGTATGCTATGGGAATTACTGAGCTTGACCCAATGAAGCATGGTCTGATTTTTGAACGATTCCTAAACCCAGAGCGAGTATCTTTACCAGATATTGATGTTGACTTTGACCCAGATGGTAGAGCCAAAGTTTTGGAATACGTCGGTGAAAAATATGGAAGAGATAAAGTAGCTCAATGCGTGATTTATGGAACGATTAAAACAAAGCAAGCATTGAAGGATTCAGCTCGAATAATGGGCTACGAGTTTTCCGTTGGAGAAAAAATTACAAAAATTCTGCCTCCTCCAAAAAACGGAAAAGATATGAGTTTCCACGATATTTTTGATGAAAAATCAAAGAGATACGCGGAGGCGCGCGAGTTTCGCGAAATGTATGACACTGATCCAGATACGAAGCGAATTACCGAAGAGGCAAAAGGTATTGAAGGTTTGATTCGCCAAACTGGTGTTCATGCTTGCGCAACAATCATGGGCTCGGAGCCGATTACTGATACTTCGCCTCTTTTGGAGCGTACTGATGGAACAATAACAACAACGTTCGAGTATCATACTTGCGAAACGTTGGGCTTAGTGAAAATGGACTTTTTGGGTCTTTCCAACTTAACAGTTATTAGGGATACGCTTAAAAATGTTGAGCATAATGGTAAAGAGCCTATTGATTACACTAAAATTCCGCTTGACGATAAGGAAACATATCAGCTTCTTGCTAGGGGAGACACTTTAGGAGTCTTCCAGCTTGATTCCGACGGTATGCGCGCTCTTCTGCGCACACTTAAGCCAGATAACTTTAACGATATTTCGGCTTTGATTGCACTTTATAGACCAGGCCCTATGGATATGGATTCTCACACTAACTACGCCAAGCGTAAGAATGGTTTGCAAGAGATAACGCCTATCCATCCTGAAGTTGCTGAGCCGCTAAAAGATGTTCTTGGCGAAACATATGGTTTGATTGTTTACCAGGAGCAGGTGCAGTCAGCTGCGCGTATTTTAGCTGGGTATAGTCTTGGTAAAGCAGATGTTTTGCGTCGAGCAATGGGTAAAAAGAAGCCAGAAGTGTTGGCTAAAGAAAAAATCCCGTTCTTTAAAGGCATGAAAGAACATGGTTATTCAGAAGAAGCTGCACAAGCTGTTTGGGATGTTCTGGTTCCTTTTTCTGGTTACGCGTTTAACAAGGCTCATTCAGCCGCATACGGTTTGATTTCTTATTGGACTGCGTATTTGAAAACGCATTATCCTGTGGAGTTTATGGCTGCATTGCTTCAAAACGAGCGCACGAATAAGGATAAGACAGCGCTCTACTTGGGTGAAGCTAGACGCATGGGTATTCGTGTTTTGCAGCCAGATATTAACGAGTCTGTTCTTGAATATTCTGCAGTTGGAGATGTAGTTCGTTTTGGACTCGGAGCTGTTAGGAATGTTGGTGATAAAGCCGTTAACGATATTATTAGCGAAAGAGAAAGCGATCGCGGAAAGTTTATTGATTTTAAGGATTTTGTAAACCGTGTATCTTTTGCCGCTTTGAATCGTAGACTTGTTGAATCTCTTATTAAATCTGGTGCTTTCGATTCAATTAATCCTTGTAGAAGAGCTATTTTTGAAATTTGTG
The DNA here is from genome assembly GCF_055818025.1 of Gardnerella sp. c11Ua_71. NCBI lineage: Bacteria > Bacillati > Actinomycetota > Actinomycetes > Bifidobacteriales > Bifidobacteriaceae > Gardnerella > Gardnerella sp. c11Ua_71. The sequence goes on along the minus strand of NZ_JARFVR010000001.1, from coordinate 107,250 downwards.
AACCACTAATTGACTCTGTTATTTCTATTAAGCGCAGACAGGCAGGTGGTCAGTTTGATCTTTTTGCTGATCTTGATGATTCCGATAGTGATCTTGGAGATGCTCAAATCAACATTCCAGATGTTGAAGAATGGGATAAAAAAACGAAGCTAAACTTTGAGCGAGAAATGCTTGGGCTTTACGTTTCGGATCATCCTTTGAGTGGTCTTTCTGCTGTGTTGGCTGGTCTTAGGGAAATGTCGATTGCTCAGCTTTTAAATCGCGCTAAAACTATGGGCGAAAATCAGCAGGTAACTCTTGCAGGCCTTGTGACTAGCGTAGACAGGCGAGTATCTAAAAAAGGTAATGCTTGGGCGATTGTAACTATTGAAGACATGGAAAGTTCAATACAATGCATGTTCTTTGGTAAGGTCTATGAGTCATCTGCTGCAGAACTTGCGATTGATCAAGTTGTGAGAATTAGGGGACAGGTAGAGGTTCGAGACGAAACAGTGTCTTTAAGAGCAACTGAGTTTGAAGTTCCAAGCTTAGAGGCGGAAGATGCTCAGCCTGTTACAATTGTTCTTCCTTTGCAAGCATTAGAAAAGTCACGTATAAAAGAGCTTGAAAATATTGTTACAAGACATCCTGGTTGTTGCGAAATGAATCTTGCTTTGATTGATTCTAGAGGATGCGCAAAAGTGTTATCGTTTGGAGATAGATTTAGAGTTAAGCGAGATACGTCACTTTTTGCAGAGATCAAAATATTGTTTGGTCCTAATTGTTTGCCAAGCGCGTAGATTATGCTTAAAGTGTTTTTAAGTGGCGTTAACTAGCTGTTTAATAAGTTAGGGGTACAAAATGTGTGCAGATCATGAAGGTTTGAGTGAAGATAGTAGCTACAAAAACTTTGCGAATAATGGGAAAAATTCCAATAATTCTTCTAATTCCAAAGAGTCGAAAGAAGTTCGCACATCTTTTACTGATAAAGAGCTTGAAGATGCGTTACTTGGATTTGAAAAAGAATTTAGCGAAGAGCAAAAACATGATTCTGTCGATGATGTTGTAAACAAAATTGAGCAAGCAAACTTTGAAGAAGATTTGGAAGGTTTGCTGGGTAAAAAAGCCAAGTGTGCTCTGTTTCTAACTGTTATGGAACCAGGGGAGCTTCTTGCTGCTTTTTGTAAAATGGCTGGTATTAGAGCTAAATGTTTTAGTGACGAGAACGGTGGAGTCGCCGTTTTATGCGATTTAGACGAGGATAATCCAGAAAAATCTGTTAAACGATTCACAGAGTATTTTCGCGGTATTCCAGCGATTTTAATGGTGAATCGAGCTAATAAAATTGATGCAAAAGTCTACGAATATAAAAAAGAAGTACAGGATGCTATTCCTCCCATGGTTCTTACCATGTCTGCTAGATGTGTGGAAGATCTTATGATTTGTTATGCGACAGTTGAAGATCTTAAAGAGTCTGGGATTGAGGTTACTTATACGGATGATTTAAGTGATGAGCAAGCTAAAGAGATTTTTTATAAATATGGCAAAAAAATGTGAGCCTAATCTTGCAAATACGCTAAATTAAAAGTAAGTAAATTCATTGCTATATTTCTAAATAAAAACTAAATATAAGAGATAATATAGTCATTGCGTTTTGCTCTAAAAACATGTTGAAAAATATAAGACTTGAATACTGATTGGACTGTAGATATGGATAGACAACAAGAGTTCGCTTTGCGTACGGTTGAAGAGCGTGATGTCCGTTTTATTAGACTATGGTTCACGGATGTTCTTGGAACTCTTAAATCGGTTGCTATTGCTCCAGCAGAGCTTGAAGCTGCGTTTGAAGAGGGTATTGGCTTTGATGGGTCTGCGATTGAAGGCATGACTCGCGTTTTAGAAGACGACATGATTGTTAAGCCAGATCCTTCGACTTTCCAACTTTTGCCATGGCATGGCGGCCCAGAGGGTACGGCACGCATGTTTTGCGACGTTCTAACGCCAGACGGGGAGCCGTCTCTTGGAGACCCTCGTCATGTTCTTAAGACTGCGCTCGCAAAAGCTAAAGAAAAAGGCTTTACTTTTTACGTTCATCCAGAAATTGAGTTTTACTTATTTGAAACGCAAGACGATTGGTCTAAAGCACCTGTTCCTATTGATGAAGGTGGGTATTTTGACCATGTTCCAAGAAGTTCGGCAATGGACTTTCGTCGTAGTGCTGTGAGCATGCTTGAACAGATGGGTATTTCTGTTGAGTATTCTCACCACGAAGGCGGTCCTGGTCAAAACGAGATTGACTTAAGATATGCAGACGCTCTTACTACTGCAGATAACATTATGACTTTCCGCACTGTTGTTAAGGAGATTTCTCTTGAGCGCGGAATGTATGCGAGCTTTATGCCTAAGCCTTTAACGGATCAGCCTGGTTCTGGTATGCACACGCATTTAAGCTTGTTTGAAGGAGATTCCAACGCTTTCTACGAGGCTGGGCAAGAGTTTAATATGTCGCTTATTGCGCGCCAATTTGCGGCTGGTATTTTGCATCATGCTGCGGAAATTTGCGCTGTTACCGATCAGTATGTGAACTCTTATAAGCGCTTGTGGGGTGGAGCTGAGGCTCCTAGCTATGTTTGCTGGGGTCATAGTAACCGTTCTGCGCTTTTGCGTGTGCCTCAATATAAGCCAGGCAAAGGTAATTCTTGCCGTATGGAGTTTCGCGCGCTCGACCCTGTGGCGAATCCGTATCTTGCATACTCTGTTTTGTTGGCTGCTGGCTTAGATGGTATTGAAAAGCAGATGATTTTATGTGAGCCTACGAGCGACGACGTTTGGGAGCTTACGGATGCTGAGCGTCAGGCTATGGGCATTCAGCCACTTCCTGAGTCTTTGGATGAGGCTTTGAAGATTATGGAGAAGTCTGATTTTGTGGCTAGCGTACTTGGTGAGCATGCTTTTGAGTATTTCTTGCGTAATAAGCATCAGGAATGGGAAGAGTATCGTCGTCAGGTCACTCCTTTTGAATTGCAGAAGTATTTGCCTAGACTTTAGTTTTCTTTTGCATTGCTTTCGCGCGTGTCAAATCTAAATTTTTGAATATTTTTGAATATTTTTCAAATGTTATTATTTGTGATTGTTGACACGCGTTTTAATTTTTTGTATTCATATGTTTAGTTTGTGGCGAAGCTCACAGCCATAATCTAAACATATGTTTATATATATTAACGTTTGTTGAAAATTATAACATTTTATAACAAAATTCGTGAATATTAACAATTAAAGCAACATTATGTCTTCTTGCTTCTATTTAAATATGCCATTGCTTTTCGAGATTATAATAATAAAATTTTTAAATTGGTGATACTTAAATATCAAGTTAGATATTCAATTACACCCATGATTTACAACGACTGTAAGCCATGCCTAAATATAAGAAGGAAGGTAACTCAAGTGAAGAAGCTGATTCTTGATCTTGATACTGGTGTTGACGATACTCTCGCTATATCTTATGCTCTTGGAAGCCCTGAAATGGAGCTTATTGGCATAACTGGCACATACGGTAATGTTTTAATGGAGCAAGGTGTTCGTAACGCGCTTGCAATCACAGATTTACTTGGGCATCCAGAAGTAAAAGTTTATAAAGGTCTTTCACACGCAAGCACAAAAGATTCGTTTGAAGTGCTTCCAATATCTGCTTTTATTCATGGTGACAATGGAATTGGCGATGTTGAAATTCCAGATTCTCCTCGCAAAGCAGAAGATGAATCCGCTGTTGATTTCATTATTGATTCCGTAAAGAAATATGGCAAGGACTTAGTGTATGTTCCAACCGGTCCAATGACCAATATTGCTGCTGCATTGAAGAAAGCTCCAGAAATCAAAGACGAAATCGGAAAGATTGTTTTGATGGGTGGAGCGCTCACCATTCATGGAAACGTAAACGCTTGGACTGAGGCGAATATTTCCCAAGATCCAGATGCTGCAGATATTTTATTCCGTTCTGGTGCTCCAGTGACAATGATTGGTTTGGATGTTACCTTACAGACTTTGCTTACTTACAAGGAGACAAAGCAATGGCGTGATCTTAACACCAAGGCTGGCAAGTTCCTTGCAGATATGACTGATTTTTACATCAAAGCTTATGAAACCACTGCTCCGCACCTTGGTGGATGTGGTTTGCATGATCCTTTGGCTGTTGCTGTTGCAGTTGATCCAACGCTTGTTACAACGCTTCCAATTAACATGCAGGTTGATGTGGAAGGTCCAACTCGCGGTCGTACCATCGGTGATGTTACGCGCTTGAATGACCCTGTTAAGACAATGCAAGTTGCTGTTGGCGTAGACGTTCCACGATTCTTGAACGAGTTTATGACGCGTATTTCTGGTTTGGCAAAAATCGCTGGCTGAGATCATATTGTTTGTGTTGCGCAACATTTTGCGACCTTCTACGCTTCTTGTTGCACAACATGCTTTATGCGTAAATGTAAAAATTAAAAATATTTATTGATCGGATTATTATGACTGAAATTGCAAAATCTACTGCGGTAGATCCATACGAGGATCCAAAAACCCGCGACAAAGTGGCGATTTACTCGCTGATTTTGTTGCTTATAACCTTTATTCTTGGAACATTATGTTTGCAGGGATTTAATCTTGTATTCGACCAGATTGGCAAGGCTGTTGGTGCCCCTGATCAAGCTTCGCTTATTACAAGCTTGCCAATTATTGTTCTAGGTATCGTGTGCTTTATATACGGTTCTCTAGGTGACTTTGTTTCTCTTCGCAGACTTATAACAATCGGTCTTGTAACACTGTTTGTTGGTTCCTTGTTTGGTTTTATTGCAAACTTCTTCTTTACTCCAAATTTGTGGACTGTTATTATTGCTCGCATTATGCAAACTGCTGGTGAACAGGTAGCAGGTTCTTCCTTCCTTGTTATTGCAACTAAGTATTTGCGCAATGATTTGAAAGTTATTTTCTTTGGACTCTTTACTGCCGCATATCAGCTTTCTGCTTCTATCGGCGTATTTGCTGCTGGTGCTCTTAGCTCTATTGCTTGGCAATATTTGTTCCTTATTCCTGCGATAACCATTCTGTTCTTGCCAGTACTCGTTAAATGCTTACCGACTAAGAATGGTATTGGTGGAAAGATTGATAAACTCGGCTTTACCATATTCGGTATTGCTGTGACATTGTTGACTTTGTTCTTCTCTTACAAAGTTTGGGGATTGTTACTTGGATCCATCGTGCTGTTTGTTGTGTTCGCTGGATACATTATGAAGGCAAAGAACCCGTTTGTGACTCCTGCATTCTTTAAGAATAAGCGTTGGCTTTCGGGCATTGTTTTGATATTCATCTTCTACTTTACTAACTATTGCATGCCTCCAATTTACAATGTAATTGGCGGTGCTTTATACAAGATGGATACTTCTCAGGTTTCTTCTTACCTTGTATGGGCATTCGTCGTAGCAGCAGTGTTTGGCACTTGCTCTGGAACAATCATCGGTTTCATTGGACGTAAAGCTGGTATTATTACAGCTGCTGTTCTTATGATTCTTGGATGGGTTGGTGCTGCTGTATTCATCAATTCTGGGTTCCTTACATTAACACTGTGCGCATGCGTTTACTACGCTGGGTGCGGACTTATGTATTCGCCAATCGTTTCTACTGTTCTTAGCGCATTGCCTGTTGAAGAGTCTGGTCGTGGCTGCGGTATGAACGATTTGGTTATGAACGTTACAGCTTCTATTGGTATTTCTATTTTCAGCGGATTCTTTGCTGGAAATCTGTTCAAAGGATTCTCCTTTGCGAATATTCAAGGATTAGCTGCAGGATACTCAAACTTGCTTATGATGGGCGCTATTGTAGCCTTCATAGGTTTGGTGGTTTACATAGTTCGTAGCGTTATGGTTAAAGAGTAATTAATCTTTACCCAATATATTAGTGGTCACTATCTTGCAGTCATCTTTGGCTGCGTGGATAGTGACCACTTTTTGTAGTCTTATGCCGCGCATTTTTACGCTAACATAGTTTTTTCATACGCTGAATACTAATCGGGTATGCTGTTCCAAGTTCTTGTGCCCAAAGAGAAACATAGAATTCTTCGCACATCCACTTTAGTTTTTGAGCTTTTTCTTGAGCCTCATCTCTATTAGGTCCAGCAGGCAAGCTTTCTGCTCTATTTTGAGCTTCTAGCACAAGCTTATGAGCTTCATCTGCTTGCCAAGCCCATCGTACATCTCTATCCTTATTTGTTTTAGCTTTATCAAGTCTAATTAAATCAGCATGCAAGTAGCGTTCTATTGAACTAAGTGCGCTAGAATCTGCTTTTGCAATAAATCCAGGAAAAACAAGTGAGGCTGCGTGTTCTCTAATCGATTGAAGAACGCTAAGCATCGGCAAGTCGGCTTTGCCGCCAACAGCAGTGCTAACTTTAGCAAAACGCTTCAAAATAGCAATCACATCGTGCGCAATACCATAAACTGTATCTTCGTATACTTCGGCAATATTTCCAACAGCTTCCTTAAGCTCAACATCGTTAGTAATTTTTTGTGTATCTGGTATAAGTCGCTTAATAGCTGCCATTTGCAAATCTTGGGCCAAATCTTTAGAAGACTTATAAGGTGCAGAAGCAAGTATCAGAGCCTCACTTCCGAGCCATCTAGATGTAATACGTTTATCATCTAAAATAAGCATATTGAGCGCGCCCTGCCAAACCATTTGAGATCTAGAAAGATTAGTTGCACCAGACTTGTGTAACAAATCTGCTCTCTCAACAACATTTCCAGCTTGTGCAGCTTTAATCGCTTTGCTATTAACAACATTTAATGCACACTCTTGAGCTGATTTTGCAAAGCGATGCTGAAGACTTATTAGCGATTTATCTGTTCCTAAAACAGTAGGCTTAATGCGCTTTTTGCTTTGATTATGGGAATTGTTTGATTTATTTTGATTAGCTTTCTTTTGCTCAACGCTAAAAGTTATACGCAAATAAGGAGATAGCCGTTGCAACTGTTCATCGCTTAAAACTTCTGGGTGGATTTGTGCTCCAACAACACTAATCGCAGCTTTAGTAAAGACTTCGCTAAAATCTTGCCAAATAAAATCTTCTTGTGGATTTTCGTTTATTCCTGGAAGATAGTCATAATTGTCATCTATCCACTCACGGATTTTACGAGCAGTATCTGGAGCTGGAACGAATTGTACTCGCAAAGTCTTAGGAAGAGACTTAATCATGCCAATAATAAGCTCGTCTAATAAGCCTGGCACATTCCAAGTAAACTCTTGAGGTTTAAGTCGCAAAAGCGCATGAAGTGGAACGTGTACAGTTACACCATCTAAAGGATCATGCGGATCATAAATGTAGCTTAAATGCAAGTTGATTTTCTGACCGTCTGTTCCAATCGTATGCCAAGTATCTGGGTAATCTGCCAAATCAGTGTCATTTGCGTATTGCAAGCGCTCAACACAATCTGGGTTAAAATCAAGAAAATGCGGGTCTTGGAGCCTGTAATTTTTCCACCATTTAGCTAAATCTGCAATAGTCGTAGCTTCTTGAGGAAGTTTATTATCGTAAAAAGTAAACAAATCCTCGTCGTTTACAGTTTCGCTTGCCTGTCTAGTGCGATTTGTTTGATTATCGGCATCGTTTAAAATGTTAATATTTGAGGAGATAAAATCGTTGAATGGAAAACGCTGTTGAACGTTTCCTTCGACTAAGCCTTGACGAATCATTAACATTCGAGATTCGTAAGGGTTGATTTTAGACCATTGAACAGTGCGATTTTGCACAATAGGCAAGCCGTACAAAAGCACCTTCGATTGGGCGATTGCTGCACCTTTGCTTGCGCTCCAATGAGCATCTGAATATGTTACGCGAGTAAGATTCTTAGCTAAAGACTCTGCCCAAGCAGGGTCGATTTGCGCGCAATACCTTGCCCAAAGTCTAGAAGTTTCAACTAATTCCGTACACATAATCCAAGAAGGAGTTGTTTTAGAAACAGATGAAGCTGGAAAGATTGCAAACCTTGTGCTTCTAGCACCCTGATAATCGTTTTTTGCCATTTTTTGAGCGCGCTTAATAGCGCGAATTTTGGCTGTTCCGCGAAGACCTGCAAAATCCGAAGCCTTAGGCTCGCGAATAACTTGCATGCCAATCATAGAAAGCAAGCCAGAAAGCATAGAAGCGTGGATTCCTTGGTAATCCCAAGTGCAGCAAAGACTGTGAGCAGCTTGCTGATTATTTGGTAATTGGCGGATTTGCAAAGGTGCGCGTTTAAGTGGCAATGCTTCGCCAACATTATAATGAAGTTCTTTGCATAAATCTTTAAGCTGATTAACTAAATCTTTCCACTGTTTTAGGCGTAAAAAGTGGAAAAATTCCTCTTTGCAAAGTCGCCTTAGCGCGTTATTGCTTATTTCGCCATCCGCTTGGAATATGCGATCCCAAATATTCAATGCCGTTAAAAAGTCACTTAACTCGTCTGCATAACGATTGTGTAATCTATCTGATTCATCGCGTTTATCTTCCGGACGTTCTCGCGGATCTTGCAAACTCAAAAACGCCACAATTACCAGCACAGCAGCAAGAGTATTAGGAGTGGTTTTACGCGCAGCTTCAATAATCATGCGTCCTAAACGAATATCAATCGGTAGTTTAGAAAGCTCGCGTCCAATATGAGTTAAAGTGATGAAGCCTGATTTTCTGCTTATTGCACCAAGTTCACTAAGCTCGTTAAAGCCGTCGCTTACAGCCTTAATATCTGGAGGATCAATGAATCCAAAATTCGTTATATCTTCGCCAGTTTTAGCAACACCAACAGAGAGCATGTGTAAAACAACAGCGCCGAGTGAAGTGCGTAAAATCTCGGGGTCGGTAAAGCGCGGGCGAGTTTCGTAATCTTCCCTAGAATACAAGCGAATAGCAATGCCATCTGCAATTCGCCCACAACGACCAGAGCGCTGATCTGCACTTGCTTGAGAAATAGGTTCTATAGGAAGACGCTGAACTTTAGCAGACTTAGAATATCTAGAAATTCTAGCAAAACCAGGGTCTACAACGTAGCGAATCGAAGGCACTGTAAGAGAAGTTTCTGCAACATTAGTGGCGATTACAATGCGCTGATGTGTGTGGTGTTCAAAAACGCGATGCTGGTCTTTAGAAGAAAGACGTGCAAAAAGTGGAACAATCTCAATGGCGTCACTACGATTCATGTCGCTTGCACGCGCACCGAAATAAGAACGCAACGATGCTTCAAATTCTCGAATATCGCGCTCGCCAGAAGCAAAAACCATAATATCGCGCGCGCCTTGAGTGTGGTTTGAATGAATCACAAGTTGCGCGCATGCGCGAGTTACAGCAGAAGCAATGTCTTCGTCGCAAATATCGCCGCTTTCCGAAAGACTTTGGCTTTGCGCAACGCTTTCATCATCCATAGCAATATCGGCAAAACCTGGAACGTGCCTCATAAGTGAAGGCGCGCTTCCAAGCGGCTCGTAAAGTACGCGCACGGGGTATGTTCGCCCCGAAACCTCTATAACAGGCACCTTAATGTGCAGCGCTTGCTCAAAATGGTCTTTAAATTTTGCAGAATCTATTGTTGCAGAAGTGATAATAAGTTTTAAGTCTTTGCGCTTTGGCAAAAGAGTTGTTAAATATCCAAGCAAAAAATCAATATTTAGGCTACGCTCGTGAGCTTCATCAATGATAATAGTGTCATAGCGCGTAAGAAGTGGATCGCGTTGAATTTGAGCGAGTAGAATACCATCCGTAACTATCCGAAGCTTTGTTTTAGATGAGCTTTCGTCGTTAAAACGTACCTGATAGCCGATTTCTTCGCCAAGCTTAACACCCATTTCGCTTGCGATTCGTTCGGCAACTGTGCGCGCAGCAAGTCGTCGAGGTTGTGTGTGAACAATTTGCTTTCCGCGACCACCTCTGCCAAGTTCCAAAGCCATTTTTGGGATTTGAGTGGTTTTGCCAGAACCAGTTTGACCAGATACGATTATAACCTGCGACTCTTTAATGGCTTCAATAATCTGGTCGTGTGCAGCACAAATCGGCAGTTCACTAGGATAGTCAAAGTTCATATTCAATCCTGTTAAATTTTGCTAAATCTTATTTTCTTAAAACTTCTATAATCCTGTATCCCTTAGAGCTTGCGTATTTTTCAACGCTAAAATCTTCCCCAAGAGTTTTAGAAAGCCAAGTGATTAAGGAATCGGAGCCAAGATTTTTTTGAACAACTAAATAAGCAGCTCCACCAACTTTTAGGCGAGGAAGCCAGGTGATCAAAATATTGTGCAAAACGTCTTTTCCAACGCGGATTGGAGGATTAGACCAAATAAGATCAATGTCTTTTAGCGCATCTTCTTTTAATGCATCTTCTACAAGATAAGTGTGAATGTTGTTTAATCCAGCATTCTTGGCATTAATATCAGTAAGATCTAGAGCACGTTCATTAACATCTACAGCATAAATTTGCGCATTAGGGGATTCAAAACCTAAAGCCAAACTAATAGCACCCCAGCCGCAACCGATGTCGAAAAATCGCCCATTTTCTGGAGGCTGTGGAGCGTGTTTAAGTAGAACTGCAGTGCCTAAATCAAGCTTAGAGGAGCTAAAAACTCCATTAGAAACCTGCACGCTAACCTCGTGACCGCGTAAATCAACATGCAAAGTTCGTCTTAAGTCTAAAGAGTTTGGATTAGCGGAAAAATACTGTTCGCCGCCAGTTTTAGCTTCTTTAGTATTTTTGTTTGTTTTAGTAGCATTAATGCTGCTCGTCTTTTTAGTTTTATTAAAAGTGTTAATAGCCATTTTAGTGTTGCGTTAAAAATTATGTCTTCTAGATTCACAATAATAAAACAAACGTTGTAAATCGTGTATTAACAGGGGATTTAGCGTTAGTAGTTAAAGCAAAATAGCAAAGGGCATAGTTTTGGTAGATACTTTAGCAAACAGCAATTTGGCGAGTGGTGATAATAATATGCCTGAGCATAAAAATGAGCATAAAGACGTTCTTTCAGGACATTCCGAAGTACTACTAGATTCCACAAACACTGGATCAAGCCTAGAAAGTAACGATGAAGCTTGGCAAGAGCGCGAATCAAGAAACGCCTTAAAACGAGTTGCGGGTCTTGGAGAATTACAAGACGTAACCGAAGTAGAATACAGAAAACTAAGACTAGAACGCGTTGTTTTAGTAGGAGTATGGTCTAGCGCTCGCGGAACTTTAAGCCAAGCAGAAGAGTCCCTTAGAGAGTTGGCGGCGCTTGCTAAAACAGCTGGCGCAGTAGTATGCGACGGCATGTTGCAGCAAAGATACAGACCAGATGCAGCAACGTATGTTGGTTCTGGAAAAGCGCGTGAACTTGCAGCGGTTGTGGCGCAAAATGATGCTGATACGATTGTGGTAGACGACGATCTTCCACCAAGCCAAAGAAGAGCTTTGGAAGATGCCACTAAAGTCAAGGTTGTAGACAGAACGGCTGTTATTCTAGACATTTTCGCTCAGCATGCAACAAGTAGGGAAGGAAAGGCACAAGTCGAGCTTGCTCAGCTTCAATACATGCTTCCGCGACTTAGAGGTTGGGGTGCTGCTCTTTCTAGGCAGGCTGGTGGTCGCGCTGCAGGAGATGCAGGAATAGGCTCTAGAGGTCCTGGAGAAACAAAAATCGAAATGGATAGGCGCGCAATTAGGAATCGAATTTCAAAATTGCGTCACGACATTGCACTAATGGCACCAACTCGCGAGACAAAGCGCGGATCTAGGCGTCGTCAAGATATTCCAACTGTTGCAGTAGTGGGGTATACAAATGCTGGAAAATCTTCGATTATAAACAGACTTACAGGATCTAAAGAACTTGTAGAAAATGCGCTTTTTGCAACTTTGGATACTGCTGTTCGAAAATCTTTAACTAAAGATGGTCGCGCGTACACGCTTGTAGACACGGTTGGCTTCGTTAGAAGGCTGCCTACTCAGCTAGTAGAAGCGTTTAAATCAACTTTGGAAGAAGTTGGTAATGCAGATGTAATTTTGCACGTAGTTGACGGTTCTCACCCAGACCCTGTTTCTCAAATTGAGGCAGTTAACGAGGTTTTAGCTCAAATTGACGGTGTGGAAGATATAGCGCAAATTATTGCTTTTAATAAGTCGGATGTTATGCAAGAACCAATGCGTTTACGCTTGCAATCGTTGTATCCTGATTCTTTAATTGTGTCTGCTGCAAGTGGAACAAATATTGACCGTTTAAGAACGCGTATAGAAAATTTGTTACCTTCACCACATGTTCATGTTAAAGTTACATTGCCTTATAGCGATTATTCTGGGTCTTTGCTATCTAGAGTTAGGGAAAACGGTATTGTAAAATCCGCGGAATATAAGGATTCTGGCGTAGAATTAGATGCTTTTGTTGGCGATTCTTTGGCTGCAAAACTTATGCAAATTGCACTTTAAACAAAATTCCGGTGGTGTGATTAAAGTAAAAGCTGTTTATACACATATAGCTCTTAATGTGAGAGCAGCCCTTGTATTTTTCTATTTATAAGTTATAAGGGTCGACTCGGTTTGTGGAAAAGGGGTTTTTCTAATGGTGAGTTCTCAGGTTAAGCCAACTAAGCTTGCGATTATTGGTGCTGGTGCAGTAGGTTCCACGCTTGCGTTTGCTGCAGCTCAGCGCGGTGTTGCTCGTGAAATTGTGCTTGAGGATATCGCTAAGGAACGTGTTGAAGCGGAAGTGCTCGATATGCAGCATGGTTCTAGCTTCTATCCAGCCGTTTCTATTGATGGCTCAGATGACGTTGAAATCTGCCGTGACGCAGACATGGTTGTTATTACTGCTGGTGCTCGTCAAAAGCCTGGTCAGACTCGCTTGGAGCTTGCAGGTGCAACCATCAACATTATGAAGTCGATTATTCCTAATGTTGTAAAGGTCGCTCCAAACGCTATCTACATGCTTATTACAAATCCTGTGGATGTTGTTACGCATGTTTCTATGAAGCTTTCTGGTCTTCCTGCTAATCAAATGTTTGGATCTGGTACAAACCTTGATTCTGCACGTTTGCGCTTCCTTATTGCGCAGCAAACTGGTGTGAATGTTAAGAATGTTCACGCTTATATTGCTGGCGAGCATGGCGATTCCGAAGTTCCTCTTTGGGCTTCTGCTACTATCGGTGGCGTTCCAATGTGCGAATGGAATGCTCTTCCAGGTCATGAGCCATTGGATGAAGCTAAGCGTGAAGAGATTCATCAGGAAGTTAAGAACGCTGCTTACAAGATTATTAACGGTAAAGGCGCTACAAACTACGCTATCGCTATGTCTGGTGTTGATATTGTTGAAGCCGTTCTTCGCGATACTAACCGCATTTTGCCAGTATCTTCTCTTCTTGACGATTTCCATGGAATCTCAGACGTCTGCATGTCCGTTCCAACTTTGTTGAACCGTAATGGCGTAAACTCTCGCTTGAACACTCCAGTTTCGGATCGCGAGCTTGCTGCTTTGAAGCGTTCTGCGGAAACTCTTCGTCAGGCTGCTGCAGAGTTTGGATTCTAATTGATATTAGCTGTTCATAAAACGCTAATTATTAAAATTTAAATTTTGAAAGTCGTTCCTTCAATCTTTGTTTTGGGGGAGCGACTTTTAAATTATGAACAAGATTTATAAAATTTGATTGTATAGGTTGTATAAATTTGCTTAAAAGGGGATTTTGAATGTTTAATCATAAAAATCTTGAGACAGATACTGTGTTAATGCACAAGTTTGAAGATTTGAGATCTCAATTTCCAATTTTAAGTCGCAAAGTACATTCAAAACCCTTGATTTACTTAGATTCCGCAGCTACTTCTCAAAAGCCGCAGGTTGTAATCGATGCAGAGAGCGAATTCTATAAGACTATTAATGCTGGCGTGCATAGGGGGGCGCACGAGCTGGCGGCGCTTTCGACAGTTGCCTTTGAAGAAGCGCGTGCAAAAGTTGCAAAACTCGTTGGTGCTTGTAGTGAAGAAGGAAACGAAGAGATTATTGTTACGCCTGGCGCTACAGGAGCGCTGAATCTTCTTGCCACTTCTATTGGAAACGCTACGATTAACGCTAGATTAAATCGCACTGGTTTTGCGGAAGATAACTTAACTTTGCGCCAGCATTTTGTGATTAATGAGGGAGATAATATTGTTGTTTCTCGCGCAGACCATCATTCCGTTTTATTGCCATTCCAAGAGCTTGCGATTCGCTCTGGCGCGGAGCTTCGATGGATTGATGTAAGTGAAGATGGTCGAGTGCGGGCGGACGCGGATTATTTGAGCACGATTGTTGACGAGCGCACGAAAATAGTTGCAGTTACGCATATTAGCAATGTTACTGGCGCAATCACGGATGTTTCGCCGATTTGTAAGCGTGCGCATGAGGTTGGTGCAATTTTTGTTCTTGACGCATGCCAGTCTGTTCCGCATATTCCAGTTGATTTTCATGCGCTAGATGTTGATTTTGCAGCATTTAGCGCGCATAAAATGTATGGTCCTACGGGCGTTGGGTTCTTGTATGGACGCCGCAATCTTTTGAACAGTCTTCCACCAGCCAATTTTGGCGGTTCAATGGTGGAGCTTGCGTGGCTTAACAAGCCGGCGCAATACATGGATGCACCTTATCGTTTTGAGGCAGGAACTCAGCCAGTTGCACAAATGGTTGCTGCAGGAGTTGCAGCGGATTGGCTGCGCGCGTTGGGCATGAACCGAGTTGCAGAGCATGAGAAGGAACTTGCTGCAGAATTGTTGAAATTACAGGATGTTCCAGGAGTTCGCGTGCTTGGACCACTTGATTTAAGCAACCGTATTGCAACGGTTTCTTTTGAGGTCGAAGGCGTGCATCCGCATGACGTTGGACAGTTTCTGGATGCGCAAGGAATTGCGATTCGCGTTGGACATCATTGCGCTCAGCCGATTCATCGTCATTTTGGCTTGTATGCTTCAAATCGTGCATCTGTTGGAGTTTATAACACAATCGAAGAAGCTCGCGCGCTTGTGGAAGCTGTTTCCCATGTTCGCGCATACTTTGGCGCATAGTATTGTCAAATAAAATTCAAATAGAATTCAAATAAAATACTGTTTAATAACAAATAAGGAGAGCATATGTTTGATATGAGTGTTGACGACGGTAGTGGCTTAGAAAGCATGTATCAAGAAGTGATTTTAGATGCTGCTAGAAATCCGCACGGAAAAACACATTTTTCAAACACAGAAAGTCTTTCTAAAGCAGAAGAGCAGGAAGAGAAAGTTGAGGAGGCTTCGGATAAGTCGCCAGCAACCAATGAGTTAAAAAACAATTCTAATATAACAATTACAAATCATCATGAAAATTGTGCTGTAGAAGCTAATAAAAATTACGCATTAGGAAAATCTCATCAATTTAACCCAACTTGTGGAGATGAGGTTACGATGCATGTGGAACTCGCTAAGAACGTTGACAATTCAAGCAATGCGCTTGTTAAAAGTATTAAGTGGGATGGTCATGGTTGCTCAATTTCGCAAGCGAGTCTTTCGATTATGGTTGATTTGGTTGAGGGAAAAACTGTTGCGGATGCCTTGCGATTAGCCGCGCTTTTCCACAAGCTTATGGAATCTAGGGGAGTGGGATTAAAAAGCGAGCAAGACGAAGATGAGTTGGAAGATGCAATGGTTTTTCAAGGCGTTTCTAAATATCCAATGCGAATAAAGTGCGCATTGCTTGCATGGGAAGGCTTAAAAGACGGTATTGCAAAGGCTATTGAGGCTTTATAAAATCGTATGTGGCTTTATAAAATCGCAGTGTAACACTAAAAATAAGGAATATTATGGCAGAAAATCAAGCTCAATCTCAGATCAACGTAAATAGCATCGGTCGCGTAACTGAGGAAGATATTCAAGATGCTTTGCATGATGTTGTAGACCCAGAGCTTGGAATTGACGTAGTTGATTTAGGTTTAGTTTACGGGATTGAAATTGATGAGCTTGGACGCGCGATTATTACGATGACGCTTACAACGCCTGCTTGCCCGCTTACGGATTTGATTGAAGACGAGTGCGCGAGTGCGCTTGTTGGATTAGTTGATGAATTTCGTATTGATTGGACTTGGAAACCGCGTTGGAGTGTTGAAAATATTACGGAAGATGGGCGCGCGCAGCTTGAGGCGCTCGGCTATAATTTGAACAATTTGCCTGCTAGCTTTGGTGCTGGAATTGGTGCTGGTGCTGGAATGTCGTCCTATGACGGAGGAATTTCGCCAACTGAATAATTTAGGATTTGTAATGATTTGCACAGAAGATGTTTCGCCTAATCGCAATGATTGCAAGAATAGTTGTGATTATTGCGATTTATGCGCGCAAAAAATTATTGAAAACGGCATAACAGATGTTGTTTTTGACTTGCATCTTCTTGTTGATTGGGATGCGCGTCGCACATTGGAATCGTATTACCCAGATTATATTGGCGAGGTGCTGTTTAGCTATGAGCCAGAATGGGGTTTTGAGTTTCACGAGGCTTTGCGTGAATCAGGATGGAGCATTGAGTGTGCGCTTGAATCGTTTAGTGAGCATCATGGTCCTGCCGTAACTTGGCTTTATCGCTTGTATTTTGAGAATTTTTTACACGGATTTTTAGGGGAGCGAGAGCGTTTTGCGGCTGTTGCTCGCGATTTAATTGCAAAAGATGTGCGCGTTTGGGCGTTTGGAAATGCTTCACAAGAGTGGATTGATTGCGCGCGCACAACTTGCCCAATACTTGGCGAGATAAATGGCGTTAGCGCATCTTATGAATATCATTTGCGCAAGCCGAATATTATGATTTATCGAGATTTTTTGAGCAAAAATGGTTTGAGCGCATCTTCTACTGTTTTTGTTGAATCGGATTTGCGTAGTTTAAAAACTGCACAAAGAATTGAGTGTGCATCTACAAAACTATTCACACTGTAATAAAACTATTCACACTGTAGTTGCCTCAACATTTGTAAATATTTATCAATAGTTATCTGAATTTGTCAATGTTTGCCAATGTTTGCCAATGTTTGCCAACACTGTCAATACTTGACTTATAAACATTTGTTATTTTTTACGTTTTTCAGTCATAAATAATCACCTATATGCAACTTTTTAGCTGTATTTACTTGCAATTGTGCGTTATTTGTATAATAATAAAGCACAAAAGCAAGTTTTTTATAAGCGTTTATTATCTATAAAATGATAATTCTTTAATAGGTTGGTATGTGACGGTGAAAGTAAAGTCGGATAAAAAGAGAACAAATATTAGTGAAATTAAAAGAATTGTTAAGAAAAATAACGGTATTATCACGGCAAAAGAAGTTTCTTCCGCAGGAATTGACTCTTGGTATCTAACTAGCATGGTCAAAAATAATGATTTGGAAAGAGTTGCGCGCGGCGTGTATTTCGATAGCAATTCAAATAATTATGATGAACTTTATTTTTTCCAGCTTCGTAATAAAGCTTGCATATGTTCTTACCAAACTGCCTTGTATTTGCATAAACTTACAGATCGCATGCCGTTTATAAACGAAGTTACGGTGTGTCAGGGATATAACACGTGGCGCATAAAAAATGATGTTGAAGTGCATCAAATTAAAAAAGAATGGTATAAAATTGGTATCACTCAAGTGCGTACGGTTATTGGTAATTATGTGATGGTTTATGATATGGAGCGCACTATCTGCGATTTGGTTAGGAATCGTAGGCGTCAGGATTCAGAGATATTTGGTAAGGCTTTGCGTGCGTATGCGAGAAATCCTAAGAAAAATGTACATAGATTGCGCGAATATGCCAAAAAATTTGGTATTCTTCGGCAAGTTGACGATATTTTGGAGATTCTCGATGAATAACAGTAGTAATAAAAGTATTGCAATTAGAGATAGTGTTACGCAGCGTTTGCGTAACAAGTCGCAAGAACTTATCTTAGATTACAACACTTTGTTAAGTAGATATTTCTTTGATGAGTTTTTGAAGTTGCTTGCAAAAAGTGAGTATAAAAATAATTTCGTCTTGAAAGGCGGAATGCTTCTGAGCTTTGTGCTTGGAATTGATAATAGATCAACCCAAGATATTGATTTTTTGATTAATGGTTTAAAAATGGAGGATTCTTATTTATTTAATATTATTAAAAGTGTTACAGCTTATGATGAAAACCATGATGGTGTGTGGTTTGAAAACAACGATTCTATTGATTCTATTAGACCTGAAGATGAATATGGTGGATATCGTTTTCATATAATCGGTCATTTAGATAAAATTAGGTTTCCTTTTTCGGTTGATATAGCTACTGGAGATCCAATGTATCCAGAAGTTAAAGTGAGAAAATATTCTACTGTTCTTGGAGATGATATAGATTTGCAAATGTATCCACTTGAATCAGTATTGGCTGAAAAATTGCAAACTATTCTTTCCAAGGCGGAGAGTAATACAAGAAGCAAAGACTTTTACGATATTTACGCAATTATGAATTAGCTGAATGCGTCTAATAGCGGGAATTGTGGAGTTGCTATTGCGTGTTTAGCCGATTGTGAGTTTGTGAATCAAATTAATGAAAGTATTGATTTTAGTGTATTAAAAATTGCTATGTCACTTACTTGCAAGCATAGAAATACGTATTTTTCAAAAGTAAAAGCATGTGAAATACTTGAATGCATCTCATGCGATAGTGCTGTAATCGATAGATGGAATAGATATGCTAAGAAGCATCAGTACGCGAAAAGTGTAAATTTTGAAGATGTTATTTCCGCTATCTCAAAACTAATAAATCTTATGCTTGATTAGGTTTTTAGCTTTGATTTTGTAACTTGTTTTTGTGCGCTATTTATTAAAATATAACGCACAAAAACAAGTTTTTTATAAGCAAGTTAACTAGTGTGCGTATTCAGCCGCTTCGAGTGAATCGTAGCCATACATGCGCACAGTATTTGTAATAATCATTTGCGTTAGATTTAGATTTTTCGCTGTTAAATCTTCTATAAAAGCCTTATATTTAGCAAAAGTTTCGGCGGAATACGTGCTTAATTCTCCTCGTAAATACGTTTCAAAAGATGTATTTTCTTCTGTATCTTCGCTTGTTCTTAGAACGCGCATAGCAAGACCTAAATGCGGGTAGCGCTCGCGAAAATCCGCAGCCCACTCGACTTGCGTTAAAATAATCTGCTCCTGCGCACTTTTTATGGGTTCTAAAATCGGCTTAATATAAGGCTTAATTGTGCGCTCAAAAATTTCTGGCGCAGTAGACTCCATCATTCGTGCATATTTTTCTGTTATCAAATTTCTGCCATTGCTGTCAGCGCGCTCAAGATCTTTCTTATAAGACTCTTGCAAATCCAGAGGCCAAGTTAAAAATTGACTCATGCGCATAATGCGGAAAGTTTGCCAATCTTCCTGGCAATTCGCGCGTCCGCCTTCGTTTTGCGTAAGCTGGAATTGCTGCCATTCTAGTTTTGTAATTTCTTCTGCAAGATTTTGCGTTTTTGGATTTGATAATGAATCGCACATCATAAGCTCCTTAAGCACGTTGCGCGCGAATTAATATGTGCTTCAACATACGGGCGTTGCCATTCTAAAAATGTTTCATTGCAATTGCTCAAGCCTTGATATTTAAGCTCTTCCACGACTTCGTTGCACACATTTTGAATGATTTCGTTTATTTTAGATTCGGCTTCACTGCTTCCTTTTCCGCATTCGCCAAATCCGCTTCCACCAAAGCATGCTGCGGAACTTAGTCGCATAAGCGATTCAAGTTGATTACACACGTTTGAAAGCCTAGACGCCATT
This sequence comes from Gardnerella sp. c11Ua_71, assembly GCF_055818025.1. Lineage (NCBI taxonomy): Bacteria > Bacillati > Actinomycetota > Actinomycetes > Bifidobacteriales > Bifidobacteriaceae > Gardnerella > Gardnerella sp. c11Ua_71. The sequence continues at coordinate 87,484 of NZ_JARFVR010000001.1, read as the reverse complement.
CGCGCGCTGAGCTTGCGTAAAGCTGCAAATTGCCACTTATAATATGGCAAATATCCTGCGCTTATTGGGTTATTTAGCAAAAATACGATTGACGTGGTTGCTCTCACAAACTCGTTTATAGAAAGCCATGCTGCAGCTCCGTCTTTTCGCGCTAGCATTCGTGGAACATTGTATTGACCTGCTTGAGCCATCATGCCGAGTCTTCTGGATATTAGTGAGATTCGCACATCGTCTGGCATGAGTTTAAAACTTTGACGCGTTTTGCTAAATTCTCCAAGTGGGTCTGCAAAAATTTGACCGTTCGTAGCTGCCGCCAGTGTTGGCTCGCTTAGCGAAAGCCACAGATGCGGCTCGTTTTGATTTGGGGCGGTAGCAAATCCTGTTATGTTTTCAAAAAACCTAGCTGTACTAAATACTCCGACTCGCTTGCTGCTTTCGCATGATTTAGCGCGTGGAGTTTCTTTGCGAGATCCAAAACCATAGAATTCTTGTGGCAAATCGTTGTAAGCTGCTTGCAAATCCTCGCCAATTTCCGCATAGTCTTCATCGGTAAGCCATAAGCAGAATCCTGGTCCAAAATCGTGGTCGCGAGAAATCTCGTCGTCAAATCCGTAGCATTCCGATCCGTGGCCAACTAATCCTGCAGCTATGCGGTTTTTGTATTTCGCAAATTTTGGCTGATCAAGTAACGGCTTTCCGTAAGTTTGCCAATATAATTTTGCAAGCTGCATGCCGTTTTTGATTTTTGGATTATCTTCTGTTTTTATAATTTTATTTGACTCTGGATGCGACTCATCGGTTGCTGGCGACTTTTCCGAATCGTATTGAATCGCATCCGCCGCGTTTGTCTCCGTAAATTTTTCTGCTGCATCCTGTGCTTGCTGCAGATTCTCCAACGTTATAGCATATGACTCGCTATCTTTTCCGTAACATTGTGCTATTAAATCTAGAGCTTCACTGTACGCTTTTACAGCGTCGGAATACTCTTTTCGTGCGTATTGAACTTGCGCATATCCAGCTAAAGCAGATGCATAATGCGGTTGATTTTGGTTATTTCCATTTTTGTATATTTTTAAACTCATTTGTGCGTGTTCAAGAGCAGAGTTAAGAGTTGCAGATTTGCTGTTAGTGCTTGCGTTAGGCTGCGAGCACTCTTGCAAAATCGCAAGCGCAATATTGGTGTGAGTTGCTGCTATATCTATGTCTGTTGAAGGATTGACACTCGATTTTTGCAATATGTCCAATGCTTTTTCAAGCTGATCTATTGCTTCTTTAATTTTGCCTGTTTCGCTGTAAAGCATTGAAAGATTGTTGTGAAGGGCAGCGAGTTTTCTATCGTTTGGTTTTAGCGTTTTCGATGATTCTTTAAGCGCTTGAGAATATATTTCTTCTGCGCGATCGTAATCGCCAGCTGCGCGAAGGCTAGTAGCAGCGTTTATAAGTGTTGTTGTGCCAGCTTCACTGCCTGCTAGCTGCATTTTATCTGAAAGTTTTAGCGCGTTATCAATGATTGACTTGTTTTTTGCGTATTCTCCTCGAGATCTATAAAATCCCATCAACTCGTTTAACACAGATAGCCGCAATGCTTGAGCGTTTGCTTCTTGTGATTTATCGTACGCGCAATTTGCTTTTTCTTTAGATTCTTTATTTTGTGTTTCTTTAAGTGCTTCTTCTTGCGATTTGTTTAGCGCATTTAGCAGGTATTTTTCAATTTCTTGCGCGTTTGCGTGGCTTGCAAACATATTGTCAAGCTCTTTATATAATTGATCTGCTTTTATCATTTAAGCCACCTTGCTTTTTGCGATTAAATTCCGTTTTGCTCACTACTCAATCATACAGAATTATGCGTTTATAAGAGTGCTGCAACATGCGCGATTGTGCAAAAACAAAAGTCGGGCTGGTGGGATTTGAACCCGCGGCCTCTTCGTCCCGAACGAAGCGCGCTACCAAACTGCGCTACAGCCCGATGTCGATTGTGCGAACTCAATAGAGATTGCTCATCGTGAACTCATCTTACGAATACATGATGCAACTACATGTTGTAATCGCTCATGCAACACTCCGACAACGTGGTTATATTAGCGTGAACTTGCTACAAATTAACAGTGTGTGTCGTTGTCAAATAAATTCTTTTGAAATTTTATTAGAAATTCACTTGTATTCTTTTACGGCTGCATGGTCTCAGCAATATTTGCAAAATGATGTAACTTTTCGTAAATAATTTTGTATATCTTAATAAAATAATAAAAAGTTTTACTGTAAATGTATTTTTCTCTCGAAAACAGAAAAATATAAATATTTCTATAAAAATGTATATTTGTTGCAAAAATGATTAGCGTAATCGATCTAGTAACACAATAAAATGCATTTGCGACTCGCTTATCTGTATTCCCTAGTAGCTACAATTGGCGTTTATGACTGACACGAATACTGCAATGTCTGCCGCACAAAACGCCGCAGAAAATGACGTAACAGATAACGCCAATGAAATTGACACCGTTGAGCATGCTGAGATGCTTCTCGCTCAAGATGAGGCTATTGCTAAGCGCGTAAATGATGGTGCTACTCTTGACGAAGCAATTGATCCAAGCAATAAAGAGTTTGGTCCGCTTGCGCACCCAGAGCAGGTGCAGATGCGTGTTGCTAAGCGTGCGATGATGCTTAAGGAGGGTGTGCAGCCATACCCAGTGCATCTTAACGTTACTGACACAATCGAAAAGGTGCGTGCTGATTTCGATGGCAAGCTGGAAGCTGGCGAAGAAACTGATACCGAGGTTGGTATTGCAGGGCGCGTGCTTTTCTTGCGTAACGCTGGCGGCTTGTGCTTCGTTAAGCTTGCTGCCGGTGACGGCACTACGATTCAGGCGATGGTTTCCAAGAAGGAAATTGGCGAAGAATCCATTAAGAGCTTCAAGCAGATGGTTGATTTGGGCGACCATTTGTACGTTCGCGGTCGCGTGATTTCTTCTAAAACTGGCGAGCTTTCCGTATTCGCAACCGAGTGGGCGATTGCAGCTAAGGCTTTGCAGCCACTTCCGGCTTTGCATAAGGAATTAAGCGACGATACTCGTACGCGTAAGCCTTATATTGGCATGATTGCGGACGAGAAGATTCGCGATATGGTTCGCAGGCGTTCGCATGCCGTGGCTTCTCTTCGTCGCACTTTCGACAGCCACGACTTCTTGGAAGTTGAAACACCAATGTTGCAAACGGTTCACGGCGGTGCTGCTGCTCGTCCGTTCACAACTCACATGAATGCTTTCGACATTGATCTTTATTTGCGTATTGCGCCAGAGCTTTTCTTGAAGCGCTGCTTGGTTGGTGGCATTGACCGCGTGTTTGAAATCAACCGTGATTTTAGAAACGAAGGCGTAGACGCAACTCACGCTCCAGAGTTTACAATGCTCGAAGCTTACCAAGCTTATGGCACTTACGATACGATTGGAGCTCTTACTAAAGAGCTGATCCAAAAGGCTACTGTCGACGCTTTCGGCTCCACTAAGGTGACTTTGCTTAACGGCGAAGAGTACGATTTTGGCGGCGAGTGGAAGCAGATTACCATGTACGGCTCGCTTTCTGAGGCTTTGGGCGAGGAGATTACGCCGGAAACTTCTGTTGAGCATTTGGGTGCGATTGCAGACAAGCTTGGCGTTGAGCGTGACGAAGTGGAGAATCACGGCAAGTTGGTTGAGCACTTGTGGGAGCACTTCTACGAGGATAAGCTTTATGAGCCAACGTTTGTGCGCGACTTCCCAGTGGAAACCAGCCCGCTTGTTAAGGGTCACCGTACTAAGCCAGGAATGGTTGAAAAGTGGGATTTGTATGTGCGTGGCTTTGAGCTTGCAACCGGCTACTCCGAGCTTAACGATCCTGTTGTGCAGCGCGAGCGCTTTGTTGCTCAAGCTAAGGATGCTTTGGCTGGCGATGTTGAGGCAATGGATATTGACGAGGACTTTATTGAGGCTCTCGGCGTCGGTATGCCTCCTGCTGGCGGCATGGGAATGGGTATTGATCGCTTGCTGATTGCGCTTACGGGCGCAACTATTCGCGAGACGATTACGTTCCCACTCGTTAAGCCTCTTCGCTAATTGATAGATTTTAGTAGATTGTAAAGCCGTTGGATGTCGTTTAAACATTCATCGGCTTTTCTATTAAATTTTTCGTGTTTGTTTACTTTTATGCAAGTAGTCTTACGAAACGAATAGACTGGGTAACTATGACATATAAATTAGTATTGCTCCGACATGGTCAGAGCGCATGGAATAAGACCAATCAGTTCACTGGTTGGGTTGATGTACCGCTGACTGAGCAGGGTGTCGAGGAAGCTAAGCATGGTGGCGAGCTTCTTAAAGAGAAGAACGTTCTTCCAGACATCGTGTTCACTTCTTTGCTTCGTCGCGCTATCAATACCGCGAATTACGCGCTTGATGCAGCCGACCGCCTGTGGATTCCAGTTCGTCGCAGCTGGCGTTTGAACGAGCGTCATTACGGTGCTTTGCAAGGTAAGAATAAGTCTGAGATTCGTCAGGAATATGGCGATGAGAAGTTCATGATTTGGCGTCGTTCTTACGCAACTCCACCTCCTGAGATTGATCCAAACGATGAGTATTCTCAGACGAATGATCCTCGTTACGCAGGCGATCCGGTTCCAGAAACTGAAGCTTTGGCAAACGTTGTGACTCGTGTAACTCCTTACTGGGAATCGGATATTATTCCAGAGCTTAAGTCTGGCAAGACTGTGATGATTGCTGCTCACGGCAACAGCTTGCGCGCAATCGTTAAGATGCTTGACAACTTGAGCGAGGAAGAGATTTCCAAGGTGAATATTCCAACCGCTATTCCTCTGCTTTACGAGTTGGATGAGAACTTTAAGCCAATCAAGCCTCGTGGTGAGTATTTGGATCCAGAAGCTGCTGCTGCCGGTGCTGCCGCCGTGGCTGCTCAGGGTCAGAAGTGAGATTCTGATTAGTTTAAATTAAAAAAGTAGGTCTGCAACTAAATCTGTAGACCTACTTTTGTTTTACAAGCATACTTTTGTTTTGAATTTCTATTCAAAAACTGTATTTTTATGCCACAACTGTGTCTTTATCTGGTTCTGGTTTTTTAGTTGGGTCAAATCCTGAAACAATAAATACTACTTGTCTTGCTGCAGCAACTGAATGATCGCCTATGCGTTCCATGAATCTGCTTAGAAGCACTAAGTCAATCAACTGTTTTCTAGTGCCGTTCCAATTTTCGCCTTCTACAAGAGCAAAAATGTCTTCATGTAGCTTATCCATCTTATCGTCGCCGTGAATAATTGCATCGGCTACTTGAACATCTCGCTTTGAAAGCATGTCAGTTAGTTGCACAGAAAGAACACGAAGGAAGCTAACCATCGCCTCAACTGTTTCTTTTGCTTGGCTTGGTATTGCGGAATCAGGCCATGTGCGTCTTGTGATTTGTGCAACGTGACTTGTTAAATCGCCCATGCGTTCAAAAGTCGCAGCCAAACGCATGGTTGCCACTACTTCTCGCAAGTCTGTTGCAACAGGATTTTGTCTAGCTAGCAATGTTAAGCATTGATCTATAACGCTAGCTTCTAGTGAATCTAGTTGAGCATCATTGTCTATAACTGTTTGTGCAGATTCTAAATCAGCATTTAATAAAGCATTTCCAGCATCGTTCATTGCTTTTGCAACAAGCTCAGCCATGCGTTCGATGTTTGATGCAACTGCTTTCATTTCTTCGTTGAAAATCACTCGCATGGTGTGTCCTTTCTTTTTTGGTGCCTGTGTTGACTTATATTGCAGTTGTATATTGCCAACGTGTATTGACGTTTTTTGTTTTAAAATTATTTTGTTTTAAACTAAACCCTAATCAAGTATAGACTATTCAAAGCACGTATAAGCGTATGCTTAGTTGTGTTTTTGTAGAATGTTAGTCGAATATTAAAATGTGAGAGCATTGTAGTATTCTTTAAGAGTATGTTTCAGGATTCTACATCTTCGCCATTGGTTGTATTTGTAGTGTTTGCTTTGATTGCGCTTTGTGTTGCAATTGTTGTTGTTATGTTTGTTGTTGATTCTCTTTTCCCAATATTTCGTAGTATTTTTAGACCGTTTTTTAGTTCTGTTGTAAATCCTATAGCAGGTGGTTTGCGTAGGATTTTTCGTAGTAGCTTTAAGAAGATCTTAAAAATTTTAGGTAAACGTAATTTTGGTGATGATGAAGATGATGAAGATTCAGTTGATAATAATTCAGATGATATAAGTTCAGATGCGTGTGCGATTTTATCCATGCTGTCTGCTGCGACTATTGTTATCGATGCTGATAATGATGTTTTACGAGCTAGTTCTGATAGTTATACGCTTGGTGTTGTTGTTGATGATTCTATTGTTCAACCGCGAGTTCTGGATTCTGTAAATCGTGTGCGCGAGTCTGGCGGTTTTGAGAGTTTTGATTTAGTTACTTTTACTCCTGAGCGGTATATAACTATTGGTAAAGACTCTGATTTTAATGGTAATTTTGATGGTGACAGTGCTGTGTTATTAAAATCAGCTACGGTTGCTGGCGACTTTTCCTCGAATAAAACTGATAAATCGTCTGATGCGTCTACAGTTTCTAGACCTAATTGGCTTAATGTTACTGTTGGAAGTGTTGGAGCAGGCAAGGTTGTTGTTATTTTAAATGATACGAGTGCTGCGCATCGTTTTGAGCAGACTAGAGATGATTTTATAAGTAATGTTTCTCAACAACTTATTAGCTCTACTCGAATGATCTCTAGTCTTATAGAACTTTTGCAGGATAATAATGTTACTCTTAATCGTGTTAAGGAAGTGTCTTTAAAAGCTCAGAGGTCTTCTAAACGCTTGGAACATATGTTGGAAGATCTTCTGCTTCTTATGAGTGCTCAGAAGCCTATAGATGTGTCTAAGGCGAGTGCTGTGAACGTCTTGAACGTGTTAAAAGATGTTCAGAATCAGGTTTCAGATCTTGCTTTGAGCCGAAATGTGCGTCTTTGCGTTAAGTCTGATTCTTCGCTTAGTGTTCTAGGCAGTTTTTCACAAATCAGCGCTGCCGTGCGTAAACTTGTTGAGAATGCTATTATCTATTCTTCAGCAAATAGCAGTGTGGCGATTTCAGCGTTAAAGTCTGATGACTCTCAGTTTGCAGTGATTCGTGTTGTTGATTGTGGCTCTGGTATTGCGTTGCGTGATCAGCCTCGCATTTTCGAGCGTTTTTATCGTTCGGATAACCAGAATGACGGCAGTCAGGATGGTGTTGGTTTAGGTCTTGCTATTGCTAAGCACGTGGCTCTTACTCATCACGGTAGCATTACATTGTGGAGTAGACCAGGGCAAGGTACTACGGTTAATTTTGCGATTCCGCTTTCAAGATCGGATGCAAAATAGTTCGCTTAATCGTATTAAGCGAACTATTTTCCTAGTCTTCTATAATCCCAACGGTCAAAGTGTTCCCAGATTAAAAGCAAAATACCTATTACGAATCCGCTAAGGCAAACTATAGCAAAAAACCATAGTAGAAAGTGCAAGATTGCGAGCACAACAGTGATTATTGATGCTATAAGCCATAAAACTGTTCCAGCCATAAATGCTTTGCACAGGTCTACGCGCAATGGCTTTGGTGCCTCTTTGCGTGCATCTGGGTTAATAATCGGTGCTAGCTTCATATGATTAACCATACATCTAGTGATGTCTAATATCAATTTTTGGTTATATTTTTTTTTGATGATATACGTTTATGATATACGTTTAAATTTTGCTATTTTCTTTTTCGACACTATTTTTATCACATCCGTACCACGTTGTAGTCTTGAGCTTTGTAGGTGCCGTTTTGACGTGATACTTTAACAATTCGGGAGTGGTTTTTTTATGAGACATGGTGCACATGGTGCTAAGAAAGCAAAGGGGCGTTTCGTTTCGCCTTTTATGCTTTTTTTGTCTTCTCATACTTCCAGTGCTACTTCTGAGCGTTCTGCCGAAGCGGTTTGTGCGAATAATGGTGCAGTTGTGGGTTTGAGTGAATCTGTGGCTCAGAGTTTGCAAATGTCTTCTGCTCCTCGTACTCGTCGTGAGATTCGTTTAGCTCGTGAATCTAGAGAACGTAAGAATTGTATTATTGTTTCTACGTCTTTAGTAGCTATAGTTGGTGCTGCATTGACGTCTATGGCTTTGAGCAAGACTAATGGTTTGGGTTCTTTTGCTTCAAAGCAATATGCTTCTGAGATTAATTTTTCCAATGATTCTAATGATCAAGCTGCTTCTCGTTCTAGTCAGCGTGAAAAGTTAGATCGTGCTGATAAATATTTGAAGTTCAGCAGTGCTGTTGCTGGTCTCGAAGCTGATTTAAACGCTTTCTCTACTAGATCGTCTCATGAGTCTAAGTGGGATTTAGGTTCTAATTCAGATTTTAAAGTTTCTGAAATGTCTAAGTCTTCTGCGAATAATCCGCAGGTTGCTATTTTAATGGATTCAGACGTTAATTCTTTGCCTGCTGGATTTAATCCAAATCATAGTTCTGGTGATTCTGGGAATGCATATGAGTTTAGCCAGTGCACTTGGTGGGTTTATATTCGTAGGCATCAGCTTGGTCTTCCTGTTGGTTCCAATATGGGAGACGGCTGGATGTGGGCTTTGACTGCTCGAAAACTTGGATATTGGGTAGATCGTACGCCTCGTCACGTTGGCGATATTATGGTGTTTGGTCGCGGTCAGGCTGGCGTTAATCGTACTTATGGTCATGTTGCTGTTGTTGAAAAAATTAATCCTGATGGTTCTATTGAAACATCTGAGTCTAGTGCGGAGCTTCATGGTAGGACCTTCTCTAGGGTTGTAAATCCGAATGAAACTTCAGCTTTTGAATTTATCCATTACTAGATTATTTGGCATTTTAATATTTTGACATTTTAATATTGATATCTGTTACTGCGTTTTGCGGTTTTCTAGTCTATTCTGGCTGTTATGCGTGTAGGCGTGCATTGTTGTGCTGTAAATAGTGCGTGCAAATTTTGTTTGTGGTCTTAGTTTGTAGTATTAACATGCTAACATCGCTAGTGATGATTAAGCGAGATAAGATTTTTTCTTCTGTATTTGCAGGTTTTGTATCTGCAGCGCTGGTTGCTGCTATGATTCCGCTTGCTTGTGCTTCCGCTTCTGCTGAAGAATCAGCAGTTACATCTACACGTTCTTTCCCTAAGATTACTGATGTTAAGCGTGATTTGTTTACAGAATCCACTTCTACCGATGTTGATGCTAATTCTCATTGGGGCAGTATTGAGTCTTTGGATGTTCCGCAGACTAAAAGTGCTGCTGAACTTGCGCTTGAACAGGCTCGCCAGCAACAACAGGCACAGAATAATTCTGCTGATGGCTTCGACGATGCTGCAAGTCGTTCTGGAGCGCGTAATGGCGTTGGACCTATGACGTACTTTGTTGCTCCTCCAGATAATCAGTCTGTTTCGGCGATGCTTAATTTTGCGGCTCAGTTTTTAGGTAAAGTGCCTTATCGTTCTGGTGGTACAAGTCCTGCTGGCTGGGATTGCTCTGGTTTTGTGCAGTACGTTTTTGCCAATATGGGTATTTCTTTGCCTCGAACTTCTGGAGCTCAGGCCACTGTAGGTACGGCTGTTCCGAGTTTAGCTCAGGCTCAGCCTGGTGACATAATTGCCAATGGTGCTCATGCATCTATTTATGTTGGCAATGGAATGGTTATTAATTCTCAGTATGCTGGAACTCAGTATGATCCTATTAGATACGTTTTTTCGGGATCTTATTCTATTCGTAGAATCTTCTGACAATTTGGTTTTTGAGTGGTATTCATGATTTTATGGATACCACTTTTAGTTTTTGTTAGTAGTTTTTATGCGTTTTTAGGTTATTTTTAATTAATTTTGCCGTTAATCCTTAGGTTTGTTGTGTCGCGATAGACGCGACTACCTTAAACGCGCTATTCTAGTATTTAAAGTATTTAAGAAAATAAAAAATCGCGCGATGCTAGGAGGATCTAGATGGCACAAGATGTTATTACACAAGAAAAAGCTGTTCTTGTAGGTGTTGATGGTTCTCATGCGAGCTATAAGGCTGTATGGTGGGCATCTAATTATGCTAAGCATGCTGGATTACAGCTTCAAATAGTTTGTGCATATTCTTTACCTAGTTATGCAGCTGTATCTTTTGATGCGACTTATACTGCGATTGGTGATGATAATGTTGCTCATCAAGATGCACAGGAGATTCTTTCTAAAGCTAAAGCTGTTGCATTAGAGCAGGGTGTGGATGCAACAACTTTGATTGTTACTGGCGACCCTTCTTCTGTGTTTGTAGAGCTTTCTAGAAACTATCAACTTATTGTTATTGGAAACCGTGGTAAAGGTGGATTAGCAGAGCGTTTACTTGGCACAACAAGTTCTTCGCTTCCAGCCTACGCTTATTGCCCAATTGTTGTTGTTCCATATACGGATGATGATGGTCAGAGAATCCACTTGAATAATAAGATTTCTAAGATTGCTGTTGGCTCCGACGAGTCTAAGTGGGGATTAAAAGCTCTTGAGATTGCTGCAGATTTGGCTGATAGTTGGAACGCACAATTAGATGTGATTTCTGCTGTTCCTAGCGTTCAAGGAGCCGAGGGAGATACTGCAGTTATGGGATCTTATATGGAAGATCTTGACGAGCGTGTAAAGCCAATTTTGCAACGCTTGCCAAACTTAAAGATTCATCGTTCTGTAGTTCCTGGCTCTGCTGTAAACGCTTTGACTCAAGCTAGCTTAAACAACGATTTGGTTGTTGTTGGCTCTAGGGGCAGGGGTGGTTTTACAGGATTGCTTCTTGGTTCTATTAGTCAGGGTCTGTTGCAGCATTCTTCTAGACCAGTGTATGTGGTTCCACGTAAGTATGTGGAACTAAGCGCTGCTCAAGTAGCACAGCAGTCTAAGATAAGTAACGATACTAGTGCTATCGATTCTATAAGTGGCGTTCATACAGTTGATGTTCCAAAAGCTGGTGTTGAAGCTGCTAAAGAAATCGAGCAAACTATTGATCCGCTTCACTAGTAGCTTGTAGTAGAAAATAGCGTCCAGAGCACTAAAACAGTGTTTTGGACGCTATTTTGTTTCAAAGCTAGTAACTATTTTGATTTTTACTTGTTTTTAAGTAAAAAGCGTGCGCGTCTTGCTTCGCGAGCAGCGCGTTTTTTAGCGAGTTCGTTATTGTTCATTTCAATAGCAAGTTTATAAATTTTAATTAACTCTTGAGCTTGCTTTTTGAAGTCATTGTTCTTTGAGTATTCGAGAACATTTGCTTTTAGTTGTGCTTGCTCTTCTTCACTCATGTTAAGAACGCGACTAAACACTTGCTTAAAGTCTTCTTTAGAATCCCACTGATAACCATTTTTGCCACTAATAATCTGATTCTCATTAGGAATATCGTGCTTTACGAGAGCAAATAATCCAGATGCCATGGCTTCAAGCATAGAAAGTGAATGCATTTCCGATAGGGAAGCGGTAGTGTAGTAGTCCATAGCGTGCAAATACTTAGGAATCTGCGTGTGTTCAATAGGGCCTAGTAGGTAGATTCTATCTTCAAATCCTTTGCTAGCTACTTTCTTACGCAAGTCTTCTAAATCAGGTCCTCCGCCAATAACAACGAGTCTAGCTAATTCGCGCGGAAAATCGCAATACATAAAGTTATCAATCAGCTCAGAGATATTCTTTTCTGCTCCGATTCTTCCAACAAAAACGAAGAGTTTCGTAGAATCAGCAATACCGTATTTTTTACGGAATTCTTTCCTAAAAGCAATTCGCTCTGGTGTAGGTAAGAACTTTTTATATTCAACTGCATTGCTAAGAACAACAACTTTTTTATCGACTTTTTGACGATCAATATAAGCTTGAGCCTTAGCAGACATACTAGTAATAATTGTTGCATTTTTAGAAAATCGCGTAAAATATTTTGCTGAAATATTCCTAGAAAACTCTGTAAAATGCTTTAGGCCAATATAAAACAGGAACTTATCGTACTCTGTATGAAGAGTATAAATAACAGGAACATGCTCTTTTTTAGCAACTTCTAGACCTATTTCACCAATGCCAAACTCGTTTTGTATATGAATAACATCTGGTTTAAAGTTGATAGGGAATTTTTTGCGCATGTTTCCAATCGGAATTGCAACCCTATACTTGTATAGCTTTTTAAGAAGTATTCCTGGAACGTATACAACTCCGTCTACAAGCTTAGTTTTTTGCTGTCTTTCGGATCCAACTGTAACAACAAGAACCTCGTGTCCAAGTTCCTCGTACATTTTTTTAAGCATGTAGGATTGCGTTGCTACGCCATTTATGTATGGTGGATATGTTTCTGTAAAAATCGCGATTTTCAAAGTTTCCTCCAGTTACATAAATAGCTCTAACAACGTTAAAAGTGTAGCATTGTGTAAGTTATTGCGCCACAAATTGTGATTTTTAGCGTTTTTAGTGTCTTACATTTACTGTTACACGCACTTGCGCGCCGCGTTCAAGAGTGTGCTTAACTGTGCAACCCTTGTTGATATGTCTTTCCATGCGTTCTTTTAGTTCTTTTGCATTTTCATCGTTTAAAGCAGGTTTTGCGCTTGTAGCATCAACTGTTACATCCTCTTGGAATCTTAAGTAAGTTCCTTCTTCTGGATCATAAGTTCCATTTACAAGAACTCGAGCGCCTTTTCCTTCTCCGAGCGCATGTTCAACAGCGTATTGGCTGCTTAAAGCTGTGCAACCAGCTAATGCTATTTGCATTAGTTCCACAGGTGAAAATTGTCCTTCTCCTTTACCAAATTTTAGTGTTGCACCATCATCACTTTGTGCTTGCCAAGACCCGTCTTCTAAACGTTCAACCCATATTCTTCTAGTCATTTTTGCTCCTTTGCATTTTTATACATTAACACATTGTGATTATGTTTGTGCTTATGTCTATTTGTTTTTAACTTTTATTTTTTAAGACAAACCTATTATAACTAGCATGCTTTGATTTCAGTTTGATTCTTGTTCTTATATTTCTTATATTTACTTTTGGTGGTGTTGAATTTAGCTAATGATAAAATAATCTCATGACTTTAACTCAAGAAGAACTTGCGGATATCCGCTCTCGCGTACCACAGAAACCTACTTCCGATATTCCTACACCTTATGAGGATTTGGTTAGAAAAATACTTATGGAAGGTACTTTAAAATCGGATCGCACTGGTACTGGAACAATATCTCTTTTTGGTCAACAAATTCGATTTGACTTAAGCAAGAGTTTTCCGCTTATAACCACAAAAACAGTGTTCTTTAAGGGACTGGCATACGAGCTTCTTTGGTTCCTTAAAGGTTCTAGTAATGTGCGTTGGTTGCAGGAAAATGGCGTGCATATTTGGGATGAGTGGGCAGATGAAAATGGCGATTTAGGTCCTGTTTATGGCGTTCAGTGGCGTAGTTGGCCAGCGCCTACGCAAGAAAATCCTAATCGCACAATCGACCAGATTGCTAATGTTCTTAATCTTATGAAAAATCATCCTGATTCTAGAAGGATGATTGTCAGTGCTTGGAATCCTGCAGAAGTTGAAAACATGGCTTTGCCTCCTTGTCACTCGCTTTTCCAGTTCTACGTTGCTGACGGCAAGCTTTCTTGCCAGCTTTACCAGCGTTCTTGCGACATGTTCCTTGGCGTGCCATTCAACATTGCTTCTTACTCGCTTTTAACAATGATGATGGCTCAGCAAGCAGGATTAGAGCCAGGAGAGTTTGTTTGGACTGGTGGCGATTGCCATATTTACGATAATCACGTAGAGCAAGTCTTAGAACAGCTTTCTAGACAGCCATATCCTTACCCTAAGATTGAAATTCATAAAGCTGATTCAATTTTTGACTATGAGTACAGTGATTTTAAGGTTGTTGATTATAAGCATCATCCTACGATTAAAGCTCCTGTAGCTGTGTGATCTTATTTATTAGTTGCTTATTAGTTTGAGTTTTTGAGTAGGAGTTTTATGGCAAACGATATTCCTGTGCGTTTAATTTGGGGACAGGCATACGATCTTGAAGGACGCGTAGGGGCAATGGGTGTAAATGGTGGTATGCCATGGAGACTTTCCCCAGATTTGCGCTATTTTAAAGCCATGACAATTTCTTGCCCAGTAATAATGGGTAGGGGAACTTGGGATTCTATGCCAGAAAAGTTCCGTCCTCTTCCTGGGCGAGAAAATATTGTTGTTTCTAGGAATCCAGATTTTAATCCAGATGGTGCAAAAAGTTTTACAAGCATTGAAGAAGCAATATGCTACGCAAGAAAATGGATTGAAGATAATCCTATTGAGCATGTAGATTCTTTGGATTTACCTAAAGATGGTAGCGCAATTTGGATTATTGGAGGCGGAGCAATTTTTAAAGAAGTGATTGAGTCAAAAATTGTTGACGCTGCATACGTAACTCAAATTGACACCAGAGTAGAAGCGGATACGTTTGCTCCTAACATTCAGAGACTTGTAGATGATGGATTGTGGAAAGTTGCACGTGATGGCGATTGGCAAGAATCAGCTATAAAAGTTGGTGCAAAACAATTCGACGTAAAATACAAGTTTATGGTATATAAGCCAATTAAAGCTAAAAAATAAGCTAGATTAAGGATATGTATGGAATCTTTAAACAAAATTCACGTAGATGCTAAGCATCCGTATGTTGTTATGACGGTTTGTACAGGGAATATTTGCAGATCTCCAATGGCAGAAATAGTTTTGCGTAACGAGTTTAAGCTTAGAGGATTAAGCGATGTTGTTGCTGTAAAATCATGCGGCGTAAGCGACGAAGAATACGGGAATCCGATTGATAGGCGTGCGCAAAGAGAGCTTAAAAGTAGGGGTTATTCTTTGCCGTTAAGCCATTTTGCGCATAGGATTGAGCGAGACGAAATAGAGGAAACAAATCTTTTTCTTCCAATGACTGCTTCGCATATGCAATCTTTGCTCAGGATTATTCCAGCGCAAAAACGTGGTCTTGTTCACATGTATAGATCGTTTGATCCGTCTTTAGAAAAACCACAAGCTGGTCGCGAAGCTGTTTTAGATTTGGCTGACCCATGGTACGGAGGTCCTAAAGAGTTTGAGATTGCAATGGACCAAGTGGAGGAGTGCGCTCCTTACATTGTGGATTGGGTAGAGTCGCAGATAACGCGCGAATAATAATTGCGTAAAGTCATATAAAGTTATATAAAGTCGCTTAAAATATATTAAAACCAGACGAACCGATTGGAACGTCTGGTTTATTTTTATGCTTTTTATTTAAAACCTATGATTTATTTTCCTCTTAAAGCTCTGCGACTTACTCGAGGAGCATGAGTTGGGTCAATTCCTTTTGGAATACCGAACCCAGATTTGCCCTGTAGTGTACGCAAACGATCATTCAAAATTGCAAGCTCAGTTTTAGTGAGGAAGAAGCGACGATTAGGGTGAATCATCTTAAGCAAAGCAAACTTGTGATTTGTAGGCATTAAAGTTTTAGCTTTTAAAACCTTACTTCTTAAATCCCTAAGTCTAACTTGATTTTCACCATTACCAACGCAAATGCGGTAAACAGGAATATTAGATCCTGCTGTAACACTTTTAATTGCGTGCTCTTGGCGATTCATAGCTTGGCTTAAACGCTCATAGTTACCTTCGCCAACAAGGAAGATTCCGTTAAAGCCAGTTCCTCGCCAAATAGCATCTTTTGTGCGAGGATCAACCCACACAGGTTGTTGAGGGAAAGTAAATCCGCCTTTGTTGATAGCAGAGACAATGCCAGCTGCAGCTCCAGGCTTTCCTTCTAGTCTTGCATAGCCAACCTTATCTGCGCGTTTAGTGAGAACAACAGTAAACAGTAAAAGACCCAGCATAAGCGCTGTTATTACCATCATGATCCAAGTCAAAATGGACCATCTAATAATAACACCAGCTACAATGCACAGCACAACAGGAGCTACAAAAGCTAAGCCAAGCCAAAGTGGAAGCTGCTTATCGTCTGTATGCGTGTACTTGTAAATACGCACAATCTGTGAAATCATGCCTGGCTTCTTAATGCCTTTTGCTTTATCGTTTGCCATTTGCGTTTATCCCCTAATACATAATATTAGCGTTTTATTGCTTTGTATTTTGTTGCTTTATTGCTTAGTAATCATACCCTAAACACGCTTATGCTATAAATCATAGCTTTGTTAGCATACTAGCGATTTATTTAGGCCAATTACCGCGCTTTGGTGTACTCGGCTTTGGAAGTCTCCATCTGCGCATTTGTATTGCTCGACTGCAAGCATACATAGCGGATCTAGAGCTTTTGCCAACAGAAACTTCGCCATATCGTTTAACAAGCTCTTTACGAAGCTTGCGCCACATTATTATAACGTCAATAATTGCAGCAAAAAGATATGCGTAAAGAACAATCGCAAGAGCAAAATATAGAGCAATATACTTAGTGGATAAGAAGTTTTGAGTTAAGAATATGCAGAGCATAATAACGATTGCAAACGGCACAAAAAATTCGCCAATATTGAAACGCGCATCTACATAATCTCTAATATAAACTCTCCATGGAAGCTGCTCTGACTTTGGCATATGAGCTAAGTCTCCATTTTTCATCGCATCGTATTGAGCATTTTCTTTTTCGCGCAATCTGGCTCGCGCAGCCTTTGCGCTTGCTTTTCTATCCGTTGGAACTAACGGTCTAAGATTCTGCGCTGTAGCTTCGCTTTGCTTCGGCGTTGGAGCGTTTTTTGTGCGAGTCTTTGCCTTATTTTCTATTTTATTTTCACTATTTTCATTAGTCGCTGATTGATTGCCATTTTGTGCACCATTATCAGCAGATTTTTTTACGAATGGATTCCATGTCATGTTTGCAGATTACCCAACAGACTAGACGCGTTATGAGCAATTTCGTTGGTTATGAATAGTCTGATAGTAGTAATTCAACTAATGTTTTTACTAATCTACTGTTTTTTGGAGGACTTATGGCTGGTTTAGATGTTGATGATGTGCGTTCGCGCGTGCAAAACGCTTGGGAAGATGTTATTAGCGTATTAAATAAGAAGATCTCTTTAGGAGCTGTTTCTGCTAAAGGCATTACTGGAGATCATATGCGTGCTTCGGCTGAGTATGTGGCTGAAGTTTTGCGCGAAGTGGGTGTAGATGCTCGCGTTGAGCAGTCTCAGAATCCGGATGGTACTCCTGGAGCTTTTGAAGTAGTTGGATCTCGTATTGTGGATCCTAACGCTCCAACTGTTTTGCTTTACGCTCATCACGATGTTCAGCCTGTTCCAGATGCAAGCGAATGGAATACTGATCCTTTCAAAGGAACTGAAGTAGATGGTCGCTTGTATGGTCGCGGTAGTGCTGATGATGGCGGCGGAATTGCAATTCACTACGGTGCTTTGCGCGCTTTAAGCGAAGATTTAGGCGTAAATATTAAGGTATTTATTGAAGGTGAAGAGGAAATGGGCTCTCCAAGTTTCATTCCATTCATCGAAGCTCATAAAGATGAGTTTGAATCAGACGTTATTATTGTTGCAGACTCTGGAAATTGGTCTGCAGATGTTCCAAGTCTTACTACTAGCTTGCGCGGAAACACTACAGTAGACGTCAAAGTGAAGGTTCTTGGTCATCAGGTTCATTCTGGACAGTTTGGCGGACCAATTTTAGATGCTTATACTATTGCTTCAATGCTTGTTGCTTCTCTTTATAACAAGGAAGGCGATTTGGATGTTCCTGGAATTAAATCTCAGGAACCTGTTGGCGGTTTGCAACGTGATTTGGATGAGGCTCAAGTTCGCGCAGATTCTTCAGTAGTGGATTCTTATAAGCTTGCTGGTACTGGTTCTCTTGCTGCTCGCATGTGGACTAAGCCTAGCTTGACTGTTATTGGTATGGATGCTCATCCTGTAGAAGAAAGCTTTAACGTGATTGCTCACGAAACGCGCTTGCGACTTTCGCTTAGAACTGCGCCTTGCCAGCGTCCAGAAGAAGCGCAAAAAGCTTTGAGCGACTTTTTGGTTGCAAACGCCCCATTCGGTGCGCAAGTTACTGTAGAGCCAGTTGACAATGGTATGGGTTGGGCTATGGATCCTGATGCTGTAGCAACTAAGGACGCTTTAGCTTCTATGAAGGATGCTTTTGGCGTGGATCCTATTAATAAGGGTGAAGGTGGTTCGATTCCATTTATTCCAGAATTGCAACGAATTTTCCCTAAAGCTCAGGTTTTGGTGACTGGACCTGAAGATCCAAAGTCTAATGCGCATAGTCCTAACGAGTCGATTTCTCTTTCTGGCTTGAAATCGAATATCGTAACTGAAGCTTTGCTTTTAGATCGTCTAACTAAGTAAACTTAACAACTCGTATACAATCGCTATATAAAATTTTAGCGTTTGTATACGAGTCTACGCAGTGACGTAAAATCTTCACACGACACGGGTGCTTTGCATTAATTTGTAAAGCTGAGAGAAACCGCTTGAACGTGAATCCAGGTAATGCTGGCGCACGGAGATCTGTTTTTCCCGTGCCTTAATGGTGACCTACGATTTAAGCCAACGCATAAGTCGTAGTGAAAGAACAGTAAGGCACATATCTATGTCGAAAGAAAATGTCTTATTGCAATGCAATCAGCGATGTAAATCACTGATATGACGTTTTGTTATTAGGATAAGTCAAAAACGTGTTTGTAATAAAGACATTTTAGGATTTTTAGGTCGTTAAAAAGTCCGTAGCAGATCTAAATGATTCTAAAAGAAAAAATTAAAAAATAGATAGAAAATAATTAAATAAAAATCATTGCCATAAAGGATTTTGCTATGCCCGATGCATTTGAAACGCCAGTTTTGAACAAAACTAATACGCAGGATGCCGAAACATTCCTTCCATCGGCTAGCTGCAATGCTCAGCTACGTTTTGATAATTGGGGTTATCGTCATGCTTCTCGCAAACATTTTGCTGTACGCGGGTTGAACCTAACAATTGAAGCAGGGCAAAGAGTTTTGTTGCTTGGTGCATCGGGCATAGGCAAATCCACAATTCTTGAAGGTGCTGCTGGGCTGATTGGTAGTGATATTGTTAAATCTAGCTCAAATAATTCAAAGCCTGATTCGAAGAAGAATGTTTTAGTAGAAGATGAAGATGGCGGTGTAAGCGAAGGCTCAGTATTCGTAGATGATTTACCAGTTCATAAAGCGCGTGGGCGAGTAGGATTAGTGTTACAAGATCCAGAGGCTCAAGCTATTTTTCAGCGTTTAGGAGATAACGTCGCCTTCGGTCCTGAAAATATGAATGTTCCTCGTAAAGAAATATGGGATCTTGTTAATAAAAGTCTTGAAGAAGTAGGTTTAGAAGGATTACAGTTACACCGTTCTACCGCCCATTTAAGTGGTGGTCAAATGCAGCGTCTGGCATTGGCTGGAGCATTGGCTATGAAGCCAAGTGTGCTTCTTTTAGATGAGCCTACTGCGAATCTAGATCCAGATGGTGTTAATCAGATTGTAAAAGCTGTTGGTAAAGTTTTAGACGATACCAATGCAACAATGGTTCTTGTAGAACATCATGCGCAGCCTTGGATTGATTTGATTGATAGAGTAGTGGTTCTTGGTCTTGATAATTCTGTGAACAATACTGAAAAGAATAATTATGTTCACGATGATGATATTGCGCGAGACGAGTTTGCGCAAACAGTTATTGTTGCAGATGGAACTCCAGACGAAGTGTTCAGTAGAAGCGATCTTGATTTTGAAAACCTTGGGATTTGGCTTCCTGACAAGTATAAAGATCCGCAAGATCGCAGAATTGGTAGGATTTATGTTGAAGGTGAACCAGATTGCGATCCAGCAAAAGGTGATGGAAGAGTAGTTCTATCAACAGAAAACCTTGCGATTAGTCATACGAGTACTCCAATAGCAAAAAATATAAATTTGAAATTTAATTCTGGACAAATCACAGCATTAGTTGGAGCAAACGGTGCTGGAAAATCCACTTTATCTCTAACTTTGGCAGGATTAATTCCAGCTTTAGAAGGTCAGGTTGTAGCTAGTGAGGATCTTTGCGAAGGCGCTGGTGGCACCGATCCTATGAAATGGAAGTCTACTGATCTTGCTAAAAGAATTTCATACGTTTTCCAGAATCCAGAACATCAGTTTGCGTGTGGAACTGTTCTTGAAGAAGTTATGCTAGGTCCTATTAGAACTGGAATGAGTGAAGAAGACGCTAAAACTAAAGCAGAGTCTTTATTAGATAGATTCCGCCTATCTAGATATGCTAACGCAAACCCATACACTTTATCTGGAGGTGAAAAGCGTAGACTTACTGTTGCCGCATCTTTGGCTGCAGCTCCAAGAGTTTTAATTTTAGATGAACCGACTTTTGGACAGGATCGTAAAACTTGGTTACAAATTATAAAACTCATTGCAAGCCTTCGCGCAGATGGAGTTAGTGTTATTGTTGTTACTCATGATAGAGAGTTAGTAGATGCGCTTGGAGCGCGTTTAGTGGAACTTAAAACTAATGTGGATTCCACTAATGACGAATCTTATGAGTCTGAAAATGTAGATAATTCACAAGAATCTTTAGCATTATCTTCGTCAACAGATGCAACGAATATATCTCGAATAGAAGTTAGCGATGTGAACCATCGTGATGAGGCAGCTCGCGCATCAAGTTATTCTCCATTCTTGGCATCTTTGAATCCTGTGTATAGGATGCTTGGAGCTTTCCTACTTTCGGTTCCGCTTTTGTTTACTCTCGACTGGCTTTCTGCAACAATAGCTTTGGTTTTGGAGTTTGTGATTCTTTGGGTTGTTAAAATGAACCCTTTGCGAGTTATTAAACTTTCTTGGCCTGTATGGGTTGGTGCTCCTGGATCTGCATTAGCAGTGTGGTTGTATGGTAAATCAGGTGGAGCAACATGGTTTGATTGGGGAATTATTCATGTAAGTGATCATTCCACAACTCTTGCAATTGCAACATTCATCAGAATTTTAGCTATCGGTGTTCCAGCTATTGTTACTGTTATTGGCATTGATGCAACTGATTTAGCTGATGCTTTTAGTCAAGTTATGAAATTGCCAGATAGGTTTGTTTACGGTGGATTAGCTGGTATGCGATTGTTTAGCGTCCTTCAAGATGATTGGGCTGCTCTCAGTGCATCTAGGCGTTCTCGCGGACTTGGTGATGATAGTAAGATTAAGGCTTTTATGCCTCAAGCTTTTGCTCTTTTGGTGCTGTCTATTCGAAGATCTACAACTTTGGCTACGGCTATGGAAGCGCGTGGATTTGGCGGAGAAAACCCAAGATCTCATGCACGTATAAGCCATGTGAATAAACGCGATTATGTGTTTATGATTGGGTGCTTAATTATTCCTGCTATCGCTTTAATCGCTGCTGTATATTACGGTACTTTTGCTCTTCTTGGAGGAAATTAATACTAACATACAATGTGGGCTTAATGGGATTCGAACCCACGACCTTCTGCTCCGGAGGCAGACGCTCTATCCACTGAGCTACAAGCCCGCAACTTGTGAAAGTATACACGTTGCTAGGGATTGAAAGTATACGCTATTAGCCAATCTTTGTGACTTTAATGCATACTTTAGCGAGTTATTACGCTTTTAAGATCGCTCGCTACTTTTTTAGGATCTTCAGCGCACATGAGAGCAGATACAGTGCATACTCCATCAATGCTTAGGTCTTTGATTGGAAAAACGGTGTTTTCGTGTATTCCACCAATCGCTAGAGTTTTTACACCCATGCTGTGTGCTACTTTTGCTACTTCATTTACGCCTTCAACTCCAAGAGGAGGAACATCATGCGCCTTAGTATTTGTGGCAAATGCAGCTCCGATTCCTATAACATCAGGAAGTGGAGTATCGTTCTCTTTGCACTCTTTATATGCTTTTTCCATTAGGTCTACTCTTGCGCAAGAAAGTCCAATCATCCATTCGGCTGGCATGGATTTACGTGCTGTAACGAAAGGCGTGTCTTTTTGACCAATATGCAGGTTGAATCCCAGTTTTGCTGCGGTGTCAACGTGATCGTCTATGAAAATCGGTATATCTCCATGTTTTGCTTTTATAAGTGTTTTGCGTAACTTTATGGCTTTTTCTGATATTTCAGTATCGTTGGAGTATTTATCTCGCAATTGAACTACTGTCACTCCGCCATCTATGGATTCTACTGCAACTTGTTCTTCGCTACGGTTTCCCATTCGTGGATCTGTTACTAGGTAAAGCGTCCAATCTGTTGGTTCTATGCTGAACTCAATGTTTGTTAGTTCAAACATGTTGTTTACGCTTAATGTTTGCAGCGCATCGATCCACAGTGTTCTGAATGTTCCTGGTGCGGTTGTTTGTCTCGCTGCAAACGTTCCAGCTGCTGCAGCGTGCACGTGTGCAGCCACTGTTGCTGCCACTGGGCGCTCTGGGTTTGCACCCACATATGCCGCCACTAATGATCCAAGAGCGCACCCAGTTCCTACAACTTTTGTCATAGCCTTGTGTCCGCCAGTTATTCGCACTAGGCATCCGTGACCGTATACCGCGTCTTTTTCTCCAGATATTGATATTACAGATCCGTATTCTTTTGCCAGTTTTTTGGCTGCTTCTAGCGCGGAGTTTACTGGATCTTGCGCATCTACGCCTTTCATCTGACTGTTTTGCCCAGCTAAAGCTAATATTTCGCTTGCGTTCGCTCGTATTACTGTTGGGTTTCGTTTTACTATTTCTCTTACAAATTTTGTTCTAGTGGTTAATTCGTCTACTCCAACTCCAACTGGATCTAGTACCCAAGGAGTTTGTGTTTCTTCGCAAGTTTCTATTGCTTTGCGTATGGCTTTGCCTTTTATCTCTTCGAATGTTCCAACATTTACTAGAACGCCTGACGCTATTTTTGCAATGCCTGCTGCTTCATCTGGGTCGCATACCATTATTGGCGTAGCTCCTGCGGAAAGTAGTACATTTGCTGTTATTTCTTGAACAATATTGTTTGTTATGCAATGAGTTAGTGGCTTCTTTGCTCTCACTCTTTCTATGCATGATCTAACGTCATTTAGAAACATTCGTCTTCTTGCGCGAACGCTAAAACTTGTATCTATATTTGTATCTATATTTGCATTTAATTCGTTTAATTCTTCCATGATTTTCCCTTCGCTAGCACTACCTAGATCAGGTTTAACGGGTGTAATCTCAGCGTTTTTACGCACCCCGAACCGACTTTGACTATATCGTTTGTGTATGACGTTTGGCTATGTAATATTTTATTTCGCGCGTTTTGCGTTGTTTCGCTTGAAATTTCGGGGATGATTGAAGATTATTGTTTTGGATTTTATAAAATTTTTCCATTAATTTTTTATTTTTGTTTGCATTTGTACTTTTATAGTGTTAGCATCAAACACAACACAAACGGATATCGTAAATTTTACGATTTACGATTTTGGATTTGTGATTGATCACATTAAGCGTTTAGCTTTGCAGCTAAGTATTAAGGAGGCGGCTATCATGCGTAACATGAATGCTCAAGCTCGCGATACTTTTGATGCTGCTCGTATGTGGTGGTGGCAGACTTCTCTTTGGCGTAGTTTACTCTAAAGTTTTAGAAGCTGCTTGTTTAGGCTTGTAAAAGACCTCTAGGGTAAACCTGGAGGTCTTTTTTATATCTCCAGAAAGCCAAATCTATTTGGATTAATTTTACGTCTAAAACAAATCTATAAACATAAAAAACAATTAAAAAATTGTTTAAAACAATCAACATAAAAATCTACATAAAAGGAGAAAATTATGGCTCAGGAAATTAATGAAACTAAGCAGGAAACCTCATTTACTTCTGCTGAATCTAGTGTTAATCAGGCTGCGGATTTACTTAAAGGTGTAAATGTTAAAAAGCATGCTTTAGATATTACGTCTTTGGTGTTGGTGGCTGTTCTTTTTGCAGCAGGATGTATTCTTGACTTTACAGTTGCAAAGTCGCTTTCGATTGGAAATATTCAGCCAGAATTTGTTATTGCATCGTTCTGCTTGTCTATTTTGCTTGTTCGTCCAAATGTTATTCAAGGTGCGATTATTGGCGCATTAGCTGCTACTTTGATTCAATTTAACACTTCGATTCCTGGTCTTGAATACGCTTGCGATATTCCAGCAGCAATCATTATGACGTTAGTGCTTATGGGATACTTAAAAGCTTTTCCTAAGGATGCTGCTAGAAAGTTCAGTGTGTTCCCATTTATCTCTACGTTTGTTGCAACTGTTATTTCTGGAATGATTTTTGCAACAATCGCATCCTTCTTTATTCTTCACTCTCCAAACACTGTTCTTGTTATGCTTCCAATCATCTTGGGAACTGCTGTGTTTAATGCTGTTGTTGTTGAAGTTCTTTACACTCCAATTCGACTCGTTTTGCATAAGTAAATCAGAATTGAAAAATAATTAAACAAATTAATTTAAATCAATATAAATAAATATCAAAACATATATAAATAACAAAAGTCGATAATTAAAACTTGATTATCGCAACATAAAGGAGAAGATTATGAATCAGGAAATTAATGGACATGCAGGTAGCATGATTAATGCTGTAAGCATTAAAAAGCATGCTTTAGATGTTACGTCTTTGGTGTTGGTTGCTGTTCTTTTTGCAGCAGGATGCATTCTTGACTTTACAGTCGCAAAAGCGCTTTCAATTGGAAATATTAAACCAAACTTTTTAATCGCATCATTCTGCCTTGCGATTTTGCTGGTTCGTCCAAATGTTATTCAAGGTGCGATTATTGGCGCTTTGGCTGCAACTTTAATGCAATTTAACGCATCTATTCCTGGTCTTAATTATGTTTGCGATATTCCAGCAGCAATTGTTATGACTTTGATGATTATGGCTTATGTTCACGTTTTCCCTAAGGATGCTGCTAGAAAGTTCAGTATTTTCCCACTCATAGCAACTTTTATAACTACAGTTGTTTCTGGTTTAATATTTGCTTCTACTGCATCTTTCTTTGTTCTTCATTCTCCTAAGACGATTCTTGTTATGCTTCCAATCATTTTTGGAACTGCTGTGTTTAATGCTGTTGTTGTTGAAGTTCTTTATACTCCAATTCGACTCGTTCTACACAAGTAAGTATTTGAATTTATTTTAGATGATATTCAGTAAGTCATATAATCATCAGAGAGTAATCAATAAGTAATGTTCATAGTATTGTTGGGTTTTTAAGAGTTAGGAATTGTTGTGTCTTTGCTTGAGCTTAGGGAAGTATCTTTTAAATATTTGAATCATAATAAGGATGATTCTTTAGACTCTGCAAAGGCACAAGATTCCACTTTTGCCTTGAACAATATAAGTCTTAGTATTGAAGCTGGCGAATTTGTTGGAATTATTGGACCATCTGGATCTGGTAAAACAACTCTTGCCTCTATTTTCTCTGGTGCTATTCCTCATCATTATTCTGGAGAACTTTCTGGAATCGTTAAGATTGCAGGTCAAGAAACTAAAAATCTTGCTTTAACTAATATAGCCTGCTTAATTGGATCAGTTATCCAAGATATTGATGCGCAAATGGTGGCTGCAAACGTAGAAGATGAGATTCTTTTTGGTCTAGAAAACTTTGGTGTTGCACACAATGAAATACCGAATCGAATCGATGAAGCTTTACAAATTGTTGGCATTAGTGATTTGCGCAACCGCGATTTAGACACTCTTTCTGGAGGTCAAAAGCAGAAAGTTGCGATTGCTGCTATTCTTGCGCTAAAACCTAAAGTTATGGTGTTAGATGAGCCTACGTGCGCTTTAGACCCTGTTTCTTCTAAAATGATTTTTTCGATTCTTAAAGATTTGAATAAGAATTTTGGAATAACGGTTGTTGTAATTGAGCAGAAAGTGGCGCTTTTAAGCGAGTATTGCAAGCGTTTGGTTGTGCTTTCTAATGGCACTTTATCACTGGATTTGCCTGTTGGACAAGCGCTAAAAAATATGGATTTGCTTTATTCTATTGGAATAAATTATCCGCGCACTACGCATTTGGTTAATGATTTACAGCGTGAGAGTGTTTGCTCTAAAAGCGATTTGCCTGTGTCTGTAGAAGATACAGTAAATACTATTGTTAATACGATTAATAGTGGAAATTCTTTAGTTTCACATGATGATTCACATAGTGAATGCGATGAAGATAAATGTGCGGCTGCTTTCGACTTTTCCAATGCATCGCAAAACTTAGCACAAAATTCTTCACCATGTCTTTCTTTGCAAAATGTTAGTTTTTCATATCCGAGTGGTGTTAGTGCTTTAGAAAACGTGTCTTTTGACGCTTATCCTGGGGAGCTTGTAACTCTTGTTGGAAGAAATGGTGCTGGAAAAACAACTGTTACTAAGATAATAAACGGTTTGCTTAAGCCAAGTAGTGGAAGTATTTTTATTGATGGCAAAAATACTAGCAACATGAAAATAAGCCAAATTGCTCACTATGTTTCGACTCTTTTCCAGAACCCAGATCGTCAGCTTTGTAAAGATACTATTTTAGAAGAAGTAGCGTTTAGTTGTATTCTTTTAGGTGAGTCTGTTAAAGAAGCTAATGATCATGCTATGCAAGTGATTGAAAAGCTTAATTTAGATCCTAATGCTAGCCCTTTTATGCTTTCTAGAGGTCAGCGTCAGATGGTTGCTTTGGCTGCAACTGTTGTAACTAAACCTAAGATTCTTGTGTTAGATGAGCCTACTTGCGGACTGGATTACATGGAATGCTTGAGAATTATGCAAGTTGTAGAAGACCTTAGAGACCATGGTTGTTGCGTAATAATGGTTTGTCACGATATGGAAGTGGTTCTTGATTTTGCAACGCGTTTAATCGTAGTAAACGATGGACATATTCTTGAAGACGGAAGCATAAGTCATGTGTTTGAGAATAAGAGTATTTGCGATGAAGCTGCTTTATGTGCTCCTCTTTTGTGCGCTGTATCTCAGGGCTTAGTTAAAAATGGTTTTGCTAAGTGTAAAGGATTGTATAAAAGAGATATGTTGGTTAATGCTCTTAAAAAGAGTTGCAATTTGTAAAACAAATGGGTGATTTTTATGCAAACTAAGATTCTTACTTATAATGCTGGTTCAACTTTCTTGCACAAGGCAAATCCTATTGCAAAACTTATATTAGCTATAAGCGTTGTTGTGTCTGCTTTTATAGCTCAACAATTTAGCGTTCTTGTAACTATTGCAGTATTGATTCTTGTTGCTATGGCTATGGCTGGGATTCTTAAAACTCTGTTTCCTCTTGTGCGCGCAATGCTTATTCTCGGCGTTGTAATGTTCTTTTTGCAAACGATTATTGCTCAGGGTGGAAATTATATGTTCTTGTGGTTTACATCAAGAGGAATTTCTGTTGCTGCAAGAGCATCTTTGAGACTATTCTGTTTTGCTTTGCCTCTTGTTAGTGTTCTTAGCATTACAAAATTGAACGATTTAGCTAATGCTGTTGTTCAATATCTACATGTTCCTTACTGTTATGTTTTTACTATTACTACAGCTGTGCGTTTTGTTCCTATTTTTGCGTACGAAATGTCTCAGATTACGGAAGCTCAAATGTCAAGAGGAGTTGAGTTCGATACTAAGAATCCTTTTAAAAAGATTAAGCTCATGATGCCTTTGATTGTGCCTCTTTTGGTTTTGTCTGTTCGTAAAGCCGATAGTTGTGCTTTGGCTGCGGAAGAACGTGGATTCTATTTGCGCACTCGTAAGTCATCTTATAAAAAGTACACTTTTGGATGGCGTGGGCTTGTTCTTATTGTAATATCTGCGATTATGATTGCTTTGCCTATAGTTGTATCTGTATTAGCTCCACAAATTATTTAAAATAGTCTAAACTAATCTAGAATAAGTTAAAAAATTCTAGAATCTAGGCGATTTTTGATGAATAATTTAAAGGTTTGGCTTAAAGGTGCAAGACTTTATACTCTTCCAATCGGAATAGTACCAGTTGTTATGGCGATTTCGATTTTTGCAAGATATTTATTCAGTGGCCAAATAGTTGTAAAACCTTATAATATTGAAAATTTCGTTATTCAATCACTATTGTGTATAGGTGTTGCTGCTTCTATGCAGATTTCAGTGAACTATGCGAATGATTATTGTGATGGTTTGCGCGGATTAGATGATCAAAGATCTAAGCGAGATGTAAGCGCAAAAAGCAAAGCACTATGTGATGTATCTTGGAGACTTGCTGATGCTGGTATTAAGCCAAAATCAGTTTTGTATGCTGTTTGCATATCTGCCTTAATATCATGCGTTTTTGGGTTAATCATTACTATTAGAAGCGGAATTTGGATATTTATTCTTCTTGGATTAGTTTGCCTTATGGGAGCGTGGTTTTATGCAGGAGGATCGCATCCATATGGATATAGAGGGTGGGGAGAATTTAGCGCATTTCTATTCTTTGGACCTGTTGCATTTTTAGGGACATTGTGTGCTCTTAGTTTTGGAAGTGGTTTTCCTAAAGAATCAATAACAACAGCGAGCATTCCGCAAATTGTGTTTTGCGTGTTATTGTCCATTATTCCAGGCGGATTCTCTGCTTGTCTTATGATGATTAACAATTTAAGAGATATAGAAAGCGATACAAAACACGCAAAATTTACAGCAATGTCAATTGTTGGGGAGAATATAGGGCGAATTATATTCGTTTCTGTTGTAATTATGTTTACGCTTCTTCAAAGCGTTTATGTTTTTCTTAATATATTTTTTACTAAGTTTATGGCAATAATTTGGAATGTAGCCAGATTGAATAAAAATACTTTTAGAATAAATTGCTTCTTGTTTAATCAGGGCGTGTTTATTGTTTGCTGCGTTTTGTTACTATTGATTACCTGCATGTTTATTAAAAAAGCGTATTCGCTAACATATGCGATTATGCGTGGGAATTATGCTAATGCTTTTCCAATATGCGTATCTTTAGCAATGCTTGGTGCTTTGACTTTTGTATTGTCAATATTTGCATGCTAGCTTTACCGCATTAAAAAGCGATTTATAATGTATTTTATACATGCGTACTAGTAAAATCGTATGGCAACGCGCACGGTGTGCTTTTAGTGTTTGTGCAATAAATATGCATGATGCTGGTTCACGCAATGACCGCAAAGCTGGCATGTATTAGAGTGTGCAAAATGTGTGTTAGTGGAATACATAGCGCTGTTGCCTTGTGTTTTAGGGTAAGGAAATGAGGTTGTAAAATGTCTGCTGTAACCAGCGATGAAGAGATGGGGAAGTTGCCAGTTGTGCTTACCGATGATGAGTTGCGAGATGCGGCTGAGTTGTCTAGTCCTAAAAAAGACGATGATAACAGTGAAAGCAAAAAAGAAAATGCTGAAAAAACTGTTGTAGTTGCAGAAGACGAGGCAGTGAACCGTATGGATCTTGTAGCAATGTTGGAAGATAATGGCTACAAGGTTGTAGGACAAGCAGCTAATGGAGAAGAAGCGGTTAATCTTACTCGTCAATTCCATCCAGATGTTGTTTGCATGGACGTTAAGATGCCAGTAGTAGATGGTATTCAAGCGGCTGCCACTATTTGTGACGAGAATATTGCTCCAGTCGTTATGCTCACTGCTTTTTCTCAATCTGATTTAGTTAAGAGAGCTACTGGCGCTGGTGCTATGGCTTATGTTACAAAGCCGTATGAGGAGTCAAAACTTTTGCCTGCTCTAGAAGTAGCTATGGGTAGGTTTAGTGAAATTAACGATTTATTAGATAGTGTTGAGCGTACTGAAAATAAGCTACAGGATGCGCAAGATCAGCTTCGTAAAGCAGAAGAGAAGCTTAAGAAGGCTGAAGATACTCTTGAAGAGCGTAAGCTTGTAGACAGGGCAAAAGGTTTGCTTATGGACAAAGCTGGATTCTCAGAGCAGGGTGCTTTCCGTTGGATTCAAAAAACTTCTATGGATCAGCGTATTCCAAAGAAGCGTCTTGCTTTGGCTATTATTGCTAAGTATGGTGAAGAAAAACCATCTGCAGAAGCATAAACGGTATTTCAAAGCAGTATTTAAAAACAATATTTTGTAGTTGCCATAATTGATAGTTGTGTCAATTATGGCAAATAATTTCATAAAAAATTTATTTTACGAGAACGCAGGTGGGTAGTTAAGTGAATGCCAGCATCGTTGCAAACGAGGATTCTTTGAATAATGAGGATGAAAATGGAACGTTGTTGGTGGTAGATGGCCACTCACTTGCGTTTCGTGCTTTTTACGCAATATCTGCGGATAATTTTTCAACAAAATCTGGTTTTGCAACCAATGCAATATGGGGTTTTTCAACAATGCTTTCTCAGGTTATTGAAAAAGAAAAACCAGATAAGCTTGCTGTTGCTTTTGACGTTAAAGGCGGAACTTTTAGGAATAAACTTTTGCCGCAATATAAAGGAACTCGAGAAGCTGCACCAGAAGAGCTTCTAGCTCAACTTCCTGTTATACAAGAATTGCTCAATGCATTAGGTGTTAAATATATTACAAAACAGGGTTATGAAGGCGACGATATTATTGCAACCTTAGCCACAATGGGCGCTAAAGCTAGATATAAGACTCTTGTTCTTTCTGGAGATCGTGATGCGTTCCAACTTATTGATGAATATATAAATGTTTTGTATCCAGGCAGGCATTTTAAAGATTTAAAACAAATGGATACTGATGCGATTATTGAAAAATATAATGTTGCGCCTAAGCAATATTCAGATTTAGCAGCTCTTAGAGGAGAAACTTCCGATAATATTCCAGGTGTTCCTGGAGTAGGCGATGGTTATGCAGCAAAGTGGATTAATCAATTCGGTGGATTAGAAGGCATTATAGAACACGCGGATCAGGTGACTGGCAAAAAAGGTGAGTCTTTGCGAGAGAGCATAGATCAGATTCGTCTAAATAAGAAAGTAAATACTCTTGTTAAAGATTTAGATCTTGGTGTTAGTATTAATGATCTTGAATTTGGAAATGTTGATGCCGCGTCGGTTGGCGAATTGTTTGAAAGACTCGAATTTGGTACTCGCAGTAGAAGGAAGATTTTAAAAGAATTTACGCGTGGAAGCAAAGAGCTTTTAGAAGAGAACATTAAGATGATGATTTCTGCTGGAAGCACTCATGCTGGCAGTGATGTTAGTTCTACAGAGTCTGATAATTCAGATGATTTAGAGGATTTCAAAACTATAGTAGATAAAATAAATATTCATAAAATTTATTCAGAATCTGATTTAGATAATTGGATTAATCTCGTTTCACCATGTATTGAGAAAAGTGAGTCAAATGAATCGTCAGAATTAGTTAAAGAGAATACGGAATATAAATCTAAAGCAACCGTAGATTTGTTTGAATTACTTGAGTCTCAAGAAAAACCTTCTTTAAATCTTATAAGAAATGATTTAGAGTGTGCAAAAACTATTAAAGATCACAAAGAACTAGTTATATATGCATTGCAAAAACCAAATAATAGCAGTCAGTTTGGTATTTATGCAGATGTGCTAGTAATGCTATCGCAAAATAATGCTGCAATTGTGTATTCTGATGTTCTTAATGAGGATTCTAGCGAAGATTGTAATAAAATCTGCCACAAGCTAAAAGATTTCATAAAAATGTATGAATCTTCAATTGTTTTGCATGACTACAAAAAACATATAGCTCTTCTTAAATCGCTGAAAATTGTAGATAATAATTACTCTTTTAATCCATTACTTGACACTCGTTTAGCATCTTATTTGATAGAACCAGATTTTCGCAATGAAAATATTGAAGATATGGCGGAACACGTTCTAAATATTCATGTAGAAAATGAAAAATCTAATGAAGAGCCTGCACAAGGAGAGCTTGATTTTGTTTTAGAAGATAGTGATAATCCTGAAGAGTTAAATCAAGAAGAGGATAAGCGTAAAAAGCAAGAAAAGCGTATTTTGGAAACTGCTATAACAATAAGATTGTTGGCAAAGCAATATGCTATAAAACTAGATGAACGTAAACAAACAGGCTTAATGGTCGATGTAGAAATGCCTGTTTCTAGGGTCTTAAGAGGCATGGAAGATGCAGGTGCTGCCGTAGATATGAACAGGCTCGTATCTATGAGAGATAATTTTGCGGCAGAAGCTCAATTTGCCCAAAAAATGGCTTTGGATGTAGCAAACAAGCCGATAAATTTGCAAAGTCCTAAGCAGCTTCAACAATTGCTGTTTGAGGATATGGGTTTAAAGCCTACAAGAAGAACGAAAAGTGGATCTTATACTACTAATGCAGAAGCATTGCAAGAATTATATGCAAAAATTGATCCAGATGAAAAAGCTAGTCAATTCTTGGGGGCTTTGCTAAAACATCGTGAGACAAACAAGTTAAAGCAGATTGTACAGAGTCTTATTGATTCTGCAAGATATGAAGATGGCAGGATTCATACCACTTTTGAACAAACTATTGCAGCTACTGGGCGTTTAAGTTCTTCGGACCCAAATTTGCAAAATATACCGAATAGGAATGTGGTTGGTAGGGAAATTAGAGCTGCTTTTATTCCAGGAAACCAATACGATCAGCTTATGAGTTGTGATTATTCTCAAGTAGAGCTTAGAATTATGGCTCATGCCTCTGCAGATGAAACACTTATTAAAGCTTTTAAGTCTGGTGTTGATTTTCATAAGTTTGTAGCAAGCTTGGTTTATAAGATTCCAGTTGAACAAGTTAGCTCAGATCAGAGATCGCATGTTAAAGCAATGAGTTACGGATTGGCATATGGGCTGAGTACTTATGGTTTAGCAAAACAGCTTTCTATTAGTCCTGCTGCTGCAGAAGTCCTTAAAGAAAAGTATTTCAATACTTTTGGTGGCGTGCATGACTATTTGGAGTCTTTAGTAGATAAAGCTAGAAAGCTTGGATATACTCAAACGATGTTTGGTCGTAGAAGGTATTTTCCTAAGCTAAATTCCACGAATAGGGCATCTCGTGAGGCTGCAGAGCGAGCAGCTTTAAATGCTCCTATTCAAGGAAGTGCTGCAGATATTATGAAGCTTGCAATGATTCAAGTAGATAAGGATTTGCGAGAAGCTAAAGTAAAAAGTCGTGTGATTTTGCAAATACACGATGAACTTGTTCTCGAAATAGCACATGGCGAAGCAGATATTGTAGAAAATATTGTTAAAAACGCTATGGAACATACTGTTGAGCTAGACGTTCCGCTTAATGTGTCTACTGGATTGGGAGCTGACTGGCAGCTTGCTGCTCACTGATTTTATTTGTGAGAATTATTGTAAAGCCAATGTAGGTTTATTGTAGGTTTATTGTAAAGGTGTAGAATATGGCAACTTTAGTTGATGTTGTTAGGGTTTTAGAAGACTTATATCCTCTAAATCTTGCTGAATCTTGGGATAATCCTGGACTAATTGTTGGAAATCCTATGGATAATGTGAATAAGATAGTTTGTTTATCTGATCCAACTTTAGAAGCTGTTGAAGAATCGTGCAAAATGGGTGCTAATTTGATTGTTTCTCATCATCCTTTATTCTTTAGGTCAGTTCATGAAGTTTCTGGTTTTTCTGTTCGAGGAAAAATAGTTCAGACGCTTATTGAAAATCGTTGTGGCTTGTGGGTTGGTCACACTAATGCGGATGCGGCTTTTAGGGGAGTGGCGGATGCTGCAGCTAATGCTTTTGGTCTTAAAGATTTGCATCCTCTTGTTCCAGCAAGTAATAATGACCTTTCTCTTGGTCTTGGTAGAGTTGGAGTGCTTGAGCAAAAAATCACGCTTAAAGAGTTTGCTATACGCGTTTTTAACGCTTTGCCTACTACTAATCTAGGCGTTCAAGTGTGTGGAGATATTAATGCTATGGTTAGCAAAATAGCTGTTCTTCCAGGTTCAGGTGATTCTTTATTTGATGAAGTTCGCGCTTGCGGAGCAGATGTGTATGTAACAAGTGATTTAAGGCATCATCCTGCAACGGACGCGTATGAGCAAGCTATTTATGAATCGCAACTAACGCACTCTAATATTATTAAGCCTATGCTTATAAACACTCCTCATAGTGCCATTGAGTCGTTGTGGTTTAAGTATGCTGTGCAAGATGTTCATGATTCTATATACAAGAATTTTGGTGAATCGTTGGATGTTTCTTGGATTGGTAGAGCTTTCGACCCTTGGAATTATGTGATTAATTAGAGTGATCGATCAGCGCGATTAGCGGATATGAATATGAAAAAACAGAAAAGTCTTGCCGATTTCTCAGCAAGACTTCATTCCGTGTCCGGAGCGGGACTTGAACCCGCACGCCTGTACAAATAGGCACTAGCACCTCAAGCTAGCGCGTCTACCATTCCGCCACCCGGACGGGTGTTTTAGACAACAGATAGAACTATAACATCTTTTTTAACTCTTTGCTTCGGCGTGTTGAAAATTAATCTATTTTTGTCATAATTTTGTTAATTTCATCCTTATTTTGATGATTAATAGGCTTGTTTGGGTCAAAATCGACAATTATTACTGGAATATTTTGTACTTCACCGCTTGAATCCACTATAGAATGTTGTGGATTTTGATTGTTATTACGTTTTGGATAGTCCAATCTTGTGAATGCTCCACGAGATTCATGTCTTGCAAGTGATGCTTGCAGAACCGATTTTGCAAGCGTAATCATGTTTTGTAATTCCCAAATAGCAATTAGCTCTTGATTAAAAACAAGATTTTGTGAATGTAAAATAAGAATTTTAGCTTGCGGAATAATAATCGTATCGATTTTTTGCAAAGCATCTTTAAGGGTATTTTCACTGCACCTAACCGCTGCAGCATTTTCCATAATATTTTCTAGTTTTTCTAGTAGATTATATGGGTTTGTTGTGTTGCTAGATGTACTTGTATTTTGAATAAGACCGATTATCTCTTGTACACGATTTTCTGATAATTTGTCTAGATTTTCAAAAGTATTAGGAGTGCTATCGTACACATTTTTTGATGTATCTGCTGTATGTTCCTCGTGTTTTTCCTGACTTTTCTCCTGACTTTGTTCTTTTAATTCTTTTGCAATAGACTTACCAGCTAGTTTTCCGAACAGGCATGCATCAAGAAGAGAGTTTCCGCCAAGGCGATTGGCTCCATGTACTCCCGAGCATGCGCATTCTCCTGCGGCATATAATCCTATTATTCTCTGTTTTTTATTATTAACCAGTTTATAAACTTGCCCGTTAAGTGATATGGGTATTCCCCCCATCGTGTAATGCGCTGTAGGTCTAATAGGTATAAGATCTTTTGATGGATTAAGATGAGCGTATTTTTCAATAGTTTCTACAACCTGTGGAAGAGCTTCTAGCATATGTTGCTTTTCTATACGAGTCATATCTAGCCATACGCAATCTTTTCTATCAATGTTGCTAGTAGTATCTTCAACGCCTCTTAAAGCATCTATTTCTGATACAATCGACCTGCTTACTACATCTCTTGGAGCTAAATCCGCATGCGTGTCGTCGTAGTTTTTCATAAATGCTTCATTCTTGCAATTCCTAAGAACGCCGCCTTCTCCTCGAGCTGCTTCCGAAAGCAATATTCCAGTATGAGCTAGACCAGTCGGATGGAATTGTATGAACTCTATGTCTTCTAGTTGCAATCCTGCGTTTAGTGCTAAAGACATTCCGTCCCCAGTTAAATCCCAGGAATTAGATGTTGTTGAAAATAGTCTTCCAGCTCCGCCAGTTGCTATAAGAACATTTCTTGCACATATTTTTTCTACTTTTCCACTTTTTTCGTTTAGTGCGATTATGCCCTCTACGCTATTGGATTTGTGGTTTATAGCAAGATCTGTTACATAAACATCTTCTTCGATTTTAATATTTTCCTCTATGCATTTTTGCCATAGACTGTATAGAATTTGGTGTCCAATTCTGTCTGCAGCGTACGCAGCTCGTCTAATTGGCTGCTGGCCGAAGTCGGCAGTATGCCCACCAAAAAATCTTTGATTAATATGACCATCTTCTGTTCTAGAAAAGGCAACTCCAAAGTGTTCTAGTTCAATAACTGTATCTCTAGCTTCTTTTGCTAGCATTTTTGCTGCGTCTTGATCGCTTAGCCAGTCTCCACCGTGAACTGTGTCGTAATAGTGCCATTGCCAGCAATCTTTTTCTATGTTTCCTAATGATGCTGCGATTCCGCCTTCGGCAGAACCTGTATGAGACCTTAACGCTTGAAGCTTGCAAATCACTAATATTTTAGGCTGTTTTCCTTGAGATTTTAGCGTTTTATATTCTTCAGATTTCACTAATCCCAGTGCTGCAGAAAGTCCTGCTGCTCCTGCGCCGATAATCACAACATCGTATGATGATTGCTCTACTTGTATTTGTACAGTTTTTTCTTTAACTGTAGTAGTATTTTCTTTTTGCTGACTCAAGTTTGACTGCATAACATTTATTTTCTCATATTTTCTGCTTTTTATTTAAGATTTTTCCTATTTAAACTAAAAACACCATTTTGGTTTTTGACTATTCCATTTAATTCAAGAATTGCTATTTCTCCAGAAATCTTAGATATTGAAAAATCATTATTTGAGTTTGTATGAAGCATGATTGCGTGTATATTGTCAATGTTTGCGCATATTTTTTTGCTCTTACACTCTTGAATTGCTTTCAATATAATTCTTTGAAAATCATTACACGTATTTGGAATAATATTGTTATTGCTTAAAGAGTGTGGCAAATAATGGTGTGAATTAGGGTAGATACTATCTATATCATTTTGTGAACATATCATCATAGCTTTCCCATCGTGAATAAGCATATTGCATCCAGCGTTACTCGGTGATGTTACATCTCCTGGAACAGAATAAATCTCGCGATTTAAGCTATTTGCCCAGTTTGCTGTGTTTAAAGCTCCAGATCGTAATCGTGCTTGAGATACTATTACCTTGCTGGCAATAGCCGCAATAAGGCGATTTCTGAGTAAGAATCTACGTGCAACAGGAGTAGTGTCTGGGCATAATTCGCTAATACATGCTCCGCCGCTAGAAAGAATCGCATCAAAAAGTTGAGCATTGCTTGAAGGTCCCATTTTGTTCAAACCTCCAGCAAAAACAACAATTGTCTTGCCAACAGGATTAACATTTGCTGCATGAGAGTCTAAAGCATCCAAGGTTCCCCAATGAGCTGCAGCGTCAATACCATAAGCTCCGCCAGAAATAACTGTGTGCCCCTTTTTAGCGCACGATTTAGCGAATGTAAAGCTAAGCTCGTATCCGTAGTCATTGCAACCTCTAGAGCCAACAATTGCAAGTGGTTGCTTACATTGAATAAGTGCGTTTGGATCTCCAATTCCCCACAAACACAATGGGGGAGCTACTTGGCATTGTGTTGCTAAATCTTGTAGCTGTTTTGGCCAATATTTACTGTTTGGTGAAATAATCCATTGCGTTCCGTTAGAACTAAACCATCTTTTAAGTTGATTTGAATCCCAAGAAGGCAATTGTTTTAGTCTTAAACACCATTTTTTAATGGATTTGTGTAATATATCAAAATTGTTAATAGCAATTTTATTGTCAGCATTATTGCTTCCCCATATTTTAAGACCTTTTAGAAAATATTCTTCTAAAACAGAAACCTTCGAGTGATTTTTTATAATATTAAGAATTTTTCCATCATTTTCTAAATCATTTAAATTCGATTTAGTCTGATTTTCTAAAGATACGTCTATGTAAAAATCATCTTGACAGCAGCTATTTTGCAGATCTAACTCTAGTTGCTTGTTTTTTGTTTTACCAATAGATTCACTTATAGATTCGCAAATAAGGTGAAGTGTTTCCACAATACTGCCAGCGTTTACTGACCCTATTACAAGCGTGTACATTATTGCGTCTGCGCCATCAATACAAAATGTGAGTATTGCGCGCGATAAAGTATCGTCATCTATTCTGTAAGTATTGTTATTGCCATTTATGCTACTAATACTGTTCATATTCTGGTCCTTAAACTAATTGCCTGAGCCATGTCAGTTAAATCTGGAGAAGTGTGCCCATAAAGATCAGCCAAAGTCCATGCAAGCCTTAAAGCTCGATCTGCTCCGCGTAAACTCAACTTGTGGTTTTCAAGTGATTTATTAATCAACTCAATAGCGTATTTAGATGTGTATTTTCTAAGCCACGTTCCAGACGCTTGAGCGTTACAACTCCAGCCGAGTTTTCTAAAACGATTTTGAGCAACCAGCCTTGCGTTTTTTACGTTTTCTCGCATCATTGCACTAGTTAGAATTTTTTCTGACATTTGACTAGATCCATGTTCTAATTGCGCTTTTGAAGTAATAATTTTTTCTACAGGTGGAACATCCATTTGAATATCAATCCTGTCTAGAATTGGTCCAGAAAGTCTAGAAAAATAACGTATTCGTTCCTTCTCTTTGCATGTACATCGTTCGCCATTGCCATATGCGTATCCACATGGGCATGGATTTGCTGCGATAACAAGTTGGAATTTAGCAGGATATAATGTTGTTCCTTTAGATCTAGAAACAGCTATATGACCAGATTCCAATGGTTCTCTAAGAGTTTGCAAAACTCTTGGTGAGAATTCTGGAGCTTCATCCATAAACAAAACTCCACAATGCGCACGAGTTATTATTCCAGGCTTGGCTAGACCTGCGCCTCCTCCTATAAGAGATGCTGCAGAAGATGTATGATGAGGTGCCTCAAAAGGCGGAACATCTGTTATTCCATAGTAGGGTAGTGTTCCGCAAAGTGACCTAATAGATGCCACTTCAAGCTGTTCTTGCTCGTTTAGTGGACACATGATGCTTGGCATTCTAGATGCCAGCATAGTTTTACCAGATCCTGGAGGTCCAATCATCATAACGTGGTGTCCGCCAGCTGCCGCTACTTGCAATGCCCACTTTGTGTGTTCTTGCCCTAATACTTCCGACATATCACCGATTTCTCCTAGCGGATTGGCGCTTTTTATTGGATCAACATTATCCGTATTATTCATGTTTGAAGTCGTATTATCGTTAAGCGCTGATTTGGAATAGAGTCTTGTATTATCGATTTCTTTAATATGAAGATGATCATAAGGGTTAATTGCTTTTAATGCTCGTTCTCTGTTCTTTTCGGCAATTGGTCTAGCCTTGTTTTCTAATTTCCCGTTTAGTTCGTCTACCAAATCTAAAATGTGTTTAATCCCAATTACTTCAATTCCATTTATCAGCTTGGCTTCTGAAAGATTTTCGTAGGGAATAATCATTTTTGTAATATTTTTTTGCTTGGCATATAAACAAATTGGTAGCATGCCTTGAATTGGTAGAACTGACCCATCTAAGTTAAGTTCTCCTAAAATAATCGTATTTTCTAGCTCGTTAAGTGGAATAATTCCTCTAGCACTAAGTATGCTTGCTGCAATTGCAAGATCGTAAGATGCTCCACTTTTTGGCATAGACGCAGGTGAAAGATTCACTGTTAATCTTGTTTCTGGCCATTCGCAGCGTAAAGACGTATATGCTGATTTAACTCGTTCTCTCGCCTCGCTTAAAGAGGTGTCAGGAAGACCAATAATAGAGAATCCTGGCAATCCACTAGATATGAATGCCTGCAATTGTATTGTAAAGGCTTTCAAACCCAGTAATCCTACAGATAATGCGTTTCCAATAACCATTAGAATGCTCCTAAAATGTGACGTAGTTGAATATTTTTATCTTTTGAAATTAGTATTGATACAACGTCGAATCGTATTTTTCTGTGTTTAAAAAAGTTATGCTCGTCTAACCACTTAAATCCAGCTTTATGTGTTTTTAAGCATTTTTCGTTTGTTACCGCTTCTAGTGGAGTTCCAAATCTTACGCTTCGTCTCGTTTTTACTTCTATGAATACAATTCTTCCAAACGGATCCATCATCACAACATCAAGCTCTCCAAAACGACTATGCCAATTTCTGTCCAATAGAATCCAATTTTTAAGAATTAGTTTTAGAGATGCGTATTCTTCTCCAAGATTTCCTATTGTTTTATTAGGGATTGAAAAATCGCATAGTTCTACTTCAATTTCTGCTATGCGATTTAAAATTTCTTCTTTTAATCCCACGTCATCCGTGTAATATTCGTTTTGCTTATATGTCATGTTGCTATTTCATCAACACTAAAAACGAATTACCAGATTTTTTAATCAATGTGGTTAAAGGATGCTTTTGGCGTGTTGCGTTGGTTTTAAAGGAGAATTAGCACATAAATATAATTCATATTTTTTTTTTATTATGCGTTAATTGTGATTATTTTTGAATCTTTTTCATCTTTTATAAAGAATCGCCTACAGTATTAATGAAAACTATATAAATATATGCAATACTTGAATTATGCAAATTAGACCAGGTTCTATGTATCCGCTTGGAGCTACCTACGACGGTGCAGGCGTGAACTTCGCATTGTTCTCTGAGGTGGCAAAGCATGTTGAGCTATGCTTGTTCGACGAGCAGGACAATGAGACTCGCATCGATATGACCGAGCAGAATTCTTACGTTTGGCATACCTACATATCTGGAATACAGCCAGGGCAGAGATACGGTTATCGTGTGCATGGACCGTATGATCCAAATCATGGATTATGGTGTAATCCAAACAAACTTCTTTTGGACCCTTATGCAAAGGCAATAGAAGGCAATATTGACGGTGACGAAAGCCTATTTTCGTATTGGTTTGCTAATCCAGATGATTTAGCCGCAATGAACACTTTGGATTCTGCAGATCACACTATGAAAGCAGCTGTTATTAACCCATATTTTGATTGGGGTAACGACCAGCATCCAATGATTCCGTACCACGATAGCGTGATTTACGAGGCTCATGTTAGAGGAATGACGAATTTAAATCGTAATGTTCCTCCAGAAATTCGTGGAACATACGCAGGTTTAGCTCATCCAAGTGTAATATCTTACTTAAAAAAGCTTGGTATTACTGCTATTGAGCTTATGCCTATCCACCAGTTTGTAAATGATTCTTTCTTGCAAAATAAGGGATTAAGCAATTATTGGGGATATAACACCATTGGATTCTTTGCTCCTCAGAATTCGTACTCGAGTTCTGGACAACGCGGCGAGCAAGTTAACGAATTCAAGGCAATGGTTAAGGCGTACCATGCTGCAGGAATGGAAGTTATTCTAGACGTTGTTTACAACCATACCGCTGAAGGAAACGATAGAGGTCCAACCTTAAGCTTCCGCGGAATCGACAATCGCGCATACTATCGTCTTGTAGATAACGATCAGAGACATTATTTCGATACTACTGGTACTGGAAATTCGCTTCTTATGCGTTCTCCTAAAGCGTTGCGACTAATCACAGACAGCTTGCGCTATTGGGTAACTGAAATGCACGTAGACGGATTCCGATTTGACTTGGCAGCAACGCTTGCTCGTCAATTCCAAGAAGTAGATAAGCTTTCTGCATTCTTCGACATTATTGAGCAGGATCCTATTATTTCTAGCGTAAAGCTTATTGCAGAGCCTTGGGATATTGGCGTAGGAGGATATCAAGTTGGAGGATTCCCTCCAAGCTGGTCCGAGTGGAATGGTCGCTACCGTGATTGTGTACGCGATTTTTGGCGCTCGCAGCCTTCGACTTTGCCTGAATTTGCAAGCCGACTTATGGGAAGCTCGGATTTGTATGAGCAAAATGGACGTAAGCCTGTAGCTTCTGTGAACTTTATTACCGCTC
Source organism: Gardnerella sp. c11Ua_71 (assembly GCF_055818025.1). Lineage (NCBI taxonomy): Bacteria > Bacillati > Actinomycetota > Actinomycetes > Bifidobacteriales > Bifidobacteriaceae > Gardnerella > Gardnerella sp. c11Ua_71. The sequence continues at coordinate 45,835 of NZ_JARFVR010000001.1, read as the reverse complement.
ACGATGGTTTTACTATGAACGATTTGGTGAGCTATAACGAAAAGCATAATGAAGCGAATAAAGAAGGCAATAACGACGGTGCTAACGATAATCGTTCGTGGAATTGTGGAGTAGAAGGTCCTACTAATATTCACGATGTTAACGAACTTCGTCAACGTCAAATGCGAAACCTGTTCTCAACTTTGTTGATGAGCCAGGGCATTCCTATGATTTGCGCTGGTGACGAGATTATGCGTACTCAAAATGGAAACAACAACGCATATTGCCAAGATAATACTATTTCTTGGATTAATTGGGATTTTAATTCCACACAAAAAGATATGTTTGATTTTGTTTCTAAGCTTATTCATTTAAGACTAGATCATCCTGTTCTTCACAGGCGTAGATTCTTTACTGGTCGAGAACCAGGGGATGATGTTTCAGAGATTCCACAAGTAGAATGGTTTGATCATACTGGTTCTGTTATGGATATGGAGGCATGGAGTAATACTCATGCTCTTTCGGTAATGATTTATTTGAATGGTTCAGATATTCCAGAAACCGATTGGTATGGAAGCAGAATGGTAGATAATGACTTCCTTCTTATTTTCAATGCGCATTATGAGCCTATAACATTTACTTTGCCAGATAAGAATTATGGTGAAAAGTGGACTCTTGTTGTGGACACTCATAATCCAAAAGGACCGCAATTGCATTATGAATCAGGATTCAATATTGTTGCTCAATCGCGAAGTTTCCTTCTGCTTATGAGCGAAAATCAAGAAGAAAATAATCTAGCATAAAAATATTCATATATAAAACTAATTTTCATATATAAAACTAATTGAGGCTTAGATTCTAAAAACTAGATTCTAAGCCTCAACTTTTTTATTGATTAATCTATATCATATTGAATATTGTTTTTAGAATGTTCATTTATTTTAATTTGCAAACGGTCGCTTTGCATTGCAGCGACCTGTCTTGAAAATACTATTATCCATCCTAAAAAGAGTAAACAAGATAATGCTTCTACATTAGTTAATGTGTTATGACCCTGCACCCATTGGTTTCCAACCCATGCGGTAAGGACTACTGCTAAATCTGAAGCTACGTAGAATGTTTTAGAAAGTCTAGGAGCAAGCCAAGGAAGGCAAATAAGCATAGTGCAAATAAGACCAGTAACACCTCTTGCACATAAATCATGTATAACTGGGTGAGGAGTGTATCTAAATGTTCCTATGCCAATAAACGCAATTCCCCCCAAAATTAGTAATGTAGCCATAATGGTGGTTCTAGTTTTAAAGTGTTTTGTAATATTAGTGTCTTTATGTTGCAAAATTTCTTTCTGAGTGGCAACGAACTCTGTTATAGCAAAGTAGCTTGTAATAATAATGCATATTCCAGATAAAATCAGCGTAGCATTAAACATGCTTGCAGCAAATGTTGTTTTATCTCCTAGTTGAGAGAAGTTATTGTTGTACCAATACGGGTCGTCGGATGTCAATCCAGCTGTTGCTGCACCAGAAATCACAAATAGTGGTAGCAGTGATGCAACGGTTTTCGCCTCTAAGAGTTCCGCTTGAACCAGAGTTGCGTATCCAACAATTCCACTTAAAGCACAACAAAGTACAGGAAGATAACTGTTTACTGCGCTTCTTCCAATAATGCTATTGATTATAGAAAGCAGAGCGAAAGACATAAGCAGCATTGTTGCGCCATAAATCGTAGATAATGCGATTATTTCAAAAGCATGTTTTGCAATTTGTAGCCAATTCTTTTTAAGTATTTCTTTGTGTGTTCTTAAATATCCGACTACAAAAGTACACATGCTGCAAATAGCCACTATTCCAGATGCTACCGTAAATAATCGTTGCGTAACTTGCCAAATCGCTGGCATAGTTTTCATGTATACAGACATTACGACTATGCTGAATATTGCACAAGCTAAAAAAGCTATTAATCCAGCCGCTTCTGCACGCTGAAAACGCCCCATGCTAACCTCTAAAATCTATCGCCTATTTTCAATGCTATTTATATTCTATCGCGCGTGTTGCAAATTTGCGTTTGTCTGCGATGTGCGCTATTGTAGTTGATTGTGCTTGGAGCTGGTAGTCAGCTTGGAAGCCTCGGGGTGTAGCGCAGTTTGGTAGCGCGCCTGCTTTGGGAGCAGGATGTCGCAGGTTCGAATCCTGTCACCCCGACTTTTTTGTATTCGCTTGTATTTGCTTGTTTTTGTGTAATTTTTAATCAAACTGTGTACGTAGTTGTGTACTTATATAAATGTGCTTATACAAAATTGCGTATTTGCATTTTCAACACTTACTATACAAAAAAGTACTCTATGTGTATTCTTGAAAAGGTGAGTTTTTGATGCATTATTTGCGTTGGATTCTTACATTGTGATTATAAATATTTGACTCGGGAGCCGTTTTTGGCTGAGAGGAAGCGAAAGCTTCGACCGATTGAACGTGTGCTAAGTAATGTTAGCAACGGATGTCGCTCTTTCCCCGTGCCCAAATCTTTTAATATTGAAGAAAGGCACTTATTATGACTAATGTTTCAATTGAACATTCTAATCGCTGGCGTATTCTTGATATCGTCATAGCTGCTATTATCGCTGTTGCATCTGGCGTATTATTCTGGGCTTGGGATATTGTGTGCGCAGCTCCTACTAATCTTTTTGCAAGCCTATTGCCTGGTGCTGAAGGTTTATCTAATGGTTTTTGGCTTTTTGCTGGACCTTTAGCTGCAATAATCGTGCGTAAGCCTGGTGCTGCATTGTTTGCTGAAACTCTTGCTGCTTTTGTGGAACTTATGTTAGGAAATCAATGGGGTGTTGGCGGATCGTTAATCGTCGGCATTATTCAAGGTGTTGGCGCTGAACTTGCATTCATTTTCTTTATGTATAAAACATGGAATTTGCTTTCCACTGCAATATCTGGATCGTTAGCAGGCGTAGCTTGCTTTATTTATAATTGGGTTAGCGGCGGTCAAGGCTGGAGTACTCAGTATATTGTTGCAAATCTAATTACTTCTATTATTTCTGGTCTTATTGTTGCAGGCGTTGTAGTGTGGTTTGTTCAAAAGGCATTAGCTGCAACGGGCGTGCTTGATCGTTTTGAATCAGGCCGTCCTCAAGCATTAGTGTGAGTTATATCTAAATACTCATTGCAGCTTGTAAACTATCGTGTTTTGTGTAAAAAGTACAAAACACGGTAGTTTACTCGTATGATGCTTATATTTCGTATTTGTTTTACTTTATATTTTTGAAATTGTGTTATGCAATTTTTATATTTTAGATTTTGCTATGCAATGAAAGTTTGTTTGTATGCAATTTGTGAATAAAACTGAATGGACTCCAGCTAGCGTAGTTGCTAAAAACTGGGGTTGGAGACACGCTACTCGCAAAGATTTTGTGTTGAGGAATGTAAATATTGATATTAAGCCTGGTGAACATGTGTTGCTTTTAGGTGCTTCTGGCGCTGGGAAAAGCACATTTATGGCTGGTTTAGCAGGTGTTTTAGGCGATGAAACAGAAGGTATGGAAGAAGGTAGCCTTCTAATCGGTGGTGTTCATGCTAGAGATGCTCGCGGAAAAGTTGGACTTGTTATGCAAGATCCAGATTCACAAATCATTCTTGAAAGAGTAGGCGACGATGTAGCTTTTGGAAGTGAGAATCTTGGAGTTAACAGCGAAGAGACTTGGAATCGCGTAAAGCTTTCGCTAAAAGCTGTTGGTTTAGACAATATTACTCAAGGAAGTCAGGGTCTTAGACGCTCAACACAATCTTTATCTGGAGGCCAAAGGCAACGTCTTGCTTTAGCAGGAGTGCTTGCAATGCATCCTGGATTGCTGCTTTTAGATGAGCCTACAGCTAATCTTGATCCTGAAGGTGTTCAGCAAGTGCATGATGCTGTAGCGAATATTCTTAAAAAAACAGGTTCTACAATGATTGTAGTTGAACATCATATTGATGTGTGGCTGGATTTGATTGATAGAGTTATTGTTATTGGAAAAAACGAAAATAATAATGATTCAAATGTAGGATGCGTTATTGCAGACGGTAAGCCTGAGGATGTTTTTGAAAAGTATGGCGATATGCTTGCAAAAGGTGGTGCTTGGGTTCCAGGAAGAACAGTTAAATCTTTTGCTCCTAAACATTGCGATGATGAGATCAAAGACGAGATCAAAGATACGGAAGAATCTGTAGCGCTCTATACTAATGATTGCTCTTTTGGAAGAACTTTACCCCTAGCTGAACATGTTAATGTAGCTTTTCGTTTTGGTGAAGTAACGGCTTTAATGGGACCTAATGGTGCTGGTAAAACTACGCTAGCGTTAACGCTTGCAGGCTTGTTAAAACCAATTGCTGGCAGTGTGTGCATGATGGAAAAGTATGTGCCAAAACGACGTAAAAATAATCTTTTTACTTGGAAAAGTCAAGAATTGCTAGGGCGAGTTGGCATGGTGTTTCAGGAGCCAGAACATCAATTCATAACATCTTCTGTAAGAGACGAAGTTGCTGTAGGGCCTAAAAAGCAAGGAAAAAGCGAAAAGGAATCTTACGATATTGTCGATAGCATGCTTGAACGTATGGATTTGAAGCGTTTTGCTCTTGCTAATCCTTATACATTATCTGGAGGAGAAAAACGTAGACTTTCTGTAGCTACGCTTTTAGCTGCTGCTCCACGTGTTGTTATTATGGATGAGCCTACTTTTGGGCAAGATTTTAAAACTTGGACAGCAATGGTGAAACTTATTGCGCAAATCCGCGATAGTGGCTCAGCGGTGATTGTGGTTACTCACGATGATGAGCTTGTAAAGTCTTTAGAGGCAAGAGTAATAAGAGTTGAGTACGAAAAAATCGTAGAGTCCGCTCATAACTATAGCGAAGGGAATGAGTAGAAGTGAATAAAACTAGTAGTGCAGAAGAATCGTCTAGTATTCAAGTTAAAGACTTTGAAAATTTATTAAAAGTTTCGCATATTGATGTAACAGCGTCTTCTAAACGTTTAGAAAGTGAACGACTAGTTTCGCCTTCTTGGTTTATTCGTAAGCTCAATCCAATAAGTCGTTTTATTGGAGCGCTACTACTTTGCTTGCCTATGTTCGTTACATTAGATATTGTTTCATCTTCTATTGCATTCGGTTTAGACGTACTGTTATTTGCAATTGCTGGAGTAACTCCTTGGTATGTTTTACGCCATACTTGGCCAGTTTGGATTGCTGCTTCGGGTAGTTTTATATCGGTGCTTTTATATGGTCAAAGTTCTGGAGATGATATATTTAAGTTTGGCTGGATGCATATAAGTCAAGGATCATTGTATTTGGCAATTTGTACCTTTGTTCGTGTTGCATCTGTAGCAGTTCCAGGCGTTATATTAGCTATTGGATTAGATCCAACTGATTTAGCAGATGGTTTAGTGCAGATTTTGCATTTTTCTCCACGATTTGTGTACGGAGCATTAGCTGGATTGAGAATGTTTAGTCTATTACAAAATGATTGGCGTGCTTTTGGTTTAGCTCGCAGGTCTCGTGGTATATCGGATGGTAAAGCCTTACAGCGCATGCTTTCGCAATCTTTTGGCTTGCTTGTGTTATCTATTCGCAGAGGCACTAAGCTTGCTACAGCTATGGAAGCTAGGGCTTTTGGAAGTAGTATTAAACGCGTTCCAGCACGAAAATCGAAGTTAACAGCATACGATTGTATATTTTATGTAATTTGCATTGCTGTTCCTACTATTGCTTTATATGCTTCAATACAAACAGGATATTGGCATAATGCGTTTATTCATATGTAAAGCATTGTGAAAATTACAATGCGTACATATTTATAGATAGTATTCATAATATGAGCGGAATAATGAATTCTTATAGTTATGATGATGTTTGGAAAGCTCCATCATGCAATACTCCTTTGAATGCAACAGTGAATATTCCTGGAAGCAAGTCGTTATCTAATCGATATTTGATTTTAGCTGCTCTTGGTAAAAAGCCAGTTGTTCTAAAGGGATTGTTGCGATCAAGAGATACGGAACTTATGATTAACGCGCTAAGCGTATTTGGAGTTAAATGCGATTCGCTAAGCCGAGACGGCACAACAGTTTGTGTTATTCCGCCCAAAAATGGCGTTTTTAGCGTAGATGATTGTGCGGTTGTTAATTGTGGCTTGGCTGGAACAGTTATGCGTTTTGTAACAGCTTTAGCGCTGTTTGCAAATAATTGTGTGAAATTTGATGGAGATGAGCAAGCGTATGCTCGTCCAATGAAGCCTGTTCTAGATGGATTGGAACAGTTGGGCGCAAAAATCGTATATCACGGAAAAGTCGGTTTCTTACCATTTAGCGTTATTCCGCCTAAAAATCTTGAATCATATGGTATAAATGACGCTCAAAATTCTTGCAATAATCGCGTTATTCGTATCGACTCTTCGTCGTCGTCTCAATTTATATCCGCACTTCTGCTAATTGCATCTCGCGTTCCAGGAGGGCTACAAATCGAGCATATTGGAAGCAAATTGCCTAGTATGCCGCATATTCAAATGACAATGGAAGATGTGCGCAAAGCTGGCGGAGCGGTAGATATGCCAGAAAGCGGAGTATGGCATGTTAAAGAGCATGATTTGACTTTGCCAGATGAAGTTGTTGTAGAACCAGATCTTTCTAATGCAGCGCCTTTTATTGGAGCCGCGTTGATTGCTGGAGGATGCGTTAAAATCCCTAATTGGCCTCTTAAGACGACTCAGCCTGGGGGATTGTTGCCTGGGATTCTTGAGCAAATGGGCGCAAAAATTGTTTTTGAGCATTCTAGATCATATTCTTCAACATTGTGCGTAACTGGTAGCGGAAAAATTCGTGCTATTAAGTCGCTTGATTTGGCTGCTGCTGGCGAGGTTGCGCCAAGTATTGCTGCGATTCTTGCGTTTGCAGACAGTGTAAGCGAGTTACGCGGTATTGCGCATCTAAGAGGCCACGAAACAAACCGCTTGAGTGCAATAGTTACGGAACTAAATCGCGTTGGAATAGGCGCAGAAGAGCTAGATGATGGAATTCGTATTATTCCTAGCAAAAATATGCATGGGGAAGTGATGGAGACTTATGCGGATCATCGCATGGCAACTTTTGCGGCAATGTTAGGGCTTCGTATATCTAATATAAGCGTAAAAAATATTGCCACTACGCGCAAAACGCTTCCTGATTTTCCAACAATGTGGAATAACATGCTTAAAGAGTGAGCCTAAATAGTGAGCTTAAATAATATGCTTAAATAACAAATAATCCCGAGTTTTTTTTAACCCGGGATTATTTATGTGTTACGTTTTTACGTTACGTTGTTTTACACTACGATTTAGCGTTCAAACTTGTTGCCGTAAGAATCGACTCCATCTTCTGCAATTTGTGCAGACTTTCGAGCGATTGCCAACTCTTCGTTAGTTGGGATTACAGCAATAATCACAGAGCTATCTGGAGTGGAAATAATGCGTGGCTCCTTAGAACGAACCAAGTTCTTCTCTTCATCGAGCTTAACGCCGAATGGAGCAAGCTTTTCGCACACAAGAGCGCGAACAATCTCGTCGTTTTCGCCAACGCCAGCGGTGAATGTGATTACGTCCACGCCGCCCATTTGAGCAGTGTAGTTGCCAATATAGCCAACAATGCGGTGAACGTACACGCCGAGAGCAAGCTTAGCGTCTTCGTCGCCTTCTGCAATTAGCTTGTGAATGTCTCGCAAATCGCCGTGGCCAGTCATACCCATCATGCCAGAACGCTTGTTGAAGAGCGTATCAAGCTCGTCTACGTTCATGTGAGCGTTGCGAATAAGGTGGAACACTACAGCTGGGTCAATATCTCCAGTGCGGCCGCCCATCATTAAACCTTCGAGAGGCGTTAAGCCCATAGAAGTTTCAACTGGCTTGCCAGAAATCTGAGCGGAAGCAGAAGCGCCATTGCCAATGTGCAAAACAATCTGCTTTAAGCCTTCTGCAGGCTTTCCAACAACGCTTGGAACTACAGAGCCAATGTATTCGTGGGAAGTGCCGTGAGCGCCATAGCGACGAATGTGGTACTGGTTTGCAATATCTTTGTTTAATGCGTAAGTTGCAGCAACTTGTGGCAAATCGTGGAAGAACGAAGAATCGAACACCATAATTTGTGGAACATCTGGCAAAAGTTCAGTCATGACTTCAGCGCCAACAGCCTCAGGACCGTTGTGAAGTGGAGCCAAAACAGCCAAATCCTTCACCTTATTAATGGTCTTTTTGTTTACTAATGCAGGCTTAGGGAATGTTAAGCCACCCTGAACAACGCGGTGTCCAACAGCTACGATTCCAGACTTGGAAAGATTTGGACCATATTCCTCGAAGAAGCCGAGTACGCGCTTTAAGCCTTGCTCGTGATCATGCACTGGCTCGTCAAACTCATGCTTTTCGCCATTGAATACGTGCTTGTAGTGTCCGTCAACTGGCTCGCCAATTTTTTCTACAATACCAGATGCAATACCTTCGCCGCTTTCCAAATCGACGAGCTGGTATTTAATCGAACTAGAACCAGAATTGATAACAAGAACGGTTTTTGCCATGAGGGAATCCTCCATAAAGTGTTGATAAGGCTAGTAAATTGCCACGTTTAAGTGTACAGGTAAGTTCCTACAATGAGTAGGTTTTATTAGTCAGAATCTCTGCAGGAACTTACCTATTTATTAAATTTGTTATTTATTATTAGAATTGTGCTTCCAATGCTGTAAGAGCAACAGTGTTAATAATATCTTGAACCAACGCTCCTCTAGACAAATCGTTAACAGGCTTGTTTAATCCTTGTAGGATTGGTCCAACAGCTAAAGCGCCGCTAGAACGCTGAACAGCTTTATATCCAATGTTTCCAGCGCATAAATCTGGGAACACAAACACATTTACGTGACCTGCTACATCATTTCCTTTAGCTTTGGACGCAGCAACAGTTTCAGACCATGCAGCGTCAAATTGAATAGATCCAACAACTTTCAAATCTGGGTCTTTTTCTTTTACAAGCATTGTAGCTTCCTCAACTAAATCAACGTCTGGGCCTTTTCCAGATCCGAGCGTTGAATAAGATAGCATTCCAACTTTAGGATCTAATCCGAAAGCTTTAGCGGTTTGTGCAGATTGAAGAGCAATGTCAGCCAATTGTTCAGCGTCTGGGTTCAGATTAATAGCGCAATCAGCAAATACTGCTACATGATCTTTAAAGCACATAATGAATGCGCCAGAAACAAGCTTAGATCCAGGCTTAGTTTTAATAACTTGAAGAGCAGGGCGAACGGTATTTGCCGTTGAGTTAACAGAGCCAGAAACAAGTCCGTCTGCTAATCCAAGTACCACTAGCATTGTGCCAAAGTAGCTTGCGTCTTTAAGCTGCTCTCTAGCTTGATCTTCTGTCATGCCTTTCTTTGCACGCAATTCGCAAAGCTTGCTAATCATTTTGCCAAGAATTTCTTCGTCGCTCATAGATTGGAAGCTTGCTTTGTTAAGAGACTTTAATCCAAGCTCTTGTGCTCTTGCAAGAATAGATTCGCGTTCTCCAACAATAATGAGGTTTACAATGTCTCTCTCTAGCAAGTAATCAGCTGCTTTTAGAATGCGATCTTCTTCGCCTTCTGGAAGTACTATTGTTTTCTTATTTGCTTTAGCTTTTCCAAGCAAGCTGTATTGGAAGGCATATGGGGTAGTAGGAGCGGCAAATGGCTGCTGCAAAGCGCTAATGATTTCTCCATCTGCAACATAATCGTTGAATTTATCTGATTCTGATTCGCTTATAGAAGGCAAAGTCCAAAGTGGAGCGCCATTATTGCTTTGAGCATAGTCTTCTTTTAGTTCTTTTGCTAAGTCTTCTTTGCAATCAGTTACAAAAATGCCGAATACTTTTGTGTATTCTTTGCTAACGCTTGCGCATTGTGCTTCGATTGTTTGCAAGATTTGCTTGCTATCTCTGCCTTCTGCGCAAATGCTTAGGAACACAGGAGAAGCTAAGTCAGCTGCCACACTTGCATCAAATCGGAATAAATCTGGATCAAATACAGAAGTGGAATCGCTTGCTACAATAACGCATCCTTGAGCGTTCGTTACGCTAATCAGCTCGTTGAAGTGAGCTACAATATCTCCTCTTAGTGTGTCTTTGTTTTTACGAACTGCGCATGGGCATGCTGCGATTACTTGTTCTAGAGTAGCTTTTGTGTTGCTTGATGCTATTAATTCGCTTGTAAACGCGTCATCATGTTTTGCGGATGGCCTAAAAACAGTTGTTGGATAATGACTTGAAAGAGCTTTTGTAACTCCTAGTGCTACGACATTGCGACTTTGTGCGCAATCTGCGCTGATAATAGTTACGTTAACTAACGACACGACTTTTCTCCTTTGATGCGTCTGCGTTTATTTTATTTTGCGTTGCATTTTTATTTTGTTTCGCATTTTCGTTTTTGCTATTCTTCGTATTTCAACGTTGAAAAATTTGCATATCAAACGAAGAATCCTCTAGTTATTTTAGAGCTATTTGCGGGACAACAAGCTGATTTTTTAATTTTTTGCGTATTTTTTATTAATTTTTTAGGGAGCCAACCTTTCGATTGACTCCCTAAAAATCAGCTAAGCAATTTTAGCATTGATAGCTTAAAACTACTCGTTATCGCCAGCGGTTGCAGCGGTAGCGGTGACAGCGCCTGGCTTGTCGGTCTTAACGCCTGGCCATACCCAATCGGTGTAGTCTGGGTGATCAAGACCCTTGTCGACTGCATACTGGAAGGCTTCGAGGCGGAAGTCCTCGAGCTTCTTGATTTCGTCGGCATACTTAGCGGCGTCAACCATGCGCAATGCTTCAGCAGTAAGCTCGTAACGATCCATGTCGTTAACGCGAACCATATCGTATGGCGTGGTGGTGGAGCCCTGCTCCTTGTAGCCATGAACGTTGAAGTTGTCGTGGTTTGGACGATCGTAAATCAAGCCGCGAACGTCATGTGCGTAGGAGTGATAAGCGAAGAGGACTGGCTTGTCAGCAGTGAAGAGATCAGTGAACTCTTCGTCAGTCAAAGCTTCGTTGTTTTCCTTAGCGGACTGCAACTTGAGCAAGTCAACAACGTTAACAACCTTGAACTTAACGCCAAGCTTGTTCAACTTGTCGGCAGCTGCCATCAATTCCTGCTGTGGAACATCACCAACACCAGCGAGAACAACCTGAACTTCGTCATTGTTCTTAGCGTTGGAAGCCCACTTCCACTCAGCAGCACCCTTCTCGAGCTCTTCGCGAGCTTCGTCGAGAGTCAACCAAGTAGCAGCTGGCTGCTTACCAGCGAAGATGGCGTTAATCATGTTGGTGGACTTGTAAGCCTTTTCAGCAACAGCAAGCAACATGTTGGAATCTACTGGGAAGTAGATGCCGATTACGTGATCGTTGTTGAAGGTCTTGTTCAAGAGCACGGAAGTTACGCCTGGATCCTGATGCGAGAAGCCGTTGTGATCCTGACGCCACACGTGAGAGGATACCAACAAGTTCACAGAGGAGATTGGCTTACGCCATGGAATCTCACGAACGGTAGCTTCAAGCCACTTTGCGTGCTGGTTCAACATGGAATCGATGACGTGTACGAAGGACTCATAAGAGCTCCAGATGCCGTGACGACCAGTGAGCAAGTAGCCCTCGAGGAAGCCTTCCATCTGATGCTCGGAAAGCTGCTCGGTGACCTGTCCGGTAACAGCCATGTGCTCATCGACTAAGCCAGAAAGGTAGCCAGCATCCCACTGCTTGTTGGTTACCTCGTAAGCAGCCTGCAAACGGTTGGAAGCAGTCTCATCTGGTCCGAAGATACGGAAGGAATCTGGGTTGTTCTTAATGATGTCACGAGTGTAAACACCAAGACGACGGGTAGCTTCGAGCTGACCCCAGCCGTGACCGAATTCCTTAACTTCCTTAACTTCGTAATCCTCAAGCTTTGGAAGCTTCAAATCTTCACGAATACGGCCGCCGTTAGCGTTTGGATTTTCACCAATACGGAGTTCGCCCTTTGGCATGAAGGAAAGAACGTCTTCCTTAACAGCACCCTTTTCATCGAAGAGTTCTTCAGGCTTGTAGGACTTCATCCAGTTCTTCAAAACCTCGAAGTGAGCTTCGGTATCGCGAGCAGATGCCAGTGGCACCTGGTGGGCACGCCAAGAACCTTCGGTCTTCTTGCCATCGATGAACTTCGGGCAGGTCCAACCCTTTGGAGTGCGGAAGATAATCATTGGATAGTAAGGACGAGTTACATCGTTAGTCTGAGCTTCAGCCTTAATATCGCAAATCTCATCGAAGATGGTTTCGAACATATCAGCGAAGCGACGGTGGATGGAAAGATGATCCTCATCGTCGAAGCCAGCAACGAACTCGTATGGTTCGTAACCCATGCCGTGGAAGAACTCATGAAGCTCTTCGTCAGAAATACGGGAAAGAATAGTTGGGTTAGCAATCTTATAACCGTTCAAGTGCAAGATTGGAAGCACGATACCGTCGGTACGTGGGTTCACAAGCTTGTTGGACTGCCAACCAGTGGCCAAAGGACCAGTTTCAGCTTCGCCATCGCCGACGATTGCTGGAACGAACAAGCTTGGGTTGTTCATAACAGCGCCGTAAGCGTGAGAAAGTGCATAACCAAGCTCACCACCTTCGTGGATGGAACCTGGGGTTTCAGGAGCGAAGTGAGAAGGAATACCGCCTGGGTAAGAGAACTGACGGAAGAACTTCTGTAAGCCAGCTTCGTCCTTAGTGATCTTTGGATAATATTCAGTGTATGTGCCGTCGAGGTAGGACTGAGCAGTACCAGCTGGGCCGCCGTGGCCTGGACCCATGATGATTACAGTATTCTGCTGGTGATCAGCGATAAAACGGTTGATGTGTCCAATAAGGAAGTTAAGGCCTGGAGTAGTGCCCCAGTGACCTACCAGACGATGCTTAACATCTTCGCGAGTAAATGGCTCCTTCATTAGAGGGTTGCTGCGAAGATAAATCTGACCGATTGCGAGATAGTTTGCTACGCGCCAATACTTGTCTACGCCTTCGATGGCCGCCTCAGAAACTGGAGCATTTAGCTTCTTCCAAGGGGTGCCAATAACAGGACTCGTCATGTGTACTCCTGTACTCAAGCACTTTTCAGTGCAATTTTAATCATTACCATTTGGTTATAGAGGCTGAAAAACGAATGTATTAGCCTCTTTTTCCATCATTCTCAGTATAGTAACAGCTTTTGACTTTTGTGCGTTTGATTACTCACTACGTGCGATTTTGTTGAAAAAATGTGTTAAAGTGTTCGCAAAAATCTTCTTAAAATTATCATTTATGTTATGTTTTATGTTCACTTTATTGTTATATAAAGCTTGATTGGTTTTAAAACTAGATAAGTCACGGCGTTTCGAAGCGCTGCAACGTCGCAAAGCGCCATTAGTATAAAATGAATCAGCCTTAAATATCACCTTTAAAACATTTGCAAAAAATAAAGTGATAAATAAGGAATATATAAGAAGCGTGTAAATAAGGAGAATCATGGCAAAAGGTCCGGTACTTGTAGTTGACTTCGGTGCCCAATATGCCCAGCTAATCGCTAGAAGAGTGAGGGAAGCAAACGTTTATTCGGAGCTTGTTCCACACTCTATGCCAGTAGAAGAAATGCTGGCAAAAGATCCAAAAGCCATAATTCTCTCTGGCGGGCCTGCTTCTGTTTATGAACCAGGAGCGCCAAAAATTGACACAAAGATTTTTGAAGCAGGAGTTCCAGTGCTCGGAATTTGCTACGGATTCCAAGTTATGGCTCATGAGCTTGGCGGAGTCGTAGACAAAGCTGCACTAGGTGAATATGGAAAAACGCATGCAACCATTGATGAAGCAGAAGGATTGCTTGCTAATTCTCCATTAGATCAAAATACTTGGATGAGTCACGGAGTGGCAGTTAAGAGCGCGCCAGAAGGATTTGAGGTGCTTGCTCACACTCAAGGCGCTCCAGTTGCAGCTATGCAAGACAAAAGTCGCAAGCTTTACGGAGTACAATGGCATCCAGAAGTCAAGCATACGCCTTTAGGTCAAAAGCTGATTTCCACATTTTTGCACGAGTGCGCAGGATTGGAAAATGATTGGAATCCTTCGAATATTATAGAAGATCAGGTTGCAAAGATTCGCGCTGAAGTTGGAGATGCACAAGTTATTTGCGGACTTTCTGGAGGAGTCGATTCCGCCGTTGCAGCAGCCCTAGTGCATAAAGCAATCGGAGATCAGCTCACTTGCGTTTTTGTAGACCATGGCCTTCTCCGTAAAGGCGAAGTTGAGCAAGTTAAGCACGATTTTGTTGAGGCTACTGGAATCAAGCTTATTGCAGTGGATGCAGAAGATGACTTTTTAGATGCGCTTAAAGGCGTGAGCGAGCCAGAGCGCAAGCGCAAGATTATTGGCGAAAAGTTTATTCGCACATTTGAAAAAGCACAGCGCCAAGTTATTGAAGAAGCTGGAAAATCTGGAGCAGAAGTTAAGTTCCTTGTACAAGGCACACTTTACCCAGATGTTGTGGAATCTGGTGGCGGAGACGGTGCTGCAAATATTAAGTCGCATCACAATGTTGGCGGCTTGCCAAAGGACTTAAAGTTTAAGCTTATTGAACCTTTACGCACTTTGTTTAAGGATGAAGTTCGCGCAATTGGTACGGAGCTTGGGCTTCCAGATGCTATTGTGTGGCGCCAGCCGTTCCCAGGCCCAGGATTGGGAATTCGCATTGTTGGCGAGATTACTCGCGAGCGTTTAGCTGTTCTTAGAGAAGCAGATGCGATTGCGCGCGAAGAGCTTTCGGCAGCTGGATTAGATCGCGATATTTGGCAATGCCCAGTTGTTCTTTTGGCAGATGTTCACTCTGTTGGAGTTCAAGGAGACGAGCGCACATATGGATCTCCAATTGTGCTTCGACCAGTAAGTTCTGAGGATGCTATGACTGCTGATTGGTCGCGAGTTCCTTACGATGTATTAGCAAAGATTTCTACTCGAATCACAAACGAATGTCGCCAGATTAATCGCGTTGTGCTTGATGTAACCTCTAAGCCGCCTGCCACGATTGAGTGGGAATAGATAGTCCTAATATAGTGAGGTAGAATCTGGCTCTAAAAAGAATAAAGTAAGAGTAAGAACAAAGTAAAGCCGCGATTCTTGCAGAAAGGAACAATGATGATCCACAGCATAGAAGTATTTACGAGCTTCAATAAAAAGGCGCTTGTAAAGTTAAAGTTTGTGTTGGCAAGAGTTGCGGCTATAACATCTTGTGTTGCTACGATTTTGGCGGGAGCAGTAGTCGCAAGCAGCCCAGCGATTGCAGATGAGGGTGCAAAATCATCTCAAAAAACTACACAAAAAGGTGTAATCGTAACAGCGTTCCAACAAAATTGGAGAAGTATAGCTAAAGAATGCAAAAAAACGTACGGTCCAGAAGGCGTAAAATATGTACAAGTATCACCTCCGCAAGATCATATTAAAGGTGACCAATGGTGGACAAGCTATCAACCTGTAAGCTATAAGCTAAATTCAAAACTTGGCACCGAAGACGAGTTTAAAAAGATGATTACAACGTGCAAAGCTTCGGGTGTTGGAATTATTGCAGATGCGGTAATAAACCACACAACTGGTTTTGCAAACAAAGACACTGTTGGCGTTGGTGGAAGCAAGTATGATGCTGCAAATCAATCGTTCCCAGATGCAGGATATACAAAAGACGATTTTCATAAGTCAACAGAAAATATCAACACGTATCGAAAAGCAGAAATCGTTTGGACGCATCGACTTGTTGGACTGTTGGATTTGGACACTTCTAATCCTCATGTGCAAAAAACTTTGGGAGAGTACTTTGCACATATGTTAAAGCTTGGAGTGGCTGGGTTTAGAGTTGATGCAGCAAAACACATGTCTCCGCAAGATGTAAAGGGAATAAAAGATGCAGCTGCAGATGCTGCTGGAACAACGCCAGATAAGATTTGGTGGATGCAAGAAACAATAGGGTTTTCTGAGCAAGACCCTAGAATTCAGCCGGACCAATATTTGCAAACTGGTGAAGTGAACGAATTTGAGTACTCTTATAGGCTTAGAAACTATTTTTATGGGTCTATTGAGAATCTTAAACATATCACAGATAAGTTGATTCCAAGCAAAAAGGCTGCGATTTTCGTTACAAATTGGGATACTGAGCGAGATAATGCAAGCAGAGTTTTGACGTATAAAGATGGTAAAAAATACGAGCTTGCAAACGCGTTTATGCTGGCGTATCCATATGGAACTCCAAATGTGTTTTCGGGATATGAGTTTACAAAACGAGATGAGGGAGCGCCTGGAGCTACGCAAACTTCGATTCCTGATGTGAGTTGTGCAAAGGATTCCAAGTGGCAATGCACGCAAAGGATAACTTTGATTCGCGGCATGATTGGGTTCTACAACGCTGTTAGAGGCACTAAGGTTACTAATTGGCAAGATGATGACGATAATAACGTTGCGTTTAGCCGAGGAAACAAGGGTTTTCTTGCGATTAACAACACGGAAAATCCGCAAAAAGTGAGTTATAAAACCGACTTGCCTGACGGTGAATATTGCAATGTTTATGAGTCTAAAGATTGCACTAAAACTGTGAGCGTTAGCGGCGGAAAAGTAGAGACCACTATTGCTGCAGAATCTGCTGTTGCTCTTCATGCTAATGCTGTAAAAAGCCTTGGAAATACTAGAGCTAGAAACGTTACAATATTTATTTGCGTGTGTGTTGCGCTAATTTGTGCGTTTGTTGTTAATAGAAGATTTGTTGAAAAATCGAAGAAGCTTGCTAAAGGCAATAGTGGTGATGTTAAAACAGGTGAAACTAAAGGTAAGTGATTTATTAGATGATTCTTTAGATGATTCTTTAGATAATTCTGAAATAAATCAATAGTCTAAAACAGGTTGACTCTGTTAAAACGTTTATTTATAATAAATAGTCTGGCTTTATACCAGTATTTAACTGATAGTTTGATAAATCAAAAGGGGTCGATCGGTTTCGACGGTGATCTGTTCGCCGCGGGGAAGCGTGCCGAGAATGCGAAAGTCCACTCGTAAACGTCCTTTCGCAAAAGAATAAGTGCTAAATCTAATCGCACTGAGTTCGCTCTCGCTGCCTGAGCTTCGCGCCAGGATTAACCAGTGAGCAGCTGCTCCGTTCACCCACTCACGTCTTCGGGGTGGTGCTGAACGTCATTAGAAGACTTGCTTGAATTGCTGGGCTGCAGGGCAATTCAGGGACTTTTACTGTAGATATGCTCGCCATGAATTGTCTGCGATAACATGGGGGCAGAAAAATTGCCAAATGGTCAGCAGACTACGCACGTAGAAGACCGAGGGTACGGTTTCCGGACCGGGGTTCAATTCCCCGCGACTCCACAAACGCAATAACGCCACTGCTAAAACAGTGGCGTTTTTTGTAGTAAATTCTAATGTTTCCAATGCTTAAGGCTCAAAAGCTTTTAATATTGAATTGTGCAAAATAATGCATTTTGATACGATATAATACATTATGAAGGGCATTATATAGGGCATTGAAAAATGACCTTCAGAAAATCAATGCCCATCATTGCCCTAAGTGCTAAAAATTGGTTAATGCGAAGGGGTATGCATTATGGCACGGCGTAGTTTTGGAAGGCTCAAAAAAGTAACACGATCATACGGCGCTGCATACGTTGCACGCTACTCAACGCCGCCAGCAGCCTTGGCAGAAAACCCATCGCTACCAAAAGAATTTACTCGAACATTGCCAGCAGCCTACCGCGTAGAACTAGAAGCATGGCTTGCACAAGCAGAAAAAGAAATAGCATTAGGCACATGGACACCACCAGCGAAAATAAACCGTCACGAAATAGATAAAAGCTCAATTACGTTCGCTCAGCTAGCAGATGACTATATGCAAAATCAGCGCAAGCCAGACGGAAGCAAGCTTGAAGAAACCACGCAATCACACAAAGAAGGACGATTGCGCAACTACCTACTACCAGCATTTGGAGAAAGACGCATCAAAACAATCACAAGCAAAGACATACAAAACTGGTATGACGCATTCGACTGCGACGAATTTACAGGAAGAAACACAGTAGCAAGATCACACTGCTACACACTGCTTAGAAGCATATTCAACTACGCTTGTGCAAAAGAAGTAAACGCAACTGGAGAAACATTGCTGCAGCGCAACCCTTGCACGCTCAAACTCAAAAAACCACGCACAAGGCACGAAAGCATTGCCATCAGCATTGCGCAACTTGTTGACATATACAGCATGATGGCACCACATTTGCGCATCGGAGTCATGCTAGCTGGAGCGTGCGGATTGCGCGAAGGCGAATGTTGCGCACTCACCAGGAGTGACGTAGATCTTAACGCAATGACAATCAGCGTCAACAAAAGTCTAAAAAGCATAAACCATTTAGGACAAAAACGACGTCTTGAAGTAGGCAAGCCAAAAACAGCAAGTAGCATAAGAAAAGTACCAATACCAGAATGGACGCGCGAATACTTTGAAATGCACATGCGGCAACAAATGCCAAGCGGCAAACCAGATGAGCTAATACTACATACTCGCACACCTAGAGCGTTCGTTGCGCCAGCAAGCCTTAGAGAAAGCTTCAACCGCGCAATAGCACACATGCCGTCGCTCAAGGATATGCATTTCCACGACCTTCGGCACACCGCACTCACGCACTATGGAGAAGCAGGCGCGAGTCTTGCAGAACTCATGGAAGTCGCAGGACATAGCGACATTAAAACCGTATCCGTATATCAGCAAATCAGCCAAGAGCAACGCAAAAGAACATCAGCTAGACTTAATGAACAAGCAAAAGAAGAACAACTTGGAATAAAACAACAAAGCGTTGAAACACAAAAAACTGTAGAACCTACGCAAAGTAATGTAGGACCTACACAAAATCAAGAAAAAGACCCACTCATAGCAGTACTAGCAGCACTCACACTAGATCAGCAAGTAACAACACTCAAAGCAATAGACAAAACAAGACAAGCAACAATAATCAGCCAAATGCCGCCAGAAAATCAAATTCAGCTACTTTCACGGCTACTTTAGGCAAAAAACACGCAAAAAAGGCGCTGAAAATGCAAAAATCGCAATTTTCAACGCCTTTTGGTTGTTATTGTTAAATACTTTTAGCATTCGTGTTGCCTAGGTAGAAAAATAAAATCAATAGAATTTTTTACTTGATTATAATTTTTATTTGATGCAGCCCAATATAACCTATTAGCTACAATATCAGCTGCTCTAATAAGTGCATCTTGTTTTGAATCTTTTAATTTCAAATCAACTGACTTCATGCCAGGAAACAATGGCGGAAAATGTTTTTCCCAAGTCATGTTATACGTTCCATTCTTAAATTCATTCTCTAATGCTTCACGCAATTCATATCTACCGTTTGTTGCAGTAGTATGTTCGTCCATAAAAACATATATGTTCTCTATGGAATTTTTGCATATTTCATTATTATCAAGCATTTTCTGCAACTCAGATTTAACAGCAATCTTAAAAGCATAATCTAAGTATCGTTGTTTAGTTTTCTTATTATTAAAAATATTCTTAATAACATATTCTTGCTCTACAACGACGCCAAAACGATGATAATGATTCATAGAACGGAACATGGAATACTTTTGTTTATTGTTAAGATAAATTGCCTTCATTTCGGAATGCCCGCTAGCAGCACCATTATCGCGCTGAACTTTCTCAGCTGCAATATACAAACGCTGTGCAGAATCTTTTTCATCTTTATCTAAAAATATAAGACCGCCAAAAACAAACACTTTATTGTGCTTATAATCAAACACCCCAGATTCATCCGCATACACAAAAATATTCATATAGTAATCCTCTAACTATAGAAAAAGCCGCAAACGCGGCCTTTTCTAGCCGTGGGACTGACGACGGAACACGCCGCTTAAACGTTAATTCAGTTACCCACGTATACAGCGCAATAAATGCCTGTGTAAAAAAATCTATACGATAGGTAAGACATCACACAGGAACGGGAGAAGACAAGAAAGAGCGATAGTCCTGGATAACATCACAAGTAACACCAAGAGCCTCAGAAAGAAGCCAAACATCAGTGCCATACATTGATTCAGCAAGCTTGTAATCAACATCGCTAATAAGCCTAGAAGCAGTTATGCGCCTTGTGCGAGTCTCAAAACGCGAATCAAGCCCACAAGCAACATCACGATACTCAGCATGAACCAGCTCATGGCACAACGTACACAAACGCTGATGATCAGCCAAATGCTCATCAAGAAGAATCAGTCTACAAGCATCGTAATAGTAGCCGCACACACTGCCAGAAAGGCGGCGCTCTTCCACTCGCACACCAAGACGCGCGGCTTCATCATAAAGCGAATCAAAGCGAAGCATAATGTACCCCAACCGAAAACGTCTTAATGCAGGTTATGTTAATTACTAGATTCAGAAGATTTATTCTGCTTAAGTTTTTTTACTTTTTTATAGCAGACTACACTTACCGTGCCCGTAAAAGCAGCACCAATGAGCATTGTAGGGTCTTTCGGAGAATCAACAATAAGTCCTAGTGTAATTAGAGTACACATTATTGTAATTACAGTCCACACTAGTGTGATTAGAGCCCTCACAAAGCTTCTAAAATTATAATTCTTAGATGTTAAAACTTTTTTAGTTTGTTTTTTTAGCACGGTGTTGCCCTTTGCTTACAAATTGGTTCGTGGAAACATGCTCACTTGGTAACTCTTCTTTATAAATATTGACGTTTTGTTCTTCTTCATAAGCATTATTATTTTGTTTTTCATTTGCATTATTTTTAGAATTTACATGAAGATATTCATCCACGCGATTTTGAACAACAAGTGTAGCCTTGCAATCAGCTAACGAATCATGAGCATTATAGTAATAATCACACTCAGCTGCTGCTACTGTGAGCTTGATAAATTGTTTACCATAGAAGATTTTACCGTATTGTCGCATAGTGTCAGTCACTTTGCTTTCATCCAAATAAAATCCCAATTCACCAAGAAAAGCCAAATCATATTCTGCGTTAAACGCACACACTTCTCCAGCAGCATCAAGAATTGCCTGTATTTTGTCAAAATCTTCAACAATGTGCTTTTTATTGGCTACATCTTCCGGGCTAATCCCATTGACTCTTTGCGCTTCTGGCCATTCGGTGACCTTTTTTGGCTTGTAATACTCGTTCAATAGAGTATCGCCATTGCCATCAATTATAGAAAGCTGAATAATTTCATCTTTTATAGGATCAAGACCAGTGGTTTCGGTATCAAGAACAATTCGAGGGATAGTTATTTTCGCTGAATTATTTTTAGAATCTACACACAATTTGCAGTCCAAGTACGAATTGCCGTCACCAAATTGCGAATATTTTTCACACCAAGAAAGCGAAACATTAGCACACCCGACTAAAGGCTCAAGCATTGCATATTTCCCGTAATTTCTAGGGCCAACCTCTAGCAGTTTTATACCTTTTTGACTCATTATCGCCAATTTAGGCTTACGATTATTTGGCTGAGGTATAGAAATAACAGAGCATTTAGTGTACTTACGAGTGCCAGACAGAGTAGCGTCACTTACAGCTTTATCTGGCTCAATAGTAAAAGTATGCACTCCAAAGAGTTTGCTGGCAGATTTCTTGTAACTTACCATTGTTGCTCTCCTATTTTCTCTTAGTCACGAGGTGTGGTGGATTCGAGGAATTTGTTAGGGTCGGTATGAGCCATAAGAGCAAACTGAGAAGGATCAGCGGCAATCAGGTCAGCAATGTGGCTTATGTAATCATCGTCCGCAGCACTCGGAGGCACGGAAGACGCATCAGAGCTAGAAGACGCATTCGATGCGGACTGTGCAGAACCAGAGTCGGCACTTGTAGGCGCAGAAGACGCATTCGATGCGGAAGAATCCGAAACAGAAGAATCTACAGTCGCAGACGGCTCTGGCTCTTGCTGCTCCATTTTCTTACGCAGCTCTCTTTGCATATAAATTTCAGCCTGTTTAACAAGTTCGTGCGGTTTTAAGTCAAAAACTTCAGCAAGTAGCGCTACATGGCGTACATTTATATTTCTTTCATTTTTCAGCAGTCTCAACAATGTTCTTTCGTTGATTGTCGATTTTTCTGCCAATTCTTTAATGGTCAATCCAGCAGCAGCTCTTTCTGCTGAGATTGATTTTGCCATTGCTTCGTTTATGTCCATATGGTCATCATACAGCACGTATATAAAATAAAAAATGCCCACTCGGTCGGTGTGTCGAGATTGACAGTAGCCCAATTGGTCACTACTATGCAAGATATGGTCACAATTACTGCAGAAACAGTCGCAAATAATGTAAAGTATGCGTTGGAAGAATCTGGATTAACGCTCTCAGAAACCGCTGAGAAAACTGGAATTCCACGCACTACGCTTACACGCAGGCTTACGTCTGCCAATACATCGCCTTTTGACGTGTCAGAACTTTTAAGGTTATCAAAAGTAACAAAGTATAGCATCGAAGACTTTTTCAAGCATAAGCAATCTGCACTTGCAGGCAAAGAAAAGAGTCAACCATGTTAGACGGAATAAACCGCGCGCTCAACACAGACTGCGGCGTGAACACAACCAAAGTCTTGGAACTCATAGCCGAATACCGCAATGCACTCGATCAAGAAGAAAACGCACTCAACAAAGTCAAAGAAGCGCGAGACAAGTGCCAAGCAATAAAGAAAGCAGAACAAGCAGTCAGAGACGCGCAACAAAAATATCACGACGCGCTACAAGAACTTAATAAGCAACAAGACAAATTCAACGAAGACAATGCAGAACTACTCTGCAAAGTCAGCGAAACACATCACGCCAGTAAAGACGCAGAAACGCAACTACTCAACGAAATAAGGAGGTGAGAGGGATGAGCGCAATAAGCTGCATTTTAATAGCACTAATGCTAATAGAAATAATTCTTTTTTATGCGTGGATTCGCCTTGTGCAGTTAGATGGCAAGGAAATAGATGAGTACACAAGACTTGTAGAAGTAGGGACGGAAGAGTGCTTAAAACGGCGTATTCCTATTAGAGAAATCTTATAAAGCGCTAAATATCCCTCCCCCTCCTCGATACGAAAGGAATAAGTCAATGCTACAAATCAGCCCGATGCAAATATGCAGCCTATGCGCGAATTTACTCGTGACAGTTGCAGAAATCTTCATGATATACACGCATTACAAAGACTACAAAGAAGATAAACGCAAAAACGAAGCCATTAAAGCAAAATGCGCAAAACTGCACATTGACTTAACTCCAGCAACTAACGCAAAGAATTAGGAATTTGAAGAGTTAAAGAATAAGACTTCGAAGAAAGGAACAGAAATGGAAGAGCAAAAAGACAAAGAGCGCAAAGGCAACAAAGAGTACAAGAAGCTCAAGAAGATGCTCAAGAAAGCGTATAAGGCTACTGTTAAGGAAAACCGGCTTGATGCATTCATAAAGGAAACAAAGAAGAATTTCCCTGGCTACATGAATGCAGAAAAAGCGTATGACGAAGCTCCTAGAGGCGCAGACTCAGTTAAATGTGCAGCATTCAGCCGCGTGAAAGCTGATTTTTATGAAACATACGCCGAGCAGATAGATAAATATCGCAAAACAGGAGAAAAAGCCTTCAGACTTCGCTGCCTCGTTAGTGGCAAGCTCATCCACTCTGGCGAAAAAGAAAGCGAGGAAGAGTGATGAGCGAAGTCAAAAATTTAGCTGCCGAACTGCACGATGCAGCTGTAGAGAGAGAAGAAGCGCGATGTCTAGTGAAACAAGCACATCATGCTCTTTCCGTTGCAAATAAGAAATACGCCAAAGCATTACGCGCTATAGAAGTACAAGTGTGCTCAGATAACTACAAAAAAGACGTCAATAATTCGCAAGAAGAGGAAGAAGAGTGAGCAAGAACGGGGAGCCAGAAGTGCCAGAATCACAAGAAACATATGAGCTAAAACACGCTCAGCAAGGAATTTTTATGTACCACGTTATTGATGAGTGGGCAAAAGATAAGGTCACTGCATGTAAAAAACAAGCACAAGCAATGACCCCAATAATTGCTATAAGCGCGTTAGTAGTGGCTCTACTAGCAGTAATAATCAGCAAACATAAATGTTAGTTTTGCAAATGTTTTGCAACTTGTTGAGCGCCAAACCCAATAAAATGCACAGCCTTAGCAAGTTCCCTAATTTCACGGCTAGAAGCAGAATCTTGAAGGTTTGCAGCAATGCTAGTACCAAACTCTATATTGCCTATGCCTTCTTTAATTTCTAGCTGATTTGAATAATCCATAATTTAACCTTTCAAAACAATTTTTAATACAGCAGTTACAAGAACTGCAATTACAGCTTACAAAGGAGGCAAAATGAGCTTCGTACAAAAATATCCGTACACAACAACGCTCGTAAGCCTTGTGTGCTTTGCTATTAGCTTTTGGTTTGCAATAAGGAATATGGCTTATTGCTTTAACGGAGCAAACATTTTGGGAATTGCAGGAACAATTATTGCAGTTGTTTTTGAAATTCGTTCAGTATCAATAATTGACGAAAGACTATTAGAACAATGAAAAAGCGTATAGCAATGATCACCGGTGTGCTTATAGCAATAAGCGGCCTAGCGCTTGTATTTAGCGCTTTCTACAACTTAAGCCTTTACTTATGCGTGCCACTCGGATTGTTCCTCATACTCATGGGGATTACGGGTGTAATAGCAGCAACTGAGATTCCAGACGATAAAAAATAGAAAAGGACAAACAATGAGTACATCAGCACTTACACCAAGAATTCCATACAAAAGACTATGGAGCCTTAAAGAAGTATGTGACCAGCTAAGCATGGACAAACGTGCCGTAATGAAGCTCGTAGACGCAGGGATCTTGCACATGCCTCACGGACGCTTACCAGGCAGCAAAGTTTACATTACAAACACAAGCATAGAAAAGTATGTAGGTGAATGAAATGGTTACCTTGCTAACGCCACAAGATGTAAAAAATATGCAATTCACAGAGTGCCCTGGCTTTTTTGGAATGCCAAAAGGGTACGACGAATACGAAGTAGATCAAGCATTAGAAAAAGTCCAAGAAACCATTGAAATACTCGGCAACGAATGGATAAAAGCAGTACAAGCAGCAGCAAAATATCGTGCACAACTTGAAACTGCAGGACTACTAGCTAAATAAGGAAGGCTCATGAGCGATAACACATACTACATTGCAGGGAATCTTACAAAAGACCCAGTGGTAAGCACTACTCCTAACGGCACTACTGTAGTAAATTTCACAATTGCTACAACCACTCGTGTGCTTGATCCACAAACCTCGCAATACAAAGATGCCGGCACCGTTTTTATGCGCTGCACAGCATGGAGAGCGTTAGCAGAACATGTAGCTAAAAGCCTTACAAAAGGCATGAGAGTTATCGCATATGGGAAGTTAGAACAAAGTACGTACGAAGCCGAAGATGGCTCGCGCCATACTTCAATCAAACTCAGCGTAGAAGACATTGGGGCATCAATGCGATTTGCAACCGCGCAAATTACGCAAATAAAGCAGCAAGGTGCGCAGCAAATGATTTCGCAGTCACAACAGCCTATGGAATCTACTCAAGACACATGGCCGCCAAAAAACAATATAGATCGCTACTACAGCGAAGAACCAGCATTTTATAACTAAATTAACGAATTTTAGAAAACTATATACAAACCTTACGAAAGGAACAATAATGGCACCACTATCTGCAGCAAGGCGAAAAGAAGCGTGCGAATTGGTTATTATCGCAAAATGCGATGGTATTAATACGCTAGATTCTAGAGAATTGAGACTTGTTAAACGATATATGCAAGAAATAGGCGTGGAAGCATTGGAAGAAGCTTACAAGCAGGCTCTAGAAGAAAAGAAAGCTCCTGAAGGTCAGCAAAAACCAAGGAAAGCAAAAGAAAAGAGTCTTAATCAAAAGAAAAAGCCAGAATCTAAAAGTAACAATACTTCTACAAGTTCGGAGGAGTTGCTTGAAAACTGGCCTGAAGGGTCATTTGAGAAGTTTGCTTATCCATTGCATTACAAAGATTTTGTTGACAAATGTAAAGCAAATCCAAATCGCGTAGCACTGTTCAAAGAAGGCCTTACAAGGCATACAGCATCTGATACGGCTTTACGAGTGAGAAATGCTAGATATAGGGCGTTTGCAGCTATTAAAGGCCATTTTGAGGCACGAATACTGCAATGTGATGAGTCTTACTCGGTATACGTGAAATATGTTCCACAAAAAGCAGCGTAAAAGGGAGTAAACAATGATAAAAAGATATTCTGAGTATAAACCTTTGTATCCGAGATTGAGATATTTTGAACAGGCGCATCGCATTTATGCTAATAGCGCGTACGCAAAACCTGAGATAGTTCCAGTTGCGCTTACAGGTTCGCAGTACTTCAATAAAACCATTTTTGCCAATAGGCAAGAAGTTGTAATAAAACCACAAAACTACAACAAGCTTGTATATGCACATAGTTGCAAGACGAATAGATCATATCCGTATGCTTTAGAACTTTATGGGTATTGGGCAAAAAATGAGCAAGATGAAAAAGCGAGTTCTAACCAAAAACAAAAAATCAGCGTAAACCCTTTTAAGGCATATTAGAACGTTAAATCTGCAGGGGGCAGTTGGAATAGGTAAAAGTTTTTCTAGTTCCTCTACAGTACTCGCATTGGCCAAATGCGGGACAATTTAATGCGGCATAGACTTACGCCTCTTAGGCAGCGTAAATAGCCGCTGTAAAGACCTATATCGGTTTCCCTACCGATAACATAAGCGTTCCGCGGTATTGAGCGGAAAGAGTCGGGAATTGATGCTGCAAGGTGTCTTATGACAGGACGACCAGATAAGCGAACATGGCAAAGCCAGAGCCTTACAGCAAACCGCCGTGTGGATATTTTTTCACTCGTCATACGCGATGGCATGGCTCCGCCGAAAGCGCTGTATGGACGACCTAAAAGTCATTGAGAAAATGAGATTGAGAAAGCCGAAAAAGCTTTCTCAATTTTTATTTTCCCCTTGACAAGGTCGTCCCACTCAAGCAATTCACCACCGAAAGTACAGGGAATTTTCGAGAGGAGAAAATTGTGAAATGTAGTCAAGATAAAAATATTAGTAAAAAGCGAGAGAGGTTAGAAAAACTTACTTTTAGACTTTCTTACTTGTACAAAATTCTTAACTCAATACACAAAATAGAAGTAGATGAAAGTTACATTATTACTGCACTCGGATTAAGAACATTAAGTAAGTATGACATACATGGGATTCATGCATTGCAGCAACTTATAAGTAGCGGTTTAATGCCGAGACCATTTAAGAAACATGGAATACGCTACTGGAATACTGAAAATCTTATAAATCATTTGGAAGGAATCTTATGATCTACACTGTAAAAGAGCAACGTGAATATATGAAGCTTCTTGGTTCGCTTCCATCGTTAAATAAGCAGTTATCAATGTTGGCGTATTGCGAAGTAAAGCGTAACCAATCGGGGTATCATACTCATGTAAACAGAAGTGTAGTTCCAGTAAACTTGAGTGCTCTTGATAAACTTGATGAGCTGGAAAGTTTAGAGCGTGAAATATTAAGTCAACTCGGCAGCAACAATTTAGCAATTGCACAGACTTCACCAATTGCAACAGTAGTTAAAGCACTTAAAGATAACGCAAAAGAAATAATTTTATTGGCAAGTGCATCAATATCTTATGAGCAATTAAAAACTATTAGAGATAAAGTGCTAGCAGATACAAATCCAAAGGTCTTAAAAACATTTGGATTATGCCCAACTTGCAGGAGGCCATTGAGATATGAAGGCACTAATGAATGCGTTACTTGCCAATCATGTAGATCAGTGACGAATAGCAATGAAGTTTTAAGTAATACGCGTAAAGAATTATCAAAGCTTACTTATGTTGGTAGTAGCAAGCAAGCATCGGAGTTTATCAGAGAGAAAACAGGCATAGATATAAAGCCTGCTACTTTGCGCAAACTATCAAGTACTGGAAGAATTCATATTTCAAAAAGTGTAAATGGAATCAAATGGCCAATAGGAGAAATAGTAAAGAAGAAATTGTTTTAATCATTCAACACTCCCGAAAAGAAAAGTACTTGACAAAGATTCACAGTTATTTGATATAATCACACTGTGGTGTGAAGTGGCCGCAAAGAAGGAACCACCCTCCACGCTAGAAAATAAAAGACGTTAAAGAAAGCCTCGTGGTTAATACCTCGGGGCTTTTTGCATACACAAGGAAGTAATTATGAACCAACCAACAATTACACTTACTATTACTCCTGATTTAACAGAAATAAAAAAGTTCGCTCACGCTTTCGCAGATTGGATAGACGAATACGCAAACGAACAAGATAAGAACACTACTCAAGCTCAGATGCACACTGAGGATGAATAGCGACAACATTATTAGAAGGACAATCTACAGGTTCAATTGGTTTTTCACATACAATGCATATACCTTTAGATTGTTCAACAAATTGGCTCATAGCTTCATCGGCTAGTTGGTTCAACGCATTTGAATCAACTTTTATTTTAATAGACACAAATATCACCTCCTTTCGCTTTTATTAGTCTTATATTAAATACATCATATGCCACAGAAACCAA
Source organism: Gardnerella sp. c11Ua_71 (assembly GCF_055818025.1). Classification (NCBI taxonomy): domain Bacteria; kingdom Bacillati; phylum Actinomycetota; class Actinomycetes; order Bifidobacteriales; family Bifidobacteriaceae; genus Gardnerella; species Gardnerella sp. c11Ua_71. The sequence goes on along the minus strand of NZ_JARFVR010000001.1, from coordinate 17,145 downwards.
AGAGTAACCCCCGTAGTAAGTATGGGAGTAGGCGCAAAGCAATGCGCAAACGAGTGCTTGCTTACTATGACACTTGCTACTTGTGCGGCAAGCCAGTAGATAAAACTATTAAGACTCCAGACCCATTGAGTCCTGAAGTAGATGAGATAGTTCCAGTGAGTAGAGGTGGAAGCCCAACAGACTGGAATAACGTTCGACTTACACACAGGCAATGCAATCAGCTTAAGAAAGCACACACTGCAGCTTGGGCGCAAGCAAGAATATACGAGAAAGAACACGGATTAGACACAGGTGTAGCGCCTGAAGCATGTTGCGACGCATACAATCAGAAAAACAGACACTCAAATTGGTAAACACGAGTAACGCAACACAAAACGTTTCAACCTTAGAGCATTTCGACAGGGGGAGTAACCCCACGACTTTCTAAAGGAAACCAAGCCGCACAAAGGGCTAAAATCCCCCCACTAAATAGCCATTACGTTACAGCCAAATCGTTACACGGTGATTTTTCACTACAAAAAGGAGCAAAAATAGCCATGAAATGCAAAAATTGTGGTCGTTTTTTCAAAACAACGGGCCGCGGACGCGCTCCAATGTACTGTAGCGAGAAATGTAGAGTCGATGCACACCGAAAAAAGAACCCAAAAACAACAAAATCAAAAAGACAAGAAGTACTTTTTGAGATTCCAGGCGAATCAAAACCAATAAAAACGACAATACCAACAGACGAATTAACAAAAGACGCATTCGACAGAATGTGTGACAGCAGACTTGAAGACGAGTTAAGATTCGCGCGCGACATTTTACATGCAGCGCTTATAAGTCCAGATACGCCGCCAAGCGCATTGGCAAGCATGGCAAAACAATACATAGAAATAACAGAAAAGCTAGCAGGCGTAGTTGATGACGAAAAAGAAGACGACGAAAATATGGATTCGGAGGTAACTTTTGACGCAGTCTTTACTCCAGACCAAAGCTAGGCATTTTATATACCCAGATGGAATAGTTGCATCAGAATTCCCAGCATTGCAAAAGAAAGCATTACGATACGGCGTAACCTTTGACTCGTGGCAGTCTGAATTAGGCATGTACATATTAGGCAAACGCAGTAATGGCAAATTTGCTGCAGGAGTATCTGGCGTAGTAATGAGCTTGCCGCGCCAAGTTGGAAAAACGTATACGATCGGAATGATTGTAGTCTTTTTATGTTTAATGCACGAGAAAACTATTGCTGTTTGGACAGCACATCACTCAAGAACAAGCGATGAAACATTTCGCGACATGAAAGAACTGATAGAAAACAACAGAGGAATAGCAAGATTTGTAAAAGAAATACGCAAAGCAAACGGTCAACAAGCGATTGAATTTACAAACGAATCACGAATCTTATTCGGGTCTCGCGAGAGAGGCTTTCGAGGGCTACATGAAGTTTCCGTTATAGTTTTCGACGAAGCTCAAATTTTAACAAATAGAGCACTTGACAATGCATTGCCAACATTAAATACAGCTTCAAACCCATTAGCTTTCTATATGGGTACGCCGCCGAGACCATGCGACCCTGGAGAAGTATTTAGAGATAAGCGCACAGCATTATTAAAAGGATCAGATAGAGATGGAATATATCTAGAATTTAGTGCAGACAGAAATTGCAACTTAGATGATAGAGAAGAATGGGCCAAAGCAAATCCGTCTTATCCATCAAGAACAAGCGAACTAGCAATTTTACGCTTACGCAGACAATTTTCCGAAGACTCATTCAGGCGCGAAGCTCTTGGAGTATGGGACGAACTCGCATTAGCAACATCCGCAATCAGCGACAAGCAATGGCAAGCAGCAACAATAAGCAATCGTATAGAAGGCGGCGTTAAAGCATACGGAGTAGAAATCCCACCATCGCGGGACCGCTTAACATTGTCTGCATGCATGAAATATCCCGACGGATACGCACATATTGAATTTTTAGAATCACATCCACTCACAGAAGGCACAGACTGGCTCATCGACTTCCTAGCAGCACGAAAACGCAACATGTTAGGAGTCGGAATAGACGCAGGAAGCGCAACAGGCATACTCTTACAAGATTTCGCAGACGCACACATCCCAACAATATCGCTAACCATGCGAGACGTAGGGCAAGCATGCGGAAGATTCATGGACATGCTAGCAGCTGGAAAACTTACGCATCTGCCAGATGAAGATCAGCCAGCACTCGCAGCAGCAGTAAAAGGCGCATCAACAAGACCTCTTGGCAAAAGCGGACTTTTTGCCTGGGGAAAGTTAGACGATGACGTAGATACCACACCACTCGTGTCTTGCACAATGGCATTACACGCAGCATTCGTGAGCAAACGACATCCTGGAAGAAAGCAGAGGCTATTAGTATGACGTTACAAGATTTTGAGAACACAAGCTCGCAACTGTTGTCATTCGGTAGCAAAATTGATGGCGTAGACGAAAAAGACATGCCAACCATTAAAAGGCTTTACGACACATGGCAACAACATTATGAAAGTAACCAAAAACGAACAAAATACTTTAACGCAGACGAAACAGTTAAAAATCTAAACATTTCCATTCCAGAAGATGTAGCTCGTAGAGTTAAAGCAGTCGTTGGATGGAGCGCGAAAGCAGTAAGAGCATTAGCTGACCTAAGCGTTTACGATGGGTTACAAATCAACGGTGACGATGTACACAACATGCGCGCAATCGCAGAAGCAAACCAGTTCAGCGTGATTTTGCCACAAGCCATCATAAGCGCATACAAACATTCATGCAGCTTCTTGGCAATATATAAGGACGTTGATGCAGGTGGAGCAGTAAGAATCACACCTAGAAGCGCGCTCAATAGTTCCGCATTATGGGATATGGGCCACCAAGAAGTAAAAGCTGCAATGACCATTACAGGAACAAATGAGAAAAACGAAGTCAACGAAGTAAGATTCTGGCTCAAAGGGTACTCATACGAAGTTAAAAAAGTTGAAGGCGCATGGAAAGCAACACTTGCTAAACAGTCCTATCAAGGCGTATGCGTAGTACCAATTTGCTACGATCCACAGCTCGACAGACCATTCGGACGAAGCAGAATCACAAGACCGCTTATGAGCTATACGGATATGGCAATTAGAACCTTCGTAAGAATGGAAGCAACTGCAGAGTTCTACAGTATTCCAAAGTTATGGTTCTTAGGTCTTTCTGAAGATGCACAAAAAGCACAATGGAGTAACTACATTAGTGCAATCAACGGTGTAACGAAAGACGAGGACGGAGACACTCCAACCTTGCAACAGATTACGCAAGCAAGCATGACTCCACACTCGGAGATGCTGAAAACGATTGCACTCATGGTATCTAGCGAAACAGGTTTGCCAGCATGCGACCTCGGCATTACAACATCAAACCCAGAAAGTGCTGAAGCAATGAGCGTAGCAGAACGCAAATTAACGCGCGAAGCAGATAGGCAAAACCTGATTTTTAGCCAATCAATCATCAAAGCGCTCGGCATTGCAGTTTGCTTACAAAATGACGGAATGACAACAATTCCTCCAGATGTTTATGCGGCACAAGTTGCATGGAAACCAACGCAAGAAGTAAGCATGGGAGCTAGAGGCGACTTCTTCAATAAAGTTGCAGCAACATGTCCATCGTACGCAATGAACGAAATCGCATGGCGACAATTAGGGTTCAGCGATGCAGAAAGCAGGGCCCTACTCAGCGAAGCACGAAAGACGCGTGCGCTTGATTCACTTAACAATTTGCTAGGCAAGGAGACGACAATTGGTAACAAGGGAGGATACGAATCGTCTAGCAGCAGCCAACAAGAAGATAAGCGACTCAGCGCAACAAGCAGCACAGGAAGTACTACAGAAAATAGCTAGTGCATCAACAGAAGCTGCTCGCATTGCTCTCATAGACGAACTGATTCCAGCAGTAGCATCACAATATAGCGAACAAATTGCTATGGCGGCTGCGAAATGGTATGAAGAAGTTCGTGCGGACGCATTGCCTGACGTTGACGACGGTTTTGAAGCATCACTCGCACAAACTTATTCCAAGAAAGCAATCGTTGAAGAAATTCACGATCATATACTTTCAAATAGAAACAAGTTTGATGAAGCAATCGTCGACGCCATGGATAGATGGGTTAAAATACCAGGACGCGCAACAATCGCTGAAAATTGCAAACGAGACCCCAAAAAACCACGCTATGCATTAGTGCCACAAGGCAAAACATGCGCTTTCTGCACAATGCTCGCAGGCCGTGGGTTTGTGTACAAGTCTGAAAAAACAGCTCATAAAATGCATGATCATTGCGATTGTGTAGCTTGCCCTGAGTGGGATGCAAATCCAAACAAAATTCGAGGCTACAATCCTGACGCTCTTAGCGACGAATGGGATAAAGCTAAAAAAATAGTTTGGGAGAAAAACAAAGCGGAAGCTCGCAAACATGGTAAAGATGCTAACGAAGTTGTTGAGCCAACATGGCAAGAAGTTGTTGCGCAGTTACGAAAGACGCGCGGACTTTGCTCCGATGGACGGGTAGTAAAATATCCCAAAAATTATCCAACAAATGTAAAGCATATTAGCGACCACGTATGGAAACACATTATGGAAGGAGATGCAGACGGCAAGGGTGGTCATGCAGCTTGGTCTAGCAATCCTGGAAAAACAAAATTCCCTGATAATTGGGATTCAAGGCAAATACAGAAAATGGTTATGTCTGTAATAACTAACCCAAGCGAAGATGTAATCGAATCTTTTAGGAAGCATCGCTATATTAGTGCTACAAGATATGGTGTTAAAATAAAAGTAGTTCTAACAAAAAAGAAACGTGGATGGCGTGTCATTACTGCATATCATGACGTAGAAGATAAGAGAGGTGTGAAAAGCTGATGAACATGATGAAAATTTGTTATGACATGGCTGAGAAACTTCGTCCCTATGCTGAACCCAATATGGACAAACACTCTAAAGAAGCAGCCAATAGCGCTATTAGAGCAGGTGAACCATCAATCGCAATTGATATTTATTTAGTAGACGTATGGATGCGCAAGAGCGCACCTAAAGAATTGCTAATAGAAGCCTATAACCTTCTAGATCCTTATGAATGCGGGGATGTCTATGACGATATAGCAGACGATTTAGGAGTCCCGCGTAAAGTTCATTCACCAGATGAATAAATAAATTTTGGTCCATAACACAGTAACCCTTATTTTTTAACATATTCAATACAACAAGGATTTAACATGACATATCTTGCTAAAGCTGCACTATTTTGTGACCATTGCAAAGCTAAAGTCGAATGTGCACCTGAAGTAGAACCAACACTAGGATTTGACTTGAGGGAGGATTCTCCACTTAAAGGCTGGATAGGTGTTGGGAACAATCACCACTTATGTGCTAATTGTGCAAAAGCCTATCGTGCTAAACAAGCAGAATTCGAACAAGAACTTAAAGAATACTTAAACGATACTAACGAATTTACGCTATAACTTATAGCAATTATCAGATTTTAGCCACCTTGCAAAAGGTGGTTTTTTATTAACCAGCCCCGCATGGGGCTTTTTTATTAAGGAGAAAAGTTGGAAAACACAACACAAGAGACAGAAACCGAAAAGGTCGAAGAACTCAACAATGCCGAAACTACTTCAACGGAAGAAAAAAACGAGGAAGTAGATTACAAAGCGGAAGCTGAAAAATGGCGCGGGTTTGCACGCAAATGGGAAGCCAGAGCCAAGAGTTCAGAACAAGCAGCTGAAAAACTCAAAGCAGTAGAAGAATCTGAAGCAAAGCTGAAAGAAAAACTATCTGCTATTGAAACACAGCGCAAACACGATGAACTCACACAACTCGTCGCAAAAGAAACTGGCGTACCAGCTGCACTATTGCGCGGTTCAACAGAAAAAGAATTACGCGATCACGCGGCGGTAATTAAAGAGTTTTCCAAACCACGAACAGACAGCATTCGCCTTAACGATGAGCCAGACGGCTTAAAAGTAGACGATACTCGTGCGTTTGTTCGCAAACTTTTTTCTAACGATTAAACAAAACCCTATGTAAGGAAGGTAAAAAAATTATGTCAATTTTAGAATCTAAAGACCTAAAGCTCCCTGACCACTTGGTGAAGGGAATTGTAAAAGGTGTAACCTCTGGCTCTGCTGTTGCAGCATTGTCTGCCGCAAAACCAACACTTTTTGGTAATTCCACACTTGTCACCTTGGATTCGAAGCCACGTGCAGAATTTGTTGCAGAAGGCGCAGATAAAGGCGCAACCAACGCAACGTTTGGATCTGTAACTGTAACGCCGCATAAGACTCAGGTAACAATGCGCTTTAGCAACGAAGTGTTGTGGGCCGACGAAGATTACCAAATCGGTATTATGCAAACTCTCGCAGAGGAAGGCGCAACAGCGTTAGCTCGCGCACTCGACTTTGGCGTATTTCATCGCGTAAATCCAGCAAACGGCGCAACAACCGACTGGACGAATTACCTTACTTCTACAAAGAAAACCGTTGATGCTAGTACAAGCATTGACGCAGACATTGAAAAGGCAATTGGTTTAGTTTTGACAGACGGTGAAGGGACGGACGTAAACGGTTTAGCACTTTCCAAACCAGCTGCTTACGCTCTTGCTACAGCTAAAGACAAGCAAGGTCATTTAATGTACCCAGAACTTGGATTTGGTACTGGAATGACTCAGTATAAGGGCATTAAGACAGCTGTGTCTACTACTGTAAATGGTCTTCCTGAAATGAAGCAAGACAGTGGTGTTAAAGCTATTGTTGGTGACTTTACAAATGGTGTGTATTGGGGCATTCAGCGCAATCTTCCATTGGAACTTATCCAATTCGGTGACCCAGACGGTCAGGGCGATTTGAAGCGTAAGAATCAGGTTGCGTTGCGCTTGGAAGTTCAGTACGCATGGTACGTATTCGCAGACCGTTTCGCTGTTGTTAAGGCACCAGCTGGATCAGCAGTGGTATCTCGCTAACAGGAAGGCGCTGGCATGGAAGTGTTCGCAACGTTTGACGACGTAAAGGCGCGCTACCCAGCAGCCTCAACGCGAAACCGTGAAACGGTAGAAACACTGATATCTGATGCGTCAGCTCTTATGCAAGCAAGCGCGCCAAAACTCACAGACAACAAGCGGCTACTTTGCTTCGTTTGTTGCAGTGTAGTAAGGCGCGCTCTTGCATCAGCTGAAAACGTTGGAGACGGAATGACTGGAGTAACGCAAACATCACAAACTGTGGGAGCTTTCTCACAATCGTGGAGTTTTACAAATCCAGCTGGTGACTTGTATTTGACTCGCGCTGAAAAACGCTTAATACGAGGGCAAGGAGCGCAAACAGGCTTTCACGTGAACCTTATAGGAGATTTAGATGAAAGGTGAAACAGTAACAGTTCTTTTCCCAGTATTCAACGGCGTTGACGCGCTCAACAATCCTATAGAAGCAGAACCAAAAGAGGAGCAAGTAGAAAATGTGCTTGTTTCTCCAGGAAGCGGAGTATTTGCTAATGCAAACGCGGATAGTGACCTGCAGCCATACGGCATAGAAGTGTCACGCATCTGTTACTTCCCTCGTTCTTGGACTTACAAAAGCCTACGAGGAGCAAAAATTCGGATTCGAGGGCGCGAATATTCAGTGTTAGGAGACCCAGAGCCACTAGACGGCGGTATGAGTCCAACCGCTTGGAATCTCGAAGTCGACGTAACAGACAAGGAAGGATGATGTGAGCAAAAACAACGTTAAATTAAACTTTGACGGCTTCCTACAGCTGCGACGAACAGCAGGGCACACAGTAGTAGCAAAAGTAGCACAAGAAATCGCATCAAATGCTACAGCCATGGCAACAACCACAAAAAGCGGAATACACCCGAAATATGTGGCATTGCCAGTAAAAGATACTAAACACGGCGCCGTTGCAATCGTTACAGCAGCAAGCAATCCTTCCAAAGAATGGCTGGCAACAATGCGATCAGAAGGACGACATCACTGGTTAGCAAAAGCTGTAGGAGCAGGTAAATGAAAACCATTGAAGAAACAGTTATCACTTACCTCAACACTGATGGACGCATTGACGGGTTTGAAGCGTCAGGGCTTGTGCCACAAAATGCAACAAGCTCAAGTAGCTTCATAACGGTGGAAAAAAATGGCACAAGTATAAGCGACAGAAAAAGAATTTACGCTCTTTCTGCATCAATTTATGCACCAAGCCAAATAAAAGCCGCAGAAGCTGCAGATGCTCTTGCATTCACACTTATGGCAATGCCAGAGCATGCAGAAAACGTTGCAAGCGTGATCATCGATACAGTCACAATCTACCCAGACCCAGACACCCCATATCATCACCGTTTCATGGTGAATTTCAGAATTAACACACCTTTATAAAGGAGATTTTTATGGTTAAAAAAATTGCTATAACAAAACAATTCCCAGGCGGAGTACTTTTCGTAGCGCCAGCAGGCACGCCGTTGCCTACAAATGCTACAGACAAGCTTGACGATGCTTTTAAGAATGTAGCAGACTTGAACAAAGACGGAATTACCACCAGCACCGACATGGACACTACAGACATCGATGATATGGATGGGAAAACAGCAGCGTCATTTATCGCTTCTTATTCAGAAAAAGTTCAGTTCACGATGCTAGAAACAACAGCTACAGTGCTTAGAACTCGATACGGAAGCAATCGCGTCATAGCTAATGGAGAAGATGTAACTTCTTACACTACAGGAATGCCACAGGCTGAGCATATAAGCATTGTTGCAGAGCTTCTCTTAGAAGGTATGAACAAAAAGCAACGCAAAGTATTCCCCGATGCAATTCTTACGGATTCTGATGATGTTCAATATCATGCCGGAGATGCCATTACATACAGCGTAACATTCTCTACCTTCCCAGATAAGCAAGGCAATAATTCATACAATTACTTTGCAGATTTGGGAGCGTCGCAGCCAGTTAGTGGCGCATCTTCAGAGTCTAATCACAGTTGATGAATCTTGCTCACGTAGGGCTTTTATTCCTTTCACTTGCGTGAGCAGCTCTTAACAAAAACGAAAGGAACTTTCACCCTCTTACACACTCCTAAAAAGGACTAAATATGACACAAGAAAAGAAAATTGTACCTAACGATGAGCCAATTCTTGTATCCATCAAAGGCGTAGAACTTACAGTCGACCCACAAGTGCTAGACGACCTGGAAACATTGGAGCTTCTTTCACAATTAAACCCAGCAGACGATACAGAACCTAACGCTTTCGCACTTATTCCATTACTTAAACGACTTTTTGGAGAAAAGTATAAGCAAGTTAAAAACGCTTTACGAAATAAGGAAACAGGACGAATCACTATGGAAGAAGTATCCTCTTTCGTATCTGAATACTTGCGTAGAGTCTCCCCAAACTCCTCACGCTCGTAGAAATGCTACACATCGCGCCAGATACCTTACGCGCGGACATTCAAAGATTCTACGGGCTTAACTTAGATGAAACAGGCGAAAGTATACGCGTTAGGCGAATGGCTGACTTGGCAGCAAATTTGCCAGACTGTGCACTTATTTGGGGAAAAATCAACCCACAAGCACAATGGGATACAACGCGACAATTGCTTGCAAATATTGCAGACAATACAGCTTTTCTAGCATTTTGCAAAACAAAAGACGCAAGCAAAGGCAAAAAGTTCAGCAATACGATTAAGCGGCCTGGCTCGAAAACAAACGGTAACAGCACCACAATCAAAACAGGTCATGCGGAAAGCAGTGAAGAATTTTACGCTTTGCTTGGGATAGATAGAGAAAGAGGCAAATAATGGCAAGAGGTGATACCGGTATTAACATTGCGCGCGCTTTCGTAGAAATAGTGCCATCTACAAAAGGCGTAGGTAAGGCTATTTGTGATGCTTTCAACAATGCCAACAATAGTGTTTCTCAAAAAGGTTCTGAATCTGGCAAAAAATATGCAGTTGGATTCAATCAAAACATTAGCAAAATCGGAAGCAATATTGCCCAAAAACTAACATCAGCCAACTCTACTGTTATACAAAAAGGCTCACAAGCAGGCACAGGTTACGCAAGCACTTTTTCGCAAAAAGCAGCAGGGATAGGCGGTAAAATCCAGCAAGCACTCAACTCTATGGCATCTCATGCGCAAAAAAGCGGTGAAAACGCAGGTAATGGGTTTGCTAAAGGTTTTGGCTTAAAAATGGGCATGATTAGCGGCATAGCGCAATCTGTTACAAGTAAAATTATTGGTGCTTTTGGCGGTATTACTAGCGAAATCATGAGCGCATCTGACTCTGCGCAAAAGTTTGGCGCAACCTTACAATTTGCAGGAGTAAGCAATAAGCAGATTAAAGAGCTTACCAAATCAACACAAACGTACGCAGATAAAACTGTGTATGATCTTGAAGATATACGCTCAACTACAGCACAGCTTGCATCAAATGGAGTAAAAGGATACGACAAGCTCGCTGAAGCAGCTGGCAACTTGAACGCAATCGCAGGCGGCAACAAAGAAACATTTAAGTCCGTCGCATTGGTACTTACTCAGACTGCTGGCGCTGGAAAACTCACAGCAGATAACTGGAGGCAGCTCTCACAGGCAATACCAGGCGCATCTGGCAAAATTCAGGAGCAACTTAAGAAAAACGGTGTATACACTGGCAATTTTGCAGATGCAATGCGCCAAGGCAAGATTAGCAGCGAAGCCTTCAATAAAGCATTGCTTGATCTAGGGTTCAACGATGTTGCCGTAAAAGCTGCACAAAGTACAGTAACAATTGAAGGTGCTTGGGGAAATCTGCAAGCGTCTGTTGTAAAAGCTGGAATGGTAATCTTTGACTCAATCAAAGGGCCAACAACTCAAGCAATGAGCGCAATTGCAGACGCAATTAGTGACCTCACTAACTCGATGCAAGCACCATTATCAGCAGCCATTAGTGGAGCTATTGACTGGTTTGGGAAACTCTTTGCAGCAATGCAAAACGTTGGAGTATTTGAATCATTTAAAGCAATATGGCAATCATTGTGCGACATTTTCAAAGAGGTATTCAGCATTGCTGGAGGAATGTGGAATGCACTATTTCCTCCTGAAGCTCTTGCTGCAGCTATTAAATTTATATGCGATGTGCTTAATGGCGTTTTGCAAGTAGTTAAAGCTCTTGCACCTGCAATAATGCCAGTTATAGCAGCTTGGGCAGCTTATAAAGCAGCTGTAGTTATAGCAACAGTTGCACAGACTGTATTTAACGCTGTTATGGCAATGAATCCGCTTGGATTAATAGTAATAGCAATTGGCGCAGTTGTAGCTGCTCTTGCATACTTCTTTACTCAAACAGAGCAAGGGCGCGAAATGTGGCAATCGTTATGTGATAGTTTTAATAATTTCACGCAAACAATATTGCCGCCTTTGCAGGATGCATGGAACGCATTCTTAGACTTATGCAAAGAGCTACAGCCAGCAACAGATGCTCTAAAAGATGCATTCGGAGGATTGGTGCAAGTGCTAGGAGATACGCTTGGCCCCGTTTTTAGCACAATTGGAGATATCGTAAAAGGCGTAATACAAGTGTTCAAAGGCTTATGTGAATTCCTTTCTGGAGTTTTCACTGGTGACTGGGGTAAATGCTGGCAAGGCATACAAGATATTTTTTCAGGAGTTTGGAATGCTATTAGTTCATTCTTCAGCGGAGTTTGGAGAGGAATGCAAAATCTTTTTAGCGATGGCTTGAGATTTATTAGCAACATTTGGAATAGCACCTGGAATGGTATTAGCTCGTTCTTTACTAACATTTGGAACGGCATAAAAAACGGTGCAAAGGCTGGTATTGATGCCGTGTTCCGCTTTGTTACTGGTTTGAAGGATAGAATCCTTGGATTCTTCAGTGGCGCTGGTCAATGGTTGTGGAATGCTGGCAAGGCAATCCTTAACGGTTTGCTCAAAGGCTTAAGAGCTGCATGGGACGGAGTTTGCAATTTTGTCGGTGGGATTGGCTCGTGGATTGCTAAACATAAGGGGCCAATCTCTTACGATAAGAAGCTGCTCATTCCTGCCGGTAATGCCATCATGCAAGGTTTCAGTAAAGGGCTTGGCGATTCATGGCAAGGCGTGCAAAAACAAGTTGCAGGATTCACCAAGCAATCTGGGAATTGGTTTAATGACGCGAACGCTATCCGCTTAAGGACTACTGTTATGCCGCCTGATGGAGGCTGGAACGCTCAACAAAACCAGATAGCAAAAGTTGCAGCAAATTATGAAGTCGACGCATCAAGAACAGGCTTAACGAAGCAGGATCTATACGACGCGTTCGATGGAGTAATGAGCCAAGGCGTAGCGCTGAAACTGAACGGTCGCGGCGGCGAAGTTATGGCTGGAATACTTGCAAAGCCAATGAACAATGAGCTAAACAAAATGGCAACACTAGGAAGATAAAAGAAGGGAACAATAATGCTGGAATGTAGAATCAACAAAATCCCACTCGACGAATGGGGGCTGAATCTCGAAAAAAAGGGAATCAGCATAGAATCGCCAAAAACAACTACTTCCAGCATTACTGTTCCTGGGCTTAACGGCGTACTAGACACAACAGTAGAAGACGATACGCACGCAGCATTCCTACAAAAACGCGCAATCACCTTAAGCCTCTACGCTTTAGGAGATTTAGCTACAGTAAACGCTCTTTTTGAGCATATCGCCAAAGAAATTCACGGAAAGCAAGGAAGCCTGCAAACAAGCGACTCAAACGGAGAATATCGCGGACGATGGAGTGTATCAAACTGGAAAATAATACGAAACTGGCAAGATTCATTCCACTGTGCACTACTGCTAGAACTATCACTCGATGCAGATCCATACGTTTATGGCAAAAAGCATATATTCAGGCTGCATGAAGGCGAAAACCACGTGGCAATACCAGGGAGTAGTCCAGTGTGGCCGCAATTCTCGCTCTCCCTTGACATAGACGCCGCGTCAATAGCTAGGCAAGATGGCAAAACTCTTACTTTTAGCACAGGCTCACACATGAATGGCGTATTGTCCGTAGATACAAGTCCGCAAAGCAGAAATTGCAGGATCAACAACAATATCATTCTTCCAACAATCGATTCCGACTACTTCACGCTGCTACCAGGAGCAAACACGATCACGTGTACAGGCTGCAGCGGAACACTCGAAGTAACACCATTAACTTTAATGTAAAGGAGCATCAATGCGATTTGCTCACGTAAGCTACAACGGCATATTAAAGCCAGATATTACATCTATCATTAAAGCGGTAAGCACATGCGCAGTAGACGGCACAGACACGCTTGACATTACAACGCTTGACGGTGATGTAGAGAAAAATGACCGCTTGCTTTACTTAGACGGCAAAGGCTTATGGCATGAGTATATTGTGCAAAGTGTGGAAACACAACGCGATGAAGGCAAGCCAGTCACTACTGCATACTGCGTGAACTCTATCGCAGAACTCGGAAGCGTATACATACTAGACAAACGAGGGAGAAAAACAACCGCACCAGAGCGCGCGAAAGTAGCGTTAGAGGGTACACGATGGAATGTTGGCACTGTAGATAACGGCACAATACGCCATTACACTGATCTAAACTTCTACCATCAAAGCGTTCTAAAATCTTTACAAGATATTGCAAAAGCATACGGTCTTGAAATCGAAACCAACATAACCGTTGAGAATGGCAAAGTTACGGCTCGAACTGTGAATTTGCTGGAGCAGCGCGGTAATAAGAATGCTGAAAGACGATTCGAGTACGGATGCGATCTAAAGAGCGTTAAGCGCACTCTTATGGCTGAGCAGGTTATAACGCGCCTTTACGCTTGGGGCAAAGGCGAAGAAAAAACAGACGATGACGGGAACACTACTGGAGGTTACTCTAGGCGCATTGGGCTTAAGGAAGTAAACGGCGGTAAAGCGTATCTTGATAATGTTGAAGCGCAAAAGTATTGGGGTGTGCTCGAAGGTGACGCGGTTTTTGATGATTGCGATGACCGTAATGAGCTTTTAAGACTTGCTAAGGCGCGATTGATACAAGTGTCGAAACCTCAAGTGGCTTACGAAGCGGACGTGGTGAATCTTGGTCGTGCTGGGTTTGATGCGCATGGCGTGAGTGTTGGCGACTCCGTGCAGATTGTTGATACTACGTTTACGCCGCCTATTCGCGTTGAAGGGCGCGTGCTAAAAATTGAGGAAGATTTACTTGATTCTGTTGACGCGACTCGCATTACGCTCGGCAACATTCACGAATCTTATACGCAAAAGCGCCGTGCTCAAGAGCAGAAGCTTGATGCTCTTATTGCTCAGTCTGATGAGTGGAATGCGGTTGCTGAGGGTAACGGCTTGTATGTTCGTGACCTTATCGAACATGTAAACACGGTACTTAATGCTCGCGGCGGATATACTTATCTAACACCTAATGCTGGCTTGTTTGTATACGACAAGGGTAAAGACAAGGATCCTACTACCGTGACCCAGATTGGTGGCGGTTTTTGGCGCATAGCGGATTCTAAAAAGTCTAATGGCGACTGGGATTGGAAAAAAGTTTGCGACGGCCACGGACTCTTTGCAGACCGTATTTATACTGGCATTTTGAGTGATGCTGTTGGCAGGAATTTTTGGAATCTCGACACTGGTGAGTTCAGCTTGCAATCAACAGCTAGGATTGGCGGCAAAACTGTTAAGCAGATTGTTGACGATAGTGCTGATGGTGTGATTTCGAAGATGAATGAGTCTTTGACTCAGGAGTCGATTTTCAACAAACTCACCAACAATGGCGAGACACAGGGCATCTACTTGAGTGGCGGACATGTTTATTTAAACGCGTCTTATATGCGTACTGGCTATCTTAGTGCGGACATGATTAAGACTGGTAATTTGGACGCGAATTTGATTCGTGCTGGTCGTATCCAAGATTACGCAAACTCTAACTGGTGGGATTTAACAAATTCTACTATTCACGTGTCTCGTGGTGAGATTGGTGGAATGACTATTACGGATAATGCTATTTATAACGGCGCGCTGAAGCTAAACAGTCGCGGCATGTATTTTACGGACGATTACGGTGGTGCACTGGGTCATATTGGCTGGCGGCGTGACTACTCTGGCGCGCGCATGCTCGCGTTTGAAGCTGACTCTTATGATACTTGCCTTGGCTGGTGGAGTGATGGCAGGCTGCGTATGCTGCTTGATAATAATGCTGCTGTTGACGGCAGCGGCGGACGCTCGGCTGGTTTCACGATTTGGGGTAACCTATCGCTTACGGGTCGAAGTCTTACGAACGCTGTTATTGATAGTTCTTGTTGTGTTTCTGGCGGCGGATTAAATATGGCTGTCCAGCAATTCTATTTGCCGAGAGCCATATACAACGGTCAAGTCACGGATTATCAGCCTGTTCGCTTTGGCTTTGGTCATGGCTTTGTCATTGATGATAACTGGAGGTGAAAATGATAAAAGATGATAGTGATATGATTCCACCGATGCTTGAGATGCCAGAGGGTAGTTTTGCGCCTCCACCTGTGAAGCTTGACTTATCTAATAGTCCGTCGAATCAAATACTTGAAAAGCTCGATTTGATTATGAGCGCGTTAGGCATTGATGGAAAAGATAATAAAAACACTACAAGCAAGGAGAATGAATAATGGAAGATGAGAATACTATCACTGTGACGAATTTGCAGTTGATGATTGCAAATCTGAGTTTGGATAATGCGCGCTTGCAGGCTCGCACGAAAGTGCTTTCTGCAAGAGTGGAGGAGCTTGAGGCGGCATCTACTAATAAGGAGGCTGCTCATGAGTGATTTTACTAGCGTTACGCGTTCTATCATTCAGCTTGACTATGCGAACTCTTTTATTCCTGATGTTCGTTTGAATGGCGGCGATGAGAATGGTCGCACGGTTTGCGTGCAGCCTTGCAATGACGGCGTGCCTGTTGATGATGAGAATGTGGAAGTATGGCTAGCTTATAATCAGCAGCCTGGTGTCTTGCTTGGTGGCCGAGTGAAAATGGATCGTAAACAGTCTCCTGAAGGAGTGGTCTACGAGTGTGTTGTGCCTCGTGACGCGTGTCGCATGACTGGCGCCGTGACGCTTGGTTTTGAGGTTAAGCGCGGCAGCTCTATCGTGTGTTCTAAAAGCTTTACGGCTATTGTTGAGCGCGCCGTTTATGACGCTGGCTCGCCTGAAGGCGTATCTTATAGGCAGGCTTTGCAGGAGGCGGCGCAGAAATGTGCTGATGCGACTAGCGAGGCGAATGCGCTTAGTGGAAAGCTTACGAGCGTTATTGAGCAGAGCGAGACTGTTGCGAAGAATGCTCAGAGCGCTGTAGCTAACGCCAACGAGGCGGCATCTAAAGCGGATTCTATACGAACAGCGGCACAAGAGGCAGCGAACAAAGCCAATGAGGCGGCACAAGAGGCAACAGAAGCGAAGACCAAGGCTGACCAGGCGGCGCAAAAGTGTGATTCTAGCAAGCAGTCTGCTGACCAGGCGGCGGCGCGCGCTGATGCTGCTGTAAGTAGCATGAAACAAACTGTGCAGGACGCGACGAATGATGCGGCTAGTAAGGTTCAGCAAGCTGTTGAGCGTGCAAATAGCGCGGCACAACAAGCGGACTCAGTGCGTGAGAAAACAGAGACTGCTAACAAGCAAACCGAGACTGATTTAGCAGCATTGAAGGAAGAAGTCGTTAAGGCTCAGCGTGCTGGCTTTAGCGCGTCGTCTAGTGCTCAAAAGTGCGATGAGGCAGCACAAGCCTATAGGAACGTGTCTGGCGAAGTGGCTCAAGCAAAGCAGACTAGCGAACAAGCGGTAGAAGCAGCGAACAATGCGCTCCACACGGCTCAAGAGTCTGCTACGGCTGTGGCTCAAGCTCAAAGTGTTCTTGACCAAGTCAAGACGGCTGGCGAAACAGCCGCTAAAGTTGTTGGCGCTGTTGAAGAGCTTAAGCAGACTAAAGAGGCTGCACTCGAAGCTACTCGTACGGCTAACGCTCAAGCGGCGGCGGCTGGAGAGGCGGCTGGCAAGGCTAATAATGCTACTAGCACGGCGAATGGTGCGGCGCAAGCAGCTACTGAGGCGGCTGGCAAGGTTACACAAGCCTTGCAAGAGTCTGAAACACGTTTGAAGGCTGTTGAGCG